>DETV01000086.1:0-15107 GCA_002361775.1 Eubacterium sp. UBA3279
GGCTATTCAGGATATTTTAGAGGACGAAGGACTGGAACAGTTAGAACGGATACCTGTAGATTATGATGAATTGCGAGAAAAAGCGGAAGAAGTAGAGGCAGAGATCTTTCAGGAAGCAAGAAGCCAGAGGAATCGGGTGTCGGTTATTTCGGATCATACCGAAGCGGAAGCTGGATTAAATGGAATGAGCCGGTCAGAAATCGAAGAGACCGTATGGGCGATTGCACAGGCAGAGATTATTGAAAATGATCTGGATACCAAGATACAGGCTGTGCGTGTGTATGGAAGCCGTACAAGGGATGGGCTATATAAAGAGGATTCTGATGTGGATGTGGTAATTGCTTATGAGGGAACGGTACGTGAGGATGATTTGTTTTCCGTATTGAATGAAGCAGGGTATAAGGTCGGAAATATGCGGGTAGATATGAACCCGATCAGACCGGATAAGACTGGTACGTTAGAAGATTTTCTTGAAAAATCTGAACGGTATCTGGATGAAAAAACGGAGCAGATGAAAGCCAGAGGGGAGTACAAGCCATTGGCAAAAGTGGAAGAGCTGGAGGAAGCAAACTACAATATGATCGATAACGTCCTGAACAATATGCCTCCGAAGAAAGAGCCGTATCTGGAATACTATGCTGCAGAATGTGATGAATACCATAGCCTTGGCAAAATATATAAGAGTACCAATCTGGATGAGATCCTTGCAAAATACCGGGAAATCATTGATGATCCATCGTTAAGCTACTATGGAAATGGAATGGGCATTATTTACCGTGACCCGAATGATATTTTTTATGATGAGGCGGAGGTATCTCTAGTCAGTCGGAAATCGATCCGGGGAGACAGCCTGGATGATGTGGCATTTCTGGCAGCACTTCCAATGGTACATGAAGCACTGGAAAAGATTGTAGAGGCGTTTCCGGATTTTCGATATTATCCTCCAAAAGAATTGAATGTCCATTATTATCCGGAGAAAATGACAGCGGATGAACTGGCTGTAGCACTGGATCAATTAGCGGAAGACTTTGACCGTTATGATTATCATGATAACTTTAACCCGGAGGAAGATATGGTGGAAACTGTCGCATTAGAATTAAGATGCGGTTATGCCCATAGGTACATTCCGTTTTTGAAAGATATTATTGATGAGGAATGCGAAGAGTCTCCACGGGCAGAAGAACTTCTGGAGAAACTGAAGGATTACCAGCCTGAGATACCGGAGACAGCAGTACCGGTTGTCCGCATCAATTTCTGTGAGGATAAGGAAATGAACATTTCCGGTTATCAGAAGCTGGGAAGCCTGGATGAAATAACAGCCAAAATGGATGCAGAACTGGCTTCACAAGCAGATCCAAAGACTGGAATGCCTGAGAAAACTGTACAGATGTATTTTACAATTTACTACCCGGATCGTGATCAGATGCAGGAATTAAAAGGGAAAATTAATATTGGAGATGGAAACGGCGGTATTGTGAACCAGTTGGAAAACCAGAATGAAATGAAGCTGCATGATGAAAGCTGGCTGAATTACCAGAAGGCAAAGGGAGAAGAATCTTTTCAGGCATATATGGCAGACCTTACGGATATGCAGGAGCATGTGCTGCCGTATTTGCAGAGTTTCTGTAGTCTGGAAGAAAGAGTACCAGAGAGATCGGTAGAACCGACTACGGTATCAAAATCAGAAATGGAAGCAGGGAAGACAATAGCATCTGTTGGGAATGAAAAGTCGAAAACTGTGGAATCGGCGAGAAAGTCTATTCATGAACGATTGAAAATCAATAAAGAGATCATTGCCAGACAGCAGGGAAAAGATAGCAAAGAGAAAGGGGTTGAGCTTGCGTAGATAATTACATCCAAATGGAAAACAGTAGCAAAAATGAATGACACAAAGTCCTGAAGCTAGCCGTAAGACATATGGTTTGCTTCAGGATTTTGCACTTTTGTAATGTGCCATTACCTCAAGTATTGTTGAGAATACAATTTGTCTAATAGATATGCCTTTCTGCAAATATTTTCTTGGCGGTATAAATGGCATTTAAAACTTTGGGAAAACCGGTGTAAGGAATACACTGGATAAATGTTTCAATGATTTTTTCGGGAGAAAGTCCAACGTTAAGGGAGCCATTGATATGTACTTCTAACTGTGGTTCACAACCTCCGGTAGTCAGTAAACTTGTAATTGTTATCATTTCACGTTCCTGCATACTAAGTTCAGGCCGTGTATAGACATCTCCGAAAGCAAATTCTATGATGTATTTTCCTACATCCGGGGCAATATCTTGTAACGATTGTATGACATTTTCACCTCCGATACCGTCAATTTCTTTAAGTTTCTCAGACCCCAGTTCAAAACGTGTGCTGCTCATTGCATTTACCTCCTGTAAGTTTTATAATTTGAGCATATAACTTAAACCATAGTTTAAGTCAAGAACAATTTGAGGTGATTTTAAAAATGTTAATTGGCGAGATTTCTGAAAAAACGAACCTGCCTGAAAGCACGTTGCGGTATTATGAGAAAAAAGGATTAATCAAAGTAGCAAGAGACGGTGGTGGCAGGCGTGAATATGAGGAGAATGATATCGAATGGATAAAGTTTATCCGACGATTAAAAGAGACAGGTATGCATCTCGGAGATATTCAGAAATATTCTGAACTGCGGTACTGTGGAAAAAGTACAATGCCGGAGCGGATGAAAATATTGGAAGTACATAGAAAATATGTGTTAGAACAACGGCAAAAATGGAATGAGTATTTGCAGAATCTGGATGATAAAATTGAGTTTTACAGACAAGCCATAAATGAACAACCAGAAGGTAACGATTGATTTCTATATTTCTGACACGATAACAGCAATGTATGCAATATTGTCCGGAGTTTGATATAATGCGTCTGGATATGTATGAAATGAGTGAAAAACAGAATATTGATTGGAGAATATCAGATGGAAAATAAAAGGAAATTGAATAAAGAAGAACGAAAACGCCGCCGCCTTCAAAAAGGTAAACAGTGGCTGCTTACCTATCAGGGCACAGCGAAGCACATGGTAAAGCATTACAGGGAAAGGTTCCATGTGGATTCTATGACAGCAGTAAAGGATTTGCAGGAACTGGGTGTTAATTATACGCAGGAACAATTGGATAATATAAAACGGGCAGAGGAAGAACGATTAAAACAAAAGCGATTACAGAAAGAAAAAAAGAAACGTGAAAAGTATGAAACTATATATGAGGATTGTGATGATCGGTTTGCATTTATTGCCGGGTATACGTCTGGAGGAGCGCCTTATGGTACTACCTGGGAAGAAATAGGAATTGATCCGGAACTTCCATTTGAAGAAAAGGTTGAGCGTCTGGCTGAGGGAAATTATTCTTTAACAGAAGAGGTTGAAACTAACTGGGATGATGAGATATTGAAAGTGCTGGTCCTTCCGGGTTTATTTAGTGTCTGCCAGGTGGAGGACTATTCGCAGGTCGATCTGGATGCTGATTACTGCTTTATAGGAAAAACAGATGAGGAAAAATCTCTGGTATGCCGTACAGGGGATGTACCGGATAATACGATACAGCAGAGTGACGGCTGGAGAGCGTTTCGCATACAGGGAGTATTGGATTTTTCTCTGATTGGTATTTTAGCGGAAATATCTGGAGCATTGGCCAGATATGAGGTCGGACTATTTGCAATTTCTACATTTAATACGGATTATATTTTGGTAAAAGATAAAGATTACAAACGTGCTGTAAAGGCATTAACTTCAGAAGCATATCGGATTATTGAAACAGAGTGAAAAGGAAAGTGGTACAAGTGAGTAAAAAACTGGCAGCATATTTTTCCGCAACAGGTATAACTGCGAGAGTGGCAGAAAATTTAGCAGATTCCATCGGAGCGGATTTGTTTGCTATTATACCTACAACAGGTTACACAAAAGAAGACTTGGATTGGATGGACAAAAGTTCCAGAAGCAGCGTGGAAATAAGGAATGAAAGCTGCTGACCGAAGATTGCTTATAAAAGAGATAATATGTCGGAGTATGATATGATTTTTGTAGGATTCCCAATTTGGCTTGCGTACCACAATTTGATACAATGCACCCTTGGTCACCAGAGGGTGCATTTTTAACGATAGCCCCTATTCAAAAAACGATAGGGTGCATTTGGAAGAGGAATGGAATATTTCAAACTCGTATGTTATACTGGATGCTGAAAAAAAAACATGAATTGGAGGGAGAACAATGGAATTTAAGTTGATTTCCATAGCAGTCTTAATTGCCTTCTACGGCTGCTATTTTGTAAAAATGCTTCGTCAAAAAAGCAGGGAATACAGACAGACCAAATTGGAAAGGACAAAGTCGGTTTTGTGAAATTCGTGGAAGTTACAATGAGGGTTGCTGCTGTTCTTGTTTTCGCAGCGGATCTTATCAGTATTTTCATTGGGATAAGCCATAGCCCTGTTGCTGTTCGGATTATTGGTGCGGTGATGAGCATTGCGGGAACAATTATATTTATTGTCGCAGTACAGACTATGCGAAATAGTTGGCGGGCGGGAGTTTCCACAACCGATAAAACAGAACTTGTGACAAATGGTATTTATCAAATTAGCCGCAACCCCGCCTTTTTAGGATTTGACCTCTTATATATTGGTACATTATTGATGTTTTTTAACTGGATTTTGTGTATTCTAACCGTTTTTGCCGTCATCATGTTTCATTTGCAGATTGTCAATGTAGAAGAGGATTTCCTGCTTGCCACATTTGGAAATGAGTATCTGCAATATAAGAAAAAAGTCTGCCGCTATATTGGCAGAAAACGATAACTTAACAATTTATCGGGCGGTACTACATATCATCAAAGAGCCAGGGATACCTGACTAAGTGAGCACAGAATGTCGGGTGTAAATTCTGCCTGTTGATATACTTATAGTACAGTGAGCGAAGGGAGTGAGAAGGATGCAAGGCTGGATCGAAGGATTTCAGGAATCCATAGATTTCATGGAGCAGAATCTGACGGAAGAACTGGACATAGAAGATATCGCCGCTAAGGCAGCTTTGTCTTCGTTCTATTATCAGCGCATCTTCGGGGCTTTGTGTGGCATGACTGTCGGTGAATACATTCGAGCACGCAGGATGACGCTGGCGGCACAGGAGCTTAACGGGAAGGATGTAAAGGTGATTGATGTTGCCGCCAAATACGGCTATGAATCGCCGGATAGTTTTGCAAAAGCCTTTCAGAAATTTCATGGGATTACGCCGTCACAAGCGAAGAAACCGGGGGCATCGCTGAGATCTTTTGCTCCGCTGCATATCAAAATCACGATGGAGGGTGGAACTATGTTGGATTATCGTATTGTTGAAAAAGCACCGTTTACTATTGTCGGAGTGAAAAGGCCTTTCAATTCGGATACAAGCTATCAGGAAATACCGAAGTTCTGGGATGAATGGCTGGCTCAAGACGGAAAGCGTTCAGTAATGGGAACCTTTGGCGTTTGCCTTGATATGAAGGGAAAGGATTTTGATTACTGGATTGCGGATCTGTATTTCCCCTGGGAGGATATCCCGGAAGGTTGTGAGACCAGAGTGATCCCTGGCAGCGCCTGGGCACAATTCCCGTGCACGATGAAAACACTTCAGGATACGAACACCAAGATTTGGTCAGAGTGGTTGCCTGCACTTAAAGGATACTCTCTTGCAGGAGAATATGATATCGAAGTATATTTTCCTCCAGAGGAGGGATCAGATGATATGAAGGTGTATATCTGGATACCGCTTAAGAAAGATTGAACAAGTCAATAGGAGGTCTCTCATCCGGTGGGGATAGACGATCAGCAATGCCAGAAATCCCAGGATAAATCGGAAGAAGAGAATTTCTACCGGTTCAAAATCCACTAACAGCACTTTGGTGTAGATGAAGATAGTTCCCCGTATCAGGATTGTTACCAGCGCCGCCAGGTGCCCGCTTGCTTTTTTACTCATCCGGTGTTTCCTCCTTCTTAAAAAATATGTCACGATAAAGGCCCGGAGCCAATCCGATAAATCGGTTGAAATAGTTCGTGAAATGACTTTGGTCGGAAAAGCCGGGAAGTTCCCTTCTCCCGGTTACTTCCTCTGCCAGGTTCAGCATGACTTCTTTGGTAATGTTAAATCCCCGGTAATCTAACGTGCCATTATCACTTTGCACACAGGCATGATTATCTCCGGGATTGAAAAGAACGATATCGCCTTTTTCTATGGTATATTCCTGATTTCTACAGGACAGTATGCGCTGTCCGTTCTCTACGAAACCAATTACATAATATTCATGAAAGTGGTTTGGAAATGGCTGCACGATTCCCTCAAAACGGTATGCCTCAATCCGAAATTCATCATCATAAACCAACGTCCTTGTTTCTTTCTTCATGTGTGTTCCCTCCTTGCTGTCCTTCATTGTAGTATTTCAAAATCCAAAAGGATTGCAAAATATCTTCTTTTTTTATGGCTTACTGGATTGATGTCTTTGGATATGGTATGCTGTAAGCAATCAAATGGCGGAGGTGCGGGTATGGAAGAACAGCAGAATCCATTGACTTATGAAATCATTAAAGCGGCTGTTGCCGGAGAGAAATGGGCAACGGAAAAGGTCATTGCACACTACGATTCTTATATTGAGGAACTCGCCACGGTAAAAGAAAGGCAGCCAGATGGCAGCGTGAGAACCTATGTGGACGAGGATATGAAACAATCTATGATTCTGAACCTGCTGGTGAAGACACCAGACTTTCCTTTGAAAGAAGCGGAGAGGATAGCGGGAGAGGAGTAAAATTTGTGTGTTTCTTGGACGAACGGTTCATACTCATGGAAAAATAAAAGGGTGGGTAAACTTCAGAAAAAGAGCCTCCACCTTTTTGTATAACTAAGAAGGTATCTCCCGAAACATGATATACATAAAAAATTACTTCAGGGCATTTTGGGGTATGTTGCTTGTAAGTTAACTTTTTTACAAGATGTCAAAAACAACTCCATTGTTTTCTGTGATTCCTTTTTTTATAATATGATTCAGGAGGTGAGAATATTGAGAGAAATAAATCTCGGACGGGTTCTGATTGAGAACCGTCATAAACGGGGAATTACACAGGATGAATTAGCCGCATATATGGGAGTTTCTAAAGCGGCTGTTTCAAAATGGGAGACAGGCAGCACTTATCCTGATATAGCTGTTCTTCCGCAACTGGCAATGTTTTTTAATATCAGTATTGATGAATTAATGGGGTATGAGCCTCAAATGGCCAAAGAAGAAATTCGTAAATTGTACCAACAGTTGTCTTTAGATTTTGCTTCAGAACCTTTCCATGAGGTAGTAGGGCATTGCAGGGAAATTGTGAAAAAATATTATTCCTGTTTTCCTTTGCTGTATCAAATCGGTTCATTATATGTAAATCACCGTATGCTTACGCCGAGCCCAGATGAAGCGGAAGGACTTTTGGAAGAAGCTATTTGGCTATTTAAGCGTGTTAAGGCAGAAACAGATGATGTTGATCTGGCAAAACAGGCTCTGAATATGGAAGCACTTTGTCTGTTGTCCTTAAATCGTCCGGGGGACGTTCTGGATTTGGTAGGGGAGCCGGATTTTTCTATGACTTCGACAGAACCTCTTCTTGCTTCTGCTTATCAATTACTGGGAAACAGAAAAGAAGCAAAGAGCATTTTGCAGATAGGAGTTTATCAGCATATTGTTGTGCTGATGAATCTGATGTCTATATACCTTGGTTTGTGTTTGGATAATGAGGGCAGTTTTGAAGAAACATATCAGCGCGCCAGCTTGATTGTAGAAACGTTCCATGTTGAAAAGCTGCATCCGAGTATTGTTCTGAGTTTTTATATTTCTTCTGCAAAGGGATATATGCGATTGGGAAACAGGGAAAAGGCTCTGGATGTGCTGAAGCGGTATACAGATCTTGCCACCAGTGATATTTATCCGTTGCGATTGATGGGGGATCAGTATTTTAATCTGGTGGACGGATGGCTGGAAGATACGCTGGTGACTGGAAATGATTTGCCTCGGAATAATACAATAATCCGCAGCAGCATATCGAAGGCAGTTGAAAATGGCAAAGAATTTCTGCCTCTTGTGGAGAATACCCGTTTTCAAAATATGGTTAAAAGGCTAAAGACCATTGAGAAAGAGGAGGATAATTTGCATTAAAAATATATTTTGTTTAGGAAAGGAACTTTAGCTATGATCCGCAAATTTTTAAAAAGTATACTTGGTGAGAATTTAACAGAAAATAATGAAAAACTGGCAACGATTAACTTCGGTATCATTTTACTAATGTTTGTGATCTCTGGCGTCATGTTTTTTTTCCTGCCAGATCAGATTCCCATTTTGCATAATGGGGTTACAGATTATCCAATACCCAGTGTATTAGGGGTGTGGTTATTTCCGTTGATTGCATTGATTATAAATATTACATTTATTAAGCAGAATAGGCTATCTAAAATGAACAGTGCGATTTTTGGAATACTCTTGATGGTTATGTTGATGTTTTATTTTTCTGTAATGTGAGTTTTGATGTTTATGAATTGCGTTTTATATAAAATCCTGTTAAGAAATAAAAGCTCCGCTATTGTGTGGATTTCTTATATGATTGTTGGAGGCTATGCGGGGTATTTGCTCTGGTATTTATTGTCCAGGTATGTTTCAGAATCAGTATCCGACTGCCGGAGGCTGGTTTTTCTACTGGTGCTATGGTTATGCATGATTGTTGCAATATATCGGATCCCGGACCAACTATGCACGAACCGGTGTATTAAAAATGTTTTATGCTATCCGATTCCATATAATGTTATTGTATCCGCCATAATGCTACGGATCGCTGTTATACAGTTTGGAATTTGTATAATGGCTTTTGGACCGCAATTTCTTTTTTCTTTCAAAAAGGGTGAAGCAGCTTTTTTTACAGATATTTCCAGTTGTTTACTAATTTGTATAGGGGATGTTATTATCTCCCTTATTTCTATCATAATCAGCCGGTTTTCTCCTGCTGGTGCGGTGGGGTATGCGTTTATTGTCTTTCAGTACGGTTCACTTTTCGTGCTTGTTTTACTGGCGAGCAGAACAATTGGGGTCATACTATTTCCATCCGCTATTTTTTCATGGATGAGTGAAATCTGGAAACCTGAAAAATATTTATTTTGGATGCTGCTGATTTTCTTTATACTGATGATATGTTTGGGTATGGCTGTAAAATATTGGTATATCAGGGGATATCTGAATATCCAGAATTTTCAGCACAGATCAGCAAATAAAGAGATAAAGCCGACGCAAATTAAAAATCCTTATTGGTTGCTTGAATGGAAAAGAGTAACAAGAAACAAGATACTGATTTCCTTTTCCAACATCAAAAATCTATTGACGATTGTGGTTTTGAGTAAGTTGCTTTTTCGGAACTTTGGTCAGTTTGGATTGGGTGGTATGTATGTAATGGAGATGATACTGCTGGTATCTGGATGTGCAGTTAATACGATATCCAGTACCGCATATTCTGGTGATGTTAATAGGTTTTACTATGTTTTTTTACCGATATCGGAACGAAAAATATTTCTTTGGAAAACGATACAAGGGTTTTTCTTTGGGGAGATCACAGTTCTATTTTTCTGGATAGGTATCCTATTCTTCAGAAATGTACCAGTTGCCGATGCCTGGCTGCTTTTCATTTATGGTAGCCTTATGAATTATACCTGTTCCTGGATGGGAGTTTTTCTTGATTATAAAGCACCCCGGATGACAAATAGTACAAATGAACTGCTACATGGAAATATCAGTAAGATTATGGTTCTGCTTGTTTCGATAGCATTATCAGTTGTAGAGATTTATCTTACAGATGAACAAATCATTTCCATTCCATTACTTCCGTTTGCAGTTATTATAAGTATCTGTATGGTTATGATTGAGGTTATCTACTGTACGTTAGGTAAAGAGGTGTTTCATGATTAAAATAAATGGACTTACAAAAAAAAATGGTAATAAAACTATATTTGAAAATGTATCTGGCTTATTGAAAAATAGAAATATTTATGCGTTGGTTGGGATAAATGGGATAGGAAAATCTACGATGCTTAACGCTATTACTCAGCCAGCCAGCATGGATGGAGGAACCGTGGAGATAGATGGAATTAACAGTAAGCTGTTCCGGGCCAGACAGAATTTTTTCTACGTTCCGGACAGTAAAGAAATGTTCCTGAACCTGACAGGGTATGAATATTTGAGGTTTGTTACAAGACTGTATCACCGTAAGATAGAAGAAATGGGAGAGAAGCTGCAGGAGATATCGACAGCCTTCAAACTGGATCATTCGTTAAATGAGTATATTGGAAATTATTCTTTAGGGATGAAGCAGAAAGTTTATCTAATTGCAGCGTTTCTTACTGGCACGGGAAATTTAATTTTAGATGAGCCCTTTAATGGTCTAGATCCAGAAAGTATTATTGTTTTAAAAAAACTTTTGACAGATTACAGGGATAAAGGAAACTTAATTTTATTTTCAAGCCATAATCTTGATCTTGTTGCAAATTTTTGTGACAGTATTGTTTTTATTGATAAAGAACAAAAAATATTTCTCTGCAAAAATCCAAAAGATTATGAGCAGCTTGAGGCTGTATTTTTTGAAAAATGTGTTTAATTTAAGTAGTGGAAGTTTTAAAAAGTGGTGAAATTATAGAGGATTTACAGTGGAGATTTTGCTGTCAGTCAATATGAGCATAAAATGTACAACAAAATAAGGAAAGAATAAGTTGCTTAGTAAGGAGGGCATCAATGTCAATACAAATGAATTTAAAACGGCAGCCCGTCATCCAGCGTGGGAATCTTACCATTGATCCACAGTGCTGTACAGTTACGTTAGCCGGAGAGGAAATTGGCCTTTATCCCAAGGAATTTGATGTCCTTTGCCTATTGACACAGTATCCTGGTTGGGTGCTTTCTCCTGAACAGATTTATGGAGCCATTTGGAAGGAAAACGAGATTGGATGTGAGCGTGTGGTCTATAATGTGATTTGCCAGCTTAGAAGGAAACTGAAGAATCCGGATATGATTCAGACGGTGATTAGGCGTGGGTATAAATTTGTGGGATAGAGCAATCCCTTGGAGCAGTACAAAGATAAACTGTTCTGGGGGATTTTATGCATATGAGCAGTCTGGAAAGCGGATCAGAAGCATTGCGCGGCGGTGGTGAATGTGATGTGCTCGATCAGACGGAAGGTTGGAGATGCGTGCATAGAAACGGTCATTGGGAGCGGGTATCGGTTTGTTGGATAGAGGAAGCCCGGAGTACAGTGTGGAAAATCCCCAGTATTCCGGGTTTGCGTCTTATCATCATTAATTTCTCATCCTGCTTGTTCCAGAAGTTATCAATATAGACTTATAATAGACCCATAAAGTTATCTTTCATGACAACGAATAATAAGAAATCTATGGTAACATCCTACGCGTAGTGGTAAATTGCTCTACAGGAAAGGGTGAGAAGCATGGAAAATGAAGTATACGAAAAAGACTATGGAGAGGAATTCCGGGAACGGAGCGATAAGTCAGAGGGAAAGGACTTTCTGGACACCTTGATGGATATTGGATTCTTTCAGAAGTACCAGGAAGAAATGAATAAAATACCAAAGCGCGTGGTTCCCAAAGAAAAAGCAGATTATGAATATCTGCTTGGCGAGTGTGATGCGTATGTGAGGCAGTTCGGGGGAAGAATCCGGGGTGAGGTAGACTATCAGAAATGGCAGGCTACCATTGATCTGTACCTGGAGCATTTTGAGTTCTGTGATAAGGAGACTCTGACGCTGCTAAAGGAGATCTCAGAGCGGGCGGAGAATGTGACGTTTTCGATGAAAGAGGAGTTGATTCGGATGTCGGTGTTTATTGGGTATTTTGATGAGGTGTATTAAAAATAGGCTGCTGGCACATGAGAAATGTTTCATGTATCAGCAGCTTTTTTTCTATCGCAGCAATGGCATACTGCCTGTGAGCTTATTGACCTTTTTCTTGGGGCCGCAGATGGCAAGACCGAAGTATTGCAGAGTGCTATCTGACACGTTCTCCATTTTTGAAATAAATTCATCATAGGTTTTACAGCTCTGTGCCAGATCGGAAAAGTCAACCACGGTCAAATCCCGAAAGTCGGGTTGATAGAGCTTCTCACGGATTGCTTTGATGAGTTCCGGTGAGCCTTTTAAGATTGGTACGGGAAATTCAATGATGCCGAGATGCTCGTTTCCCCTCTGGTCTGTGACATTCGCGCCGACCACCTCCGGCATCTCTTTTCCCAGTGTGATTCCCATGATAGCCGCTGTATTTGCGATAATCCCAAGTGGCAGATTTTCGTCAATGACCATGACGCATTTTTCATTCTGTAAATCCATTTCAGATTGTCTCCTTTTTTTGTGTTTTTCCTCTGTATTCAGAAATAAACAGTCCGATCAGTGCCAGGACCGTACCAATGCCGGACATCACGGTTACTTTTTCGTTCAGGATAAGAGCGGATGTAACAACCGTGATGACCGGAACTAAGTAAATGTAAATGCTTGTTTTGACAGCGCCCAGAACCTTCACAGCCATGTTCCAGGTAACGAAACAGAGTGCGGATGCGCCCAGGCCCTAAGAAGATCAGATTCCCCAGGCAGACTGGACTTGCGAACCGTTCTGCTCCAATGCGGCAGTCAAACAGGAATAGTGCGGGTACCATAAACAGGATCCCATAAGCAAATACCCGCCTTGTAGTTTGGATGGTGTGATATCCAAAACTGCTGATTTCCCGTGTCAACACAGAGTAGCAGGCCCATACGACTGCCGCAGCTATGGCCAACAAGTCACCGATGGGATTTAACTGCATCTTCGCTCCGTTGAAACTGATCAGGCAGATGCCGACCATTGCGACTACAAATCCGATGAAGAAATTTGCACGCAGCTTTTCTTCCTTTGTGAACAGATGGGTGAGCATTGCTGTGAAAAAGGGTGCTATGGAAATAATCACACCTACGTTGGAAGCCATTGTATAAGTCAGGGCAATATTCTCCAGCAGATAATACAGGCACACGCCGCACAGTCCCGCCGCTGCAAAGACAACTTCCTGCCGTTTGGTAGTGCCTCTCATCCGGTGGGGATAGACGATCAGCAATGCCAGAAATCCCAGGATAAACCGGAAGAACAGGATTTCTATCGGTTCAAAATCCACTAACAGCACTTTGGTGGAGATGAAGGTAGTTCCCCATATCAGGATCGTTACCAGCGCTGCCAGATGCCCGGTTGCTTTTTTATTCATTTGGCGTTTCCTCCTTCTCTAAAAATATGTCACGGTAAAGGCCCGGAGCCAATCCGATAAATCGGTTGAAATAGTTCGTGAAATGACTCTGGTCGGAAAAGCCTGTCTGCAAGGCTGCCTCTATCGGAGGTACACCCTGTTCCAGAAGTTTCTTTGCTTTGCCAATGCGTATGTTCTCTAAGTAGCTGTATGGAGTGACACCCTTGGACTTGGTAAAGACCCGGAGCAGTGTAGATTTGCTAAGACCAGCATAGCGACAGATCTGATCTAAATAAATCCGGTCTGCGAAGTGCTGCTCCATAAAATCGCAGGCTTTTTCAATTTCCTCCCGGCATTCCGGGATACAGCTGGGGGAGGGCTGCCCATATCGTTGAATCAACAGAGATATAAGGAGCAGCAGGTTTTCTTCCTTACCGAACTCACAGGAGCCTTTCATGACCAGTTCGTGGAGCGGGTGCAGATAGCAGGTCACTTCTTCATCGAAGATTACGGTTTTGGAAAAGCCGGGGAGTTCCTTTCTCCCGGTTACTTCTTCTGCCAGATCCAGCATGACTTCTTTGGTAATGTTAAATCCCCGGTAATCCAGCGTGCCATCATCGCTCTGGACACAGGCATGATTGTCTCCGGGATTGAAAAGAACAATATCACCTTTTGCTATGGTGTATTCCTGATTGCGGCAGGACAGTACACGCTGTCCATCCTCGATAAATCCAATTACATAATATTCATGGAAGTGGTTTGGAAATGGCTGCACGATTCCCTCAAAACGGTATGCCTCAATCCGAAGCTCATCATCATAAACCACTGTCCTTGTTTCTTTCTTCATGTGTGCTTCCTCCTTGCTGTCCTTCATTGTAGCATTTCAAAATGCAAAAGGTTTGTAAAACATCTTCATTTTTCATGGCTCACTGGATTGCTGGCTTTGGATATGGTATGCTGTAAGCGGTATATCAACCTGATTATATGACAGAGCTTGCCACAGTGAAAGAAAGGCAGCTAATACAATATTAGGTTTTGAAAGAAACAGAAAACCCTTATACGAACACGGAAATTGCCTATGAGTTTTCGTGATAATACAGTAGGTTTGCGTGATAGTATACAGAAAAATGATAAAAGCAGAATGGAATATTGATGAAACGAGAAAAATGGGCTGCGCAGGCTCTTTTATTTTACAAGCTGGTATGTTATAATATATTTTATATGTGAAAACAGATGCAAGGAGGAATCATGGAGCAGGTTTCATTAAAGATAGGAGAGCGGCTGAAAGAAATCCGCAACACAAGGCAGCTCACGCTGGATGATGTTGCAGAGCTGACTGGCGTGAGTAAGCCCATGTTAGGACAAATCGAGCGTGGCCAGTCCTCGCCCACTATCAACATATTATGGAAGATTTCAACAGGACTGAAAATACCACTATCTTTTTTCTGTAAACAGGAGGAAGCGGAGTACACGGTGGCCGGGCTTGACGAGAAGAATGTGATCACGGAAGAAGACGGAGGAATGAGAGCATACCCGTTGTTTCCTTTTGACCCGGTAAGGAATGTGGAGGCGTTTTATATTGAATTTGACGCAGGGGTGTGCCATGCTTCACTCCCTCATGTAACAGGCGTGGAGGAATATGTTTTTTTGGTGCATGGGGCGCTGAAAATGGTGATAGGCGGGAAGGAAGTACTGCTGCAGGAAAAACAGTCCATACGGTTCGGGGCGGACATTTCCCATGCATACCATAATGCTTCGGATAAAGCCTGCGCCGCTTATAATGTGATATTTTACCCGAACAACTAAAGGAGGAGACAGAAAATGTATGAATTGGTACAAGT
>DETV01000086.1:15498-16406 GCA_002361775.1 Eubacterium sp. UBA3279
TGACAGCGGGAATGATAAGGATGCGGGGAGGAAGGTCAGGCAGATACTGGAAAAGAATGGCTGGCATCTGACTGCCATTCTGAATACCCATTCCAACGCAGACCATATCGGCGGGAACAAATACCTGCAGGGGCAGACAGGATGTAAGGTTTATTCCGGTGGCATAGAGGCGGCATTCACAAAATACCCGGTCTTGGAGCCGTCCTTTCTTTGCGGCGGCTATCCGTGTAAGGATTTGCGGCACAAATTCCTGATGGCGCAGGAGAGCAATGTGGCGGATTTTTCAGATAAAAATTTTCCGAATGAGATCGAGGTGATACCATTGCCGGGGCATTTCTTTGACATGGTGGGATTCCGTATGCCGGATGGTGTGGTATTCCTTGCGGACTGCATCAGCAGCAGGGAGACATTGGATAAGTATGCTGTTTCCTTCATTTATGATGTGGGTGCATATCTGGAAACGCTGGATATGGTGGAAAAGATGGAGGGCGCTATATTTGTTCCCGCCCATGCAGAGGCGTCTGCCGATATAAAGGAACTTGTCCGCTATAACAGGGATAAGGTACATGAGGTGGCGGACAAGATTTTATCCATTTGCGGGGAGCCAATATGCTTTGAGTGTATTTTGCAGGAATTGTTCAATGGTTATGGGCTGGCCATGAACTTTGAACAGTATGTGCTGGTAGGCAGTACAGTGCGCTCCTATCTTTCGTGGCTGAAAGATAACGGGAAGATAGCGGTTGAATTTCAGGATAATATGTTGCTCTGGCAGAGGGTATAGTGGGGACGGAATATACCTGCCTTTTGTAACTACATTTCCGAAATTCTTCCGAAATCATTCCGCAGTATTGCAAATGGGCAATTTAAGCGGTATGATTACCAAAACAACTGAATAATGATATATCTTC
>DETV01000011.1 GCA_002361775.1 Eubacterium sp. UBA3279
CATGAGCGAGGATGACCTTCTGGATATGGATTATTTCTTAAATGAAGATGACTTATTTGATGATGAGGCTGGAGTGGAAGGTTTTTATATCTTCTAAACCGTGTCGTCTTATTGTTGTCCCCAGACAGGAATTTATCTAACATATGTTCGGTAAACTCCTGTTCTTTTTTTGTGTTTCCAAAACTCGGAATTTCCTATAAAGCAAAAAGAGTGCCGATATCTGAAATATCGACACCCTGTTTTCCAAAAATTCTTTATGGCTCCATGCGAACCGTAATCTTAGATGGATACTGTCCACCATGGAAGACTGTATTATGTGCAACAACCGTTGTCTGGCTGTTGAAACCGTCTTTTGTATTACTGTTCGGGAATACAAAGTTCTTTGCACTGGAGGTGATGGTCACGCGAATACGATGTCCCTTCTTAAAACAATTGGAAATCTTGGTGGTAAGGATCGTCAGCGGAACCACCTCGCCCGGATTTAAGAAGTCCGCATGGTCAAATCCATTGCGATATTTTGCGGATAAGATACCATCTGCCAGCTTGATAGAACGGCCATTTTCATCCACATCCGTCAATCGAACCATGAAATCTGTATCCGGTGCATCGGAAGCAATGTAGAGAGAAACCGTTATATCGCCTGTGATTACCACATCCTTCTCAAGCGGAGCCGTGGAGTAACACAGCATATCCTGACGCTTCTCCTCCTCTGTGTAGTCCTCCGGAACCTCGATTTCATTTTCCGACATATCAATGATATGGGTTGACGGATTCTGAGGATCATAATCGTAGCTGTCCTGGCCACTCTGCTCCGGCAGTTTAAAGGAAAGAACTCCATCACCGGAGGATGTGTTGGCATGGCCGCAGCTGTCTAAATAAATCTCTGTTTCCAGAGTCTCCGGAATCGGCCAGTTGGATGCTGTTTTCCATGTTTCCTGTCCGACGGTATAGTACTCAACCGGAGCTGTCTTATCAATTCCGTTGTCTATGCCCTTCAGATGATGCTCAAACCACTGGAAATACATGAAATCCAGATCAAAACGCAGAGCCTCGTCACCAAATGACACTCCATGCATATCGTACTTGCTGTTTCCGCTATGCTGCCACGGACCAAGTATTACTTTTCTCATACCTTCCGGGAAATCATGCACCAGCTCCAGGGCCTCTGTTGTTCCCATTCCATTATCATCAAACCAGCCGGACTGGATGAGAGCCGGGATCTGCGCATGCACAGAGCGCTCCTTCCAGTTGGAACGGTGCCAGAATTCATCATACTCTGAATTTTCCAGCCATTTATCCAGGAATGGAACAGGATATCCCAGTGCCTTTTCCGCAAGCTGATCTAACGGGCGAATGTTCAATACCTCTTCCCAGTCATCCCGCTCCATCAGTTCCGGATGGAATTTTTTCTGAGAAACAGCAAATCCCCAGGCAAGCATTCCAGAGGTAAAACAGCCGCCTCTTCTCGGCAGATCCACAAATGCACTTCCTGCACATACGACGCTGATTAAAGCCTTCAGATGGGGATTACCGCTGGCTGCTGCTGCCCACTGTACATATCCCAGGTAGGAACCTCCTACCATGCCGACACTGCCTGAAGACCAGGATTGATCTGCAATCCAGTCCAGAGTATCATCGCCATCTTCCACTTCAGAGTGATTCGGAATCCATTCTCCTTCGCTGAGGTTGCGGCCCCGCACGTCCTGAACTACGACTGCATAACCGCGTTGTACGTATCGATAGTAAACCTCACAGCCATCTTCTTTTCCATATGGTGTACGAATCAATACCGCCGGCACCTTCTCGTCCAGCCCAGCCGGCACATAAACATCCGTTGACAGATGAATACCATCCCGCATAGGAACCGGAAAGCTTCCAAGATGACTGACTCCGTATATTTTCTCATCCGGCCAGGTATTCTTCCACATTTTAAGGACCGTTCTGTCCTCCTCGCCGTTCCGTACCAGTACTGTAACCATTTCTCTTGCCGGACAGCACACTGCAAGCAGCTCACCATTCTCTACCAGCTTATTATTCGGGAATTTGACATCACGCTGCAGATACCAGGAATCCTTACTGCTTGTATAGCGTTCTGCGCCTTCCGGCATATCTACAATAACTTCCCCGTCTCCCGCAAGCTTCTGTTCATAGCTATGAAGCTGATGCGAAAGCTTCAACAGGTCCATTTTTGTAAATGATTTATAAAAGGCATTATCCTCTTCTGACAAAGTCTCCCACGGAAGCAGCTTAGCCGATGCAATATCCAGTTTTTGAATGGAGAGCGGCTGCGTATCAAAATCAAGTTCCGCATAAAGAATTCCCGATACATACAAATGATATAGTTTCATAACGATTCATCTCCCTACTCGCTGCTGTGCGCACAGCTACCATGTTCCTGTTATACTCCGATGATGCCGCGGATAGCATAAGCAACTGCAATACCAAGATAGTTGCCCATCGCTCCGGCCAGAACGCCCATCAGAAGACCGGTTGTAATCATAGTTTTCCACTGTGCACTTGATGCAATCAGAGCAGCTGTCGGGCCGTCAGAAATACATGCCACAGCAGAAAGAAGAACATACTCAAATTTCACCTTCAGCAGTCTCGTTACGAGCAGATGCAGTGCAATGCAGCTGACGATAACGCAGAAGCAGAATAAGGTAATATAGAATGTAGATCCGAAGAACTGTTTCAGATCAACGGCGAATCCAATGGTGGTCAGGAATAACAGTGCCACAAAAAGTCCCAGGTCAAAGTTGCCGCGCAGATTACGTACTGCCGGAATCTGTGCAATGATAATCGAGAAGGTCGTAATCAGAATAATACGTCCTGCACTGCGGAAGCCCGGTCCAAATACCATACCTGCAATGGTCGTAGCTGCCCATACGGTTCCGAAGCCAATTGCCAACAGCCATGCGATTTCCTGAATGGACCATTCCTTGGATGCCATCAGTTCTTCATGATCTCCGTCGCCCTGCAGCTCTGCCTCTGTCATCTCATACGGCCACAGCTTTCTCAGCAGTTTTGAATTTTTGTAGATAGCCGGTGCCGCAAACATAAGAATCAGACTCGGAATACCGATTACATAGTCTGCTGCATTAGCAGCCGCAATGGTTCCTCTTGAAGCATCAAGTCCAACTGCAATTGCTGTCAGGTTGGAACTTCCTCCTGTATAGGTTCCGACAAACATTCCGGCAATCTTCCATCCCTCATCAATCTTGGATGCGAATAAAACACCAAACAGGAATGCCATCAGGCAGACACTTGCCGCTGCAGATACCAGTGCAATAATCGAGTTTCTGTTTAACAGTTTTTTCATCTGTCTCAGATCCAGACTCAGCAGACAGATAGAAACAGACAGCGGAACACAATAGCCGCTGAGCGAATCATAGGTTGGACTTGACACCGGTACAATTTTCAGGTTTGAAAGAACAATACCGGTAACAATAACCGTTAAAGCCGGCCCAAGTACCTTGAACACTTTAAAGCGCTGAAGCCAAAAGCCGACAGCTACCATAAGAAACATAACCAGAAGCAATGCGCTTTCTGATGAAAACAATGTTGTGCTTTCCATATATAATTATCCTTTCTAGTGATGAAGATGCATAACTGTTCACATGTGCCCAGCAAAATTCTCTTCATTATTGCAATATTCAACTCAAGCCTCCGCGAGGTCCGGCGTATGACTTCGGTCAACGCATCCCCGCGGAGCATTTATTATCCGAATTAGAAATCCAGATCCAGGCCAAGACCCGGTTTCTGAGACAGTGTATATACACCGCCCTCAATGGTGAAGCCACCCGGCATACCCATCTCCGGATCCACCGCATACATAAAGCTGTCGCAATCAGCTTCTGTAATATTGCTCTTCGCTGCAACCAGGCTGACACCTGCTGCAATCGCAACCTTCGTCTCCAGCATACAGCCAACCATACAATTTACATGATTTGCTTCTGCAATTGCATTGATCTTTTCTGCCGGATACAGTCCGCCACACTTCATCAGCTTAATGTTCAGAATATCTGCTGCATCCATCTTGCAGGCTCTTGCTGCATCAATCGGAGAATGAATAGATTCATCCAGCATGATCTGCATATCAACCTTCTGGCGAAGGATCTTGGAACCGTCCATATCCCACCATGGCAGACACTGCTCTACTGCATCAACACCGATTTTTTCGAATTCTTTCATAACTCTTACCGCATCATTTACAGTATATCCCTGGTTTGCATCCACACGCAGACGGATATCCGGTCCAACTGCTTCACGAATCAGAGTAAGTGCACGAATATCATCCGCCGGGTTAATTCCAGCTTTCACCTTCAGAATACGGAATCCATCACGCTCAACACGCTCTTTTGCTTCCTGTGCCATCAGTTCCGGCTTATCAATACCGATTGTCATATCTGTCACGATCTGGTCACGGTATCCGCCCAGTACCTTGTACAGCGGCTGGTTCATAACCTTGCCCTTCAGATCATACAGTGCAATATCGATTGCAGCCTTTGCTGAAGTATTGCCGGAAATCAGATGATCCATCATCAGATGAATTCCCTCAATATTCATCGGATCCATACCGATCAGACCCTGTTTAAACAATTTAAGAACTTCCAGAACGGTTGCACTGTTCTCTCCGGTAACCGGTTCAAACGGAGCTGCCTCTCCGATTCCATAAAGTCCCTCGTCTGTCATAACTTTTACCAGAACATTCACAGAATGATCCTGTACGGCAAATGCAATACGGAACGGCTTCTTCATCGGAATGTGAATCACTTCTACTTTTACATCAGTAATTTTCATAATAGACCTCCATACTGTAAAATTATTTTAGAATTAGTATAATTTTACCCTCACTAAAATATATAGTCAACCTTTTCCCTTCTAAAATGCAAAATTAGGGATTTTACATAAAAATTATCCGATAAATCTGTGAAAATAAGACGAAAAGGAAGGAGAAATGGAATAAAAAGACGAAGTATAAATTTTAATATTTTTACTATAAATGAGCAAATATTAAAAATTGCACAAAGTTACCCTGCAAGTTCCAAAACCTCTTCAAAAGTGGCACCATTCTTTATCGCCCGAAACAGATTCTTCAAATATTCTGTTTTTAGCTGCTGTTGCATGTATGCATAGCCTTCATCAAAAGAACAATACGTTCCTTTGCAAGTGCAACACATATAATGGATAAATGACATAATCAGCCAGTATCGTTGAATTCCTTTTTGGGAACGCAGCTGATATTTATCCAGACCAAGTTTTTTCTTGCTTTGTCGGAAAAACAGTTCAATCTGCCAGCGTTGGGTATAAAGTCTCAGGATTTCCTGCGTGGATAATGCTGCATTTGTTGAAACAAAGATCCGCAGTGCTTTTGGAATCCCAAAACATTCTGCTGGATAGCTCAGTAGAACCACTGCATTGGGAACATCGTTCAGATCCCCTTCATACCGGTATACGTAAAACTGCCTTTTATCAACGGTCACAAAGCTGATGTTTGGGTCTGTTTTCCGTAAGTGAAGGGCAAATACACTGGCTTTCTGCCGGATTCCGCAAGGGTGGAGGATTCGGTTGGTTTTTAAAGCCCCTATGGTGTAGAATCCTTTTTTGATAAAGCAATCCATGACTTTGGCTGAGGTATACCAACTGTCACAAAGGAAGTAGGAAACTACCGGTGCAATAGGAAGTTCTGCAGCGATATCCTGTATGATCTGGATCTTTGATTTTGTTTTATCATACAGAATAACGGCATAATTCAGAGTGATTCCATTGCAGGAAAGCATGACGGACACGATCTGATGCCCATAATCCTGTCTGCCTTTCAGATGAGATTGATGAAAATACGCAGCTTCGATTGGATGCAAAGCCTGTGACGAAGGTTTTGTATGGGAAGCAATCGTATCATCCACAATACAAAAGATAGGCTGACCAGAAATAGTCGCCTCCCGGTAGATCAAATACGCAACGCTGTTTCTTAGGGCATCCTGAAAAAGGGAATCATTCCACTTTCCCTGATTCAGAAAGTGAGCCACAGTCGTTCTATGATGTTGACTGGTCAAGACGAAATCCGTTGTTTTGCCACGGTATCCACGCAAAACGACAGAAAGAATGATAGCCATGAAATGCTGCAAGTAAATATCGGATAAAAAACAATTGGGGGTGAGGGCTCTAAAGTAATTGTAAATCTTATTGGAATGATGTATAATGTTTGCAACAGGCGCCCCCTTGTTCGAGTGAGTAGGTTGTTGGTCGTACTTCAATTATACATCATTCAGCAGAGGGTATCTTTCTTTTGTGCAAAATTTAGAATTTACTCATTTATAGATTTTTATATATATTAAAATTATTCAAAATCTGGTTTATTTACAAAAGCAAATTGTATGGTATACTAATACAGGCAGCGGGATTCCGCTGAAGATCATAGAACATAGTACATCGAACAGGGGGGATTACAATATGCTCGGTGAGCAGGTACGCAACATAAGAAAATCAAGAGGCATTACACTAAAAACCCTGGCTGAACAGACAGGACTTTCCATTGGCTATATATCCCAGATAGAGCGCAATCTGACGGACCCGTCCCTGTCAACGCTTCGCAAGATCAGCGCCGCTCTGGATGTTCCCACCTATCTTTTTATGGGAGAAGCCGAAGCTGACAACACACTGACTACCAGAAAAAATCAGGTCATCACTTTATCACAGCCCCATTCCAACATCCGTTACCATCTGTTGACACCGATGCCATCGGCAGAATTTGTTCCCCAATCTCTGATTATCGGTTTTGATCTGGAAGCGTACTCCAAGGATGGTGAACGTCCTGTGATTCACCCTAGTGAGGAGATCATCATGGTCCAGTCCGGAGAACTGGATGTTATCATCGGAACTGAGAGAATTCACCTGTTGGAAGGAGATTCGACCCTGATCCGCTCCAACCTTCCCCATATTGTGGAAAACACAACAGACAGGCAAACAACCGGTATTTCCGTATTCACGCCTGCCATCTGGTTTCCATCCCCTCGCAGGGCCGAACAGAATAGATAAAACTCAGCCCTTTAAAAACTCTTTCGTTTCTTCACACTCCGGCTTTTCCCAGAATGCTTCTGCATCCTTTGTTTCTACCGGCCGTCCATTCTGGGAAAAAGCCACATCATCCGC
Source organism: Eubacterium sp. UBA3279 (assembly GCA_002361775.1). GTDB lineage: Bacteria > Bacillota > Clostridia > Lachnospirales > Lachnospiraceae > Oliverpabstia. The sequence continues at coordinate 7,153 of DETV01000011.1, forward strand.
AATGCGCTTTGCCTGTGCCAGGTTATGAGTGACAATCACTATGGTATAGTGTTCCTTCAGGTTCTTAAGCAGCTCTTCTATTTTGGCAGAAGCCTTTACATCCAGGGCCGAACAAGGTTCGTCTAAGAGCAGCACCTTCGGCTCCACAGTCAGCGCTCTGGCAATACACAGACGCTGCTTCTGACCGCCGGAAAGCTTTAATGCACTTTTATGCAATTCTCCGGCTACTTCTTCATAAAGACCGGTCAGCTTCAGTGTCTCTTCCACAATCTTTTCCAACTTCTTTTTATCCCGGATTCCATAATAAACCGGTGCATAGGTCAGGTTTTTATAAATAGAAAATGGAAATGGTGCCGGTGTCTGAAACACCAGTCCCACATTTTTTCTCAGTTCTTCCATGGAGAGACTGTGGATATCCGCGTTCTCCAACTTAATTCTGCCGGACACATTCACACCGCGCTCCTGCTCCAAAAGACCATTTAATGTCTTCAAAAATGTGGTCTTTCCGCAGCCTGAAGGTCCAAGAATCGCTGTGATCCGGTTTCTGCGGATATTCATGGACACATCATGGAGAACCGGTTTTCCATCATAGAATACATTCAAATTGCAGATCTGCATAACTGCATCTGATACATTCTCTTTCTTTATAATAGACACTTCCTCTCGCAATCGATCCACACGATTTTCAAGATCACTGTTTCTATCTGATAGCTACTACGTAAAAGAAACGCAAGACCCTTATCCGTTCTGGATATGAGCCTTGCGAGAATTGTAATCCGTAGATTTTACAGGTAAAATCTCTCCAGTTTTGTTTTAAAAAATTGAATTAATGGACCGTTGAAGCAGGCATTTATAATTGTACCAATCCCTACTACCGACCAGATACCCGCCCCAGATGCAGTGGCAAATATGATTCCGATAATCACAACAACAACATCCGAAAGAATCCTTGCTTTATGGAATGGGATTTTTTGATGTGTCAGTTTCTCGATTATAATTGCGACGCTGTCATATGGAGCGATTCCCATATCTGCGACCATATATAGTGCCACTCCCATAGATGCCATCAGCTGAGCAAGCAGCAGTGCAAGGATACGCAGTGGCAGATTCATCTGAATCTGCACCACATCATTCGCTACATAACAAATAAAATCTGCAATATATCCGACAAATACCATATTGATAATGGTCCCCAAACCAATACAGGATCTTGCCTGAAAGAATACAACTACAAGAATGATTGCATTGACAAGCAGTTGCCACGTTCCAAAGCTCCATCCGATAAATCCGCTGATTCCAAGATTCATTGCACTGAATGGATCCACGCCAAATTGTGAAAGTCGTAAGAAAGATACACATAATCCAATAAACAATATTCCCAGTACCATTCCGCTGGTTCTTTTTGTCTTCGTCATGCTCTATCTTCCCTCCTGAACTTTTTTGCCTTTCAGCATATATATTCTAGATTCAAAATCGGTACAAGGAGTCACATTCCCAGGCACTTCACCAGCTGTCACATCAGAGGTGATCAACCCATAATTCATCAATTCATCTCCGTAATTTTCTGTATGATTCCATACATTTTCATAAACCATATCTGGGTTTAATCCCTGTAATCTGACACGGCTATAAGGCTGATTTACTCCATTTAAAACACGATAGTAACCTACGATTGCAAGCGTGCGGTCTTCATTTGTCACCATCCATACTGTCTCATTTCCTTCGAATGGACTTTTCAGACGATAAAATGTTCCAAACTGGAACACTTCTCTATATTCTTTCATAAATGCGATCTGTTCTTTTACTTCTTTGATCTCTTCTTCTGTCAATTTGTTAAGATCCAGTTCGTATCCAAAAGTTCCAAAGTATGCTACGTTCGCTCTTGTATGTAGTGGAGTATTGCGGAATACCTGGTGATTCGGAACAACAGACACATGGCTTCCCATACTGCTAAGCGGGTAACACATAGAAGTTCCATACTGAATCTTCAGACGCTCGACCGCATCCGAATCATCGCTTGTCCATCCCTGCGGTGCATAGTACAGCATTCCCGGGTCAAATCTTCCACCACCACTGGAACAGGATTCGAATAATACTTCCGGAAACTCATTTGTCAAGCGCTCATACAGATCATACACACCTAAAATATAACGATGGAACACTTCTCCTTGTCTGTCTGCAGGAAGCTTGCTGCTGTAGCATTCGGTAATGCTTCGGTTCATATCCCATTTAATATATGAGATTTTTGACTCCGACAATAACTTTGCCATCATTCCGTAAATATGGTCTACTACTTCTTTTCTTGAGAAATCAAGTACATATTGATATCTGCCGTGTGATGTATTTCTTCCCGGCGTCTGTAAGATCCAGTCTGGATGTGCACGATAAAGATCAGAGTCTTTATTTACCATCTCTGGTTCAAACCAAAGACCGAATTTTAATCCAAGTGCTTCAATTCTTTCTGACAGGCCTTTGATGCCATTTGGCAGAAGCTCTTCATTTGCCACCCAGTCACCAAGACCGGCTCTGTCATTTCTTCTTGCGCCAAACCATCCGTCATCTAAGACAAACAGTTCTACTCCACATTCTTTTGCTTTCCCGGCAATCTCTACAAGACGATCTTCTGTAAAGTCAAAATACGTTGCTTCCCAGTTGTTATTTAAGATTGGTCTTGCTTTATCGCGCCAGTACCCTCTTGCAAGTCTCTTTGCATACAACTTCTGAAATGTCTGGCTCATGCCATTTAATCCATTTTCACTGTAAACCAGAACGGCTTCCGGTGTCTGAAAACTTTCTCCCGGTTCTAATTTCCAATCGAATCCTTCCGGATTGATCCCGGCTGTAATTCGTGTCACATCGTGTGTATCTACTTCTGCCTGCATACGGAAATTTCCACTGTATACAAGACTTACTCCGATTGCTTCTCCTGCATTTTCATCTGTGTTGTGACGTTTTAAAGCAAGGAACGGATTGTGTTCGTGAGAAGAATTACCACGCATACTGTCAATAGCTGTTATGCCCTGCTCCAATGTTCGATTTTTTATATAGCGCTCTCTGGACCATGCACCGGACAACTGCATCCATTCATAATCCTTATCCGGAAGATCCAGGCTTAAACTCATCATATTTAACACATGTAGATTTTTCTCACCTGCATTTTCAATATACGCACTTCTTGCAATTGCACTGTATTCATCAAAAATGGTATATAATAGTGCCAGTTTCGCACCGGTCAGAGCGTCTTTCAGGAAGATGCGCAATGTCTGCGCTTCCCCCTCAGACTCTGTATAAGTTGCCGGCAATCCGGAGAGTTTTGATTTTCCATCAATAATCTCATAACTGTCATATTGGAACTCACTGATCCTGCTGCCGTTTTCCTGCAACAATTCAATTGCCGGATGTCTGTAATCTGTCGTACCGTAAACCGGATATTCCTGTCGGATATGTTCCAATGAAAAAGTACGATCCCACTCATATATATACGATGTCATTGGGCGTTCACATTTCTCAACCAGATAAGAAAAATCTGCTTTATCATGAAGTCGTTTTCCAAAATATAATTGTCCCAGATGTCCATTTTCTAATACACATAAGATATAACTAATTTTTCCATTGTATAAATGAAAAGTTTTTGTTTCTTCGTGAAAAATAATCTGTCTCATATACTACCCCCTTTTACAATTGAATTGTTGTCTCTTAAGCTGTCTGTTTTTTCACATGCATTTCATTTACTTTTCTTGTAATTTCTTCCATCTTTTCACCTTTTAAAGTGTAGTATTTTTTGTAAATACCTAAGCTTGCAAATGCAAGAATGATTGGAATTACAAGCATTAACACGCGAATACCCATAACGGTCGCTGCACTCTGCGCTGCTGCTTTTGCATTGTATCCTACAATCTGAAGACCAATTCCTGTTAATCCACCTGCTGCTGCCATAGCTGCCTTCATAAGGAATGTCTGTGCTGAGCATGTTACGCTTTCATTTCGTACACCAAATTTCACTTCTCCATAGTCGATAACATCTGCCATGCAGCATGTTGTTACTCCAAGTGAAAGACCTGATCCGAAGAAAAGCAGTGCACAGCATACAACAACTAACGCTTTACTCTGTGGTGCTACATATCCTGCTACACCGAGCAGTGCAAATCCAACAATTGGAAGTCCACATGCAAATGCGTATACTCTTTCACGGCTGATTTTTGCTGCGATTTTCGGGAAACATAAAAGTCCTACCATCTCGGCAATGATCGCAAATCCAAAGATAGAATACAGATATTCATCGTGGCATACACATTTGAAATAGTATACAGCAAAGCTTTTTGCGATCTGTGTACAAAGGTTAAATGTCAAAAGCAATCCGATGAATGCAAGCAGCTGATCATTTTTTACAATTACATGAAACGCCTGTTTCAGACTTGTCTTTTCTGCTGATACACCTACTGTTGATTCCTCTTTTACATTGAATACAGTAATACCGATTGTAACAATGAAAATAACTGCGATAATAATTGCGAAAATTGTATATCCATTTTCTGCATAGAGATTACTCTCGCCTGCAGCTTTGTTCAGATAATTGATAATGTAAAGTCCAAATGTTGCTACTGAAAATCCTGCAAGACTTGCAAAAAATCTTGGAATTATAGATACTTTCTCACGTTCGTGCGGGTCATTTGTCAAGTTCGGAAGCCATGACCAATAAGGGACATCCATGATCGTATAAGTCATTCCATATAAGATGTACATAACAGATACATATACGTACAATGCTGTTCCTGACAGGTTAAAGCTGTGGAATAACAAAACAAATACAACTGAGTTTACTAATGTTCCGATTACAATCCAGATTCTGAATTTACCAAAACGTGTATGTGTATTGTCAACGATCATTCCCATCATCGGGTCATTGATCGCATCCCATATTCTTGCTACAAAAAACAGTACGCCGACAAATGCCGGTGCCAGATACAAAGTATCTGTAAAATAAAGCATTAAAAATGCTCCTACTAAATTACAAATCGCATCTTTACCGATCGCCCCAATTCCAAAGCACAATTTTTCTCTTGTAGACGCATATTTATATTGCGGATTTTTCTGAGTTTCTTTTTGATTTCCCATGAGTCTCCTCCTCTAATACTCCTTTGATTATTTGTTATCTGAGCGAAGAAACTTGTGCACTTGTTCCTTATGTTCGTTGATACAAGTATAGCGTAAAAAAAAAGACATCCGTTATACCTTTTTGTTAAGAGTTATATCCTAAATGTTAGGTATCGGATGCCTTTTTCAACATTTCGTCTATTCTTTTTCGATGTCTCCCACATAAATTGTTTTATGCTTCTTATATTCTTTCAGTTCATTTTGTACACGGATCAATCGTTCTCGGACATCCTTTCTGTTGTCGTTACGATATTGGGTCGGCGTTATTCCCATTTTCTGCTTAAATACTTTACCGAAAGCAAGGGAATTACGATAGCCACAGGAAACTGCAATCTCCTCCACAGACAGATCTGTAAGTGTGAGCTGCTCCTTTCCTCTGGAAATTCGAAATTCCGTCAAAAAATCTTTTGGCGAGATTCCAAGACTGTTCTTAAATATTGTATATAAATAACTTCGATTAAGTGCAAGATGATTTGCTATATCTTCTACTGTGATTTTCTGTGAATAGTAATTCTTTATATAGGCAATTGCTTCCTGTACATGTATACTTTCTTTCGTATCATCCGCATATTGCTGAATTTCAATCCCGCGAGCCAGCACAGAGAAAAACTGATACAATTTTCCTTGAAGATAGTATATATTTTCCGCAGTTGAGTACGTATGCCGAAGCATTTCAAATACAATTTCTTTCAGCTCTTTTCCATATTCACATTCGCACGTAAGCTGACGACTGTTCAGTCCAAGATCTCTGACAAATCTCTGTGCTTCCGTACCACCAAATCCTACCCAAAGGTAAGACCATGGATCCTTTTTATCTGCCTGATAAAAGGTCAGACTCTCCGGTTCGATCAGAAAGGCCTGCCCTTCTTTCAGCTGATACTTCGTTTCGCCGACCTGATAGATTCCTTTGCCCTTCATTACATAATGCAAAATATAATTGGGTCTTGCGGCCGGTCCGTAGCTATGTAATGGTTCACATTCTGCAAATCCACAGAAACATAAATAAAAATCTTTAAACTTTGGTTTTAACAGTTGTAATACGTAAGAATCTTCCATAATATGCATCCTCCTGTTCTCACTATAATTATAGCATTACTGGTTCATGTTTACAATTGAGCCCTTGTTTAATTATCAACTTCCCTTCTGCATTTGTTCCATCCGTCTCTTTTCTTCCAGAGCTTTCTCGTTTTGAATATTTATCTCTTCATATACTCTGTACTGGCAGATGCAAAATCGGACATCCTTTTCCGAAATTTATCAAATTTTCTTGTTTTTTAATTCTCCATCAGTGTGGTTACTGTGTCATGGAGTTTAACTCATCGAAAATAAAGAACCTTTCTTTGGTATCTTTTTTCTAAATGCAGGCAACAAAAAAACAGTCTGCCTTGACGAAAATCACTTCAATCAAAACAAACTGTTCTTCATATTTACTCTAATTTTATTTTATGAGAATAACTGATTTCACAAAATTTGCAGGTGAATCTGGAATATAATTTTCCGCAATTTTTCAAGCTACTCAAACTCGCAAAGTTCTACTTGTTCTATAGTATTTATTCTATGCTCCCGTTTTAAAACAGTTCGTTTTCGAACTGTTTGGTGCAGATTTTCTATGATTTCATCCAATTGTATTGTCATTTTATTGTCAGCAACTTGTACAACTGAAACCTAGAATTTCCACATTTACTTTAATCTTTTTAAAGTAAATGCTTTATGTAGCATTACTATTCAAATCATTTCTGGTATCTTCTATCAATTCTTCTAAATTTTTTTCATCTCATCATATTTGCTTTTAACAAAGATTTCAACTCTCGAAAACTGCATAGCGATTTTCTATTAACGTTATAGAATAAAGCCCACTAATATGTGGGCCTTACAATGATGTCATGAATAAATTATAGCAAATATTTTATTCTAAAATGCTATCATAATCATCTTCATCTGTATCAATTGTACAATCACAGTTGGAACATTCCCAGCAACCATCCCAATACATAATGCAACCACATTCAGGACAATCTTTAATTTTGGTTCCGCTCATATCATCGTCCAATTCACCGGAGCAATATGGACAACTAGTATATTCTGATTCATCATATACTCTATCACAATCTGGGCACATCTGCATTCCTTTCACCTCCTTCTACATAAAATCTTATTAGGCGTTTGCGAAACGCCA
>DETV01000061.1 GCA_002361775.1 Eubacterium sp. UBA3279
CAGGAAAGACAAGGGTTTTGACTCACAGAATTGCATATTTAATAGAAGAAAAAGGTATTAACCCATGGAATATCATGGCAATCACATTTACCAATAAGGCAGCGCAGGAGATGAGGGAAAGAGTAGATAAGATAGTGGGATTTGGCTCGGAAAGCATATGGGTCAGCACTTTTCATTCCAGTTGCGTCCGCATATTACGCCGCTACATAGATCGGCTGGGGTATGACAATAACTTTACTATTTATGATACAGATGATCAGAAAACAGTGGTTAAAGAGGTGTGTAAGAGACTGAACATCGACACAAAGATGTATAAAGAGCGCTCTTTGATGGCAGCCATTTCTTCGGCAAAAGATGAGCTGGTATCGCCGGAAGAATTTCGACTGAATGCTTCTGCCAGTACAGACTGGGGTTCTCAGACGGTAGCTCGGGTGTACGATGCTTATCAGAAGCAATTGAAACAGAATAATGCCTTGGATTTTGACGATCTGATTGTAAAAACAGTGGAATTGTTCCAGAATTGTCCGGAGGTACTGGATTCCTATCAGGAGCGTTTCCGTTATATTATGGTGGACGAGTATCAGGATACCAATACGGCTCAGTTTAAGTTTGTCAGTCTTCTGGCGTCAAAATATAAAAACCTCTGTGTGGTAGGTGATGACGACCAGTCTATTTATAAGTTCCGTGGAGCCAATATAGGAAATATTCTTGGATATGAAAATGTATTTCCGGATGCGAAAGTGATTAAACTGGAGCAGAACTATCGTTCCACACAGAATATTTTGCAGGCGGCAAATGAAGTAATCAAAAACAATCTGGGCCGGAAAGATAAAACCCTGTGGACAGCCAATGAGCAGGGAACCCCTCTTCATTTCCGACAGTTCCAGAATGGCTATGAAGAAGCTGAATACATTGCGGGAGATATTTCTCAGAAAGTAAGGGAAGGTAATTATGAATACAAGGAATGTGCCATTTTGTATCGAACCAATGCCCAGTCCCGTCTGTTTGAAGAAAAATTTTTGCTGGCAAATATCCCGTACAAAATTGTGGGCGGCGTAAACTTCTATGCCCGAAAAGAAATCAAGGATTTGCTGGCTTATTTGAAAACTGTGGATAATGCCCGGGATGATGTGGCGGTGCGGAGAATTATCAATGTACCAAAAAGGGGAATCGGCGCCACCACTATGGACAAAGTACAGACGTATGCTCAGGAAATGGGAATCAGTTTCTACGATGCCCTGAAAGAAGCAGATCAGATCGGAACCTTGGGGAGAAGCGCTGTAAAAGTTCGTCCCTTTGTAGATTTTATTCAGAAGTTCCGGAGTCAGGTAGAATTTTTATCTGTATCGGAGCTGTTGCAGAAGATTATAGATGAGACAGGCTATGTGGCAGAATTAGAGGCGGAAAATACAGAAGAATCTCAGGCAAGAATTGAAAATATAGACGAATTGATTTCCAAAGCGGTTTCTTATGAGGAAGAGTCTGAATCTCCTACCTTAAGCGGATTTTTGGAAGAAGTTGCATTGATTGCAGATATTGATTCGGTGGATGACAATGATAACAGAGTATTGCTGATGACCCTTCACAGCGCAAAAGGATTGGAATTTCCCAATGTATATCTGGCAGGGATGGAGGACGGAATGTTCCCCAGTTATATGACAATTGTGGGGGATGATCCAACAGAACTGGAAGAAGAACGCCGGTTGTGTTATGTGGGTATCACAAGAGCCATGAAGGAATTAACTCTGACAGCCGCGCAGCAGAGAATGATTCGGGGAGAAACACAGTATAATAAAGTATCCCGGTTTATCCGGGAGATTCCCAGAGAACTTGTAGAACTGGGAAGGGAACCAAAAGAAAGAAAAATCATGGCTATGCCTCAAAGCAATAATACATATGCCCGGATGCGCCAGACTTACAGTAAAAATACATTTTCACCAAAAACCTTCGAAGTGAAAAAAGCAGAAGGCTTGAGCTATGGAGTGGGAGATACGGTACGTCATATCAAATTCGGTACAGGAACTGTACTGGCCGTTGTGGATGGTGGAAAAGATTATGAAGTTACGGTTGATTTTGATAAAGTGGGTATAAAGAAAATGTTTGCATCTTTCGCAAAACTGAAGAAAGTATAACATTTCAGAAATTTAGTGGTAAATTTGCGAAAATGGTGGTATAATAAGACTAGTTTTTAAGAGAGGACGGTGCTTAGAATGAATAAAATTGATGATTTAATGGCATTACTGCAGAAAAAAGAACGAGAAGAAGACAAGTGTAAAAATACAATTATCTGGATCCTGGCGATTGTAGGTGCAGTAGCGGCTGTTGCCGGTATCGCATACGCAGTATACCGTTTCTTCACACCGGATTATCTGGAAGATTTCGAAGATGATTTTGAAGATGACTTCGATGACTACTTTGATGACGAGGATGGAGAAGAAAACTAAAACAGTGATGGGAAAACAAGAGAGCTTCGGAGTACACCCCCGGGGCTTTCTTTTTGTCCGGGCAGAGAGGAGCATATAGTGAAAAAAGGCGAAATATATGAAGGTTATATAGAAAAAATCGAATTTCCAAATAAGGGAAAAGTGACAGTGGACGGGCAGAATGTGACAGTGAAAAATGGAATGCCCGGACAGAAGGTCCGTTTTATGATAAATAAAAAAAGAAGTAACCGGGTAGAAGGACGACTTTTGGAAGTATTGGAAAAATCTCCATGGGAGACGAGAGAACCGGTTTGTTCAATTTTCCCCCAATGCGGCGGCTGTATGTATCAGACAATGAATTACCAGGCACAGTTAGATATGAAAGAAAAACAGATTCGCAGCCTGATTGATGCAGCAGTGGTAAAAGGAGGTCAGGTGGATGCTCAGGGCCAGCCTGATTATGTATTTGAGGGGATTAAAGGCAGTCCCATGGAATTTGCTTATCGGAATAAAATGGAATTTTCCTTTGGAGATGCGCAAAAAGGTGGAGAACTCACACTTGGTTTACATAAAAAAGGAAGTACCTATGATGTATTGGATGCAACAGACTGTAAACTGGTCCATGAAGATATGACAAAGATCCTCCAATGTGTGCTGAATTATTGCCGGGAACAGGGATTTTCTTATTACCATAAGATGCAGCATACAGGTTACCTTCGTCACCTTCTTTTGCGAAGAGGAAACACAACAGGAGAAATTCTTGTGAATCTGGTAACTACAACCCAGCAGCAGCCGGAACTTGCGCCTCTGGTGGAACGGCTTCTGGAATTAGATCTGGAAGGAAAAATTACAGGAATTCTCCATATTTTGAATGATTCCCTGGCAGATACCGTACAAAGTGATGAAACAAAAATATTGTATGGAAAAGATTATTTTTATGAAGAAATCCTGGGACTGCGATTCAAAATCACTCCTTTTTCTTTCTTCCAGCCCAACTCTCTTGGAGCGGAAGTACTGTACCGTACAGCAAGAGAATATATTGGAGATACGAAAGATATGACAGTGTTTGATCTGTACAGTGGAACAGGAACAATTTCTCAGATTCTTGCTTCAGTGGCAAAAAAAGTAATTGGTGTGGAAATTGTAGAAGAGGCTGTGGAAGCCGCCAGAGAAAATGCGTCGGAAAATAAGATCAGTAACTGCGAATTTATAGCAGGGGATGTGCTGAAGGTAATTGACGAAATTGAAGAAAAACCGGACTTTATTGTTCTGGATCCACCCAGGGATGGAATTCATCCAAAGGCTTTACCTAAAATATTGCAGTACGGAGTAGATAAAATGGTATATATATCCTGTAAACCAACCAGTCTTGCAAGAGATTTGGAAATGTTTTTAGCCAGTGGATATCGGGTGGAACGGTGCGTGTGTGTAGATCAGTTCGCTCAAACTGTGCATGTCGAGACTGTGGTAAGACTACAAAGGATAGATACCTAGAAATCCTTGAATTTACGCACTTTGTAGAGTTTTTCAGTTTCAACAAAATCGGTGAAAATCACAAAGAAAAGTTACTTGTGCATAAAGTCACCGTTGTGGTTGCCTTAGACCTCGGTACGGGGAACACAAAGAAATCCTGGATATGAAAGTGAATAGTGGACTATCAGATATTTGATAGATTATAGGGATGCTTGAATGA
>DETV01000046.1 GCA_002361775.1 Eubacterium sp. UBA3279
ATGTCTGATACCAAAGTCAGGTATCATAGCCAATGTAGGATTATAAGTCAATCCGCCTTTCGCCAGATAAGGTATTGAGCCAATGGTTGGAATATTAAAACCATTAAATCCCCACGAAGAACCGCCAATAATAGGTATTCAGTTAGGAACTCTTATTCTGAAAGATATTGAATTAATCTTCCGAATAAGATTATTTATAATTCTCAACACTGCATTGAAACCTAAGCATGAAAATTTTAGTTACTTCCGTACAATACTCACTTTTCTCAACTCCCAAATATCTGGGAAAAAGATTCTCTATAAAACCATCCCCCTGATATGTGAACTCCAAAAGTGTTTCTCTTATCGGATGATATTCATTTTGATGTGCTACGATATCTAAAGCACTGAATATTTTTTCTTTGTTGGTTAAACTGTAATTCTATTCCAAATACAACAAGATGTTATTAAAATCATTATCAGTAATTTCAACACCTGCTCTTTTCCAATATGTTCCTCCAACAATATCAATCTTTTTTGTGAAAAGATTGTACTTTATATTTCCTTTGAATCTTGAATCGTAAACAAGCGCTGAGACTGAATTTCCAATAGTCTGCTTTACTCCATAGTTTCCAGTTGAAAACCCAGCTCCTTCGATATTAGCAAGAAGTTGCTTTTCGGATTCGTTTTGCAATATTTCTTTTTCGTTTGTTTTCGTGTCCATTAGTATTCCTCTTCTTTCTTTTTAACCTTACTTTCATCCTCCTTTGTTCCTTCCATTTTTTTATGGCTGCAATACTGAAAGTCGAATTCCTCATACTCTTTTTCCGGAAGGATTTTCCTTAGTTCGTTAAATATGCATGGTTTCATTTCAATGCAAGCTCTTTTATATTCTTCGAATAGTTTTGAGGTCCAATTCTTCCTATCCTTGGCTAATTGAAGCAATTCATAATACTCTTTGACTGTCATAGGCTTCACCTTCATTAAAGCCGAAGTATTTCTTTCGGAAAAACTCAATTGGGATTTTACCAGATACAGTAAGGTACCCACCCGCCCTTAATTCAGCATTCATTTCCCTTATCATGCTATATGCTTTACCAGCAGATACACCAGTTGCTTCTGCTACTTCCTGGGCTGTTAAATACTGTTTTCTCAAACTCAACATCTCTTTTCGATTCTTAGCCACCGCCCCCGGTGCTTTAATCAATGATTTCTGTTACTCCTAAACCTCTAGCTACCTTACCAACTGCCTGCGGTGTTGCTTTTTTGCTGTTAAGGATTATATTAATCCTCTGGCGGCTTAATCCTGCACGTTCAGCAAGTTCTGCCATAGTCAATCCACTTTCCGCAAGAACAACATCAAACTTCTTGTTATTAATTGTCATCTTATCCTCCTTTTTTACACTAATGTGGTGTTTGTATTATGCATTTAACACCATATTTATTTTTTATCAATAGCATATTGCTTTTTTTACACCTTTTTGCTATATTTTTAACTGGAGGTATACTATGATGACTTTGCAACAACGATTAAAAAGTTTACGATTAGGAAGATTGTTAACTCAAAAAGAACTAGCTGGGCTACTAAATGTTTCACAGAATGCAATTTATAATTGGGAAAATGGAAATAGAGAGCCTAATAAAGAAATGATAGAAAAAATAGCATCATTATTTGGTGTTTCACCTGCTTATCTAATGGGGTGGGAAAATGAACGTACTGTTTTTATAGCAGATAATTTAAAAAAGATTATGGAACTGAAAAATATATCCTCCTCTGAGCTTGCTAATTTATCTGACTTACCAGTATGCGAGATTAATGATATTTTAGAAAATGGGCGCGCTCCTGTATCTTATATTTCTAGACTTGCTGCAGCATTAGATGTTACCATGAAATATTTAACTGAACTTGAAGCCAATGAAATAAATCAAGAAAAACTTAATTCTCAGCTTGAGACAACAAAAATAGTAAAAATAACTATGGAATTGCATATTTTAAATGCCAATGGATTGGACGAAGCATACAAACAAATAAAATTATTGAGTAAAATCCCTGAATACAGAAATGACAATAACCCTGAGGATTAACAGTTCAATCTTGAGCCTGTACCGTGACAATATAATATGCTTACCCGGGGAACTGTTGGGGTGTTATGTCAGCCGCCAGACGCAAGAAAGGAGGCTGGTGCTATGGTTACATATTCGGATTTAATTCAATTTGTTATCATGCTTTGCGTTGTAATAACTCTTGTTATTTATTACACACGCAAAAAGTAGCGCCCTCGTCCTGGTAAGATAAGGCGCTACTTCTTGTAGTTACATATTCTTCCGGCGGTCAGGTGTACACTGACCAACGGTTCTCTTGTTAAGTATATTATATGTCATAAAAAAAGATTCGTCAACCTTCGTTTTTTAGCCACTACTTGTAACAGAAGGAGGTTACTTCCAAGATGGGAAATTATTTTGTATGCAGTAAAACAGATCCAATAGTGGAAACAAAGCCTGGAAAGATCCGCGGTTTCCGCATAAACACCACATATACATTCCACGGAATCCATTACGCTGAGGCTGACCGTTTCCAGATGCCTCAACCGATAAAACCGTGGACAGGAATCAAAGACGCATTGGCTTATGGCTATGTATGTCCGTTGTTAAAGCAGGATGAGCCTAACATGGAGGTTCTGGTGCCCCACCGTTACTGGCCCCAGAACGAACATTGTCAAAATCTGAACATCTGGACCCAAAGTCTTGATCCGGATGCGAAAAAGCCTGTAATGGTGTGGCTTCACGGAGGCGGTTTCAGTGCCGGGTCATCCATTGAACATGTAGCCTATGAGGGCGATCACTTAAGTGAGTTCGGTGATGTGGTTGTGGTTTCCGTGAATCATCGTCTGAATATTCTCGGCTATCTGGATCTCTCTCCATTCAGTGAAAAATATAAGAATTCTGCCAATGCCGGAAACGCTGACATGGTAGCTGCATTGCAGTGGATCCATGACAATATTGCCAACTTTGGCGGAGACCCGGAAAATGTCACGATTTTCGGTCAGTCCGGTGGCGGCATGAAGGTGGCAACCCTTATGAATACTCCTGCAGCAGATGGTCTGTTTCAGAAGGGTATCATTGAAAGCGGTGTTTATGAGGCATGTATTTATCAGAAAGAGGACGGGGACGGCACCGAGATCGTGAAAGCCCTTTTAGAAGAGTTGAAGCTGGATGCATCTGAGATAGAAAAGCTGGAGACTATTCCTTATTATGAACTGGCAAACGCCTATAATAAAGTGGAAAAGAAGGTAGCTGCAAAGGGATGCTATATCGGACAGGGCCCCCTGGAAAACGACTGGTTCCTCGGGAATCCAATCAAATGTGGATTTACTGATCATGCCAAAACGATTCCGGTGATTGTGGGATCTAATATCGGTGAGTTCGATTTTGGTCCCGTTGTGCCCGGAAAGCATGATATGAACCGTGAGGAACTGATCACATTTCTGACGAGAAAATATGCCGATGCAACACCGGAGTTGATCTCTCTGTTTGAGAAGGCATATCCGGACAAATCAATTGCCGACCTGTGGTCAGTGGACACTTTCTTTCGTCCGGCAACCATCGAATTCATTCGCCAGAAATCAGAGTTTTCTGAAGCACCTACCTATTCCTACCAGTTTACTTATGAGTTCCCGATTGAAGGGGGAAAAGCCGCATGGCACTGTGCTGAGATTCCATTCGTATTCCACAACATCGACCGAGTGGCTGTCTGCAACGTCCCAGGTGAAACTGACCGTCTCCAGGAACGCATGACCACTGCCTGGATCAATTTTGCCCGATATGGCAGTCCGGATACTCCATCCCTCCCGAAGTGGCCGGCATCTACCCCGGGTGACGAGGCAACCATGATTTTCGACAAGACCTGCGAAGTCCGTCACAACTTTGATCACAAGCTGGTAAAGAAACTTTCGGAAACGGAGTTCAACCCGATGACTCCTGTTGTAGAAAATGAGGAAACCGACGCTTTCTTTATCCATTGATAAGAAGCTGTAATAAAAATATATTCTCATAACTATACAGTAACAAATCCAGAATAAGCTCCGAAATTACAAATTCGAATCTTATTCTGGATTTTTCGATATCTACATCTATAGAAACATATAACCCATAGCAAGATCAGGTATGATTTTAATGACATATCATTTGCAACGATGAACCTCGCATTTAACGTTCGATAGCTTCGCAATACAATTCTGACCATGCAGGAACAAATCCTGCTCCCAGGGCAACTCTTTGTGACGCGATGTGAGACATTGCTGTACCATAAAAAGGCAATCTATTTTTGTCTAAAATCTCGTTTTTAATGGCAGCAACAAGCATCGTGCCTATTCCAAGTCCTTCTGCCTCAGGCATGACATTAATCCCGATCTGCCACATCCTATCACTGTCGCTGGTTGCCCCAGCCATTCCTAAAAGCCTTCCGTCCTTATACGCACCAATGCCTATTTCATCTTTTGGTAATCCGTCAAAAATGAAAGCTTCTCCAAAACGCTCATCGCCTCGAAACTGCTCCAGTTCGTCTCCCTCATATATTTTTATATCATAATCTTTTGTATTAACATCCGATTTCTTTGTGGCAATATAAAAAGGATGCGCCTGTCCGATTCGGCATTGAAATCTCAGGAGACCTTCTTCCAATTCATGAAGACATCTCATATCCATAAACCATGCACCATTTTCCGTCTTGAACTTTTCCCTTGCCCATTGAATAATATCTTTTCGCCCGGATGCAACAATTTTACCATTCACAGACGCAGCCTTAAAATAACATTCTCCTTCTTTGAAGATTCTGCGACCCTCTAGTTGCTTATATTCCGTGAAGACATTCTCTTTGCTCAGGATTGAATTTACATCCGTGCAAAAATCAATTGCTAACTGCTTTGCCAATATTTCGTTCATTTTCTATTTTCCTTATTATACGGTAGATAAGTGGTCTGCTGATATTCTAATCAACTCCTTGCTTACGTTCTTAATAATTATCATTCGTAACTGTTCAGTAACTTCACAGTTACGAGCAAAAATGCATTTAAAATCACCTTCGGTGATGGCATTTTTGCTTGTATGTCTCGGGATTTTGGCATATTTATGCCAAAACACCTCGCGGGATAATGGCTACTGAATAGTTACTATCATTCTTAATATTCAAACTGTCGATAATATCTCCGAATAGAAAGCGGATGTCTTAAAAACAGTTCCATGTATGCATCCACACGATTGTTTACGCCGTGCATCACAAGATGAGAGATGGTTCCTCTGTATTCCGGGCTGATTCCCTTTAATTCGAATTCTTTTGTATCAATGATCGTATAATTTTCATTTACGCGAGGCAGGAATCTTGCCACACGTTCTGCAAGGGATCTCTGCTCATCTTCTCCCATAAATAAGGTAACCGGTGTATCATCCACAATAATCTCCTGCATTCCATGGAAAAATTCCTGGCAGCTGATGGATTTGGTGCGGATCCACATCTGTTCTTCCCAATAGCACATTGCATAAGAATAAGTTGCGCCATACTGGTTGCCGGAACCGATAAAGTAATGTGGAAGGTCTTTATGCTCCTTCAGAAATGCCACCTTATTCTTTGCATATTCATAAGCCCATTCATCCGAATCCTTTTCAACCTGAACCAATGCATCTGCAAGGTAAGTTTCCATTTCTTTATTGTAGCGATCGTATTCGTCAAACTCCCCATTTTTATACATCAGATAGTTTGCTGTCATATAGAATTTTAACTGTTCATTCACAGGATAGAGGATCAGATAATCCTGTTTGTCCGGCTGTGTAAGAATACTATCCGGTGTGTCAATAAATGCGAATACTCTCGCGCCGATCTCGTGAACCCGGTCAACCAGCTGAACCATTTCCTTAGTATTTCCTGAAACAGAAGAATAGATAACTACAGACTTTTCCGTAAATCTTTTATTTCCGGTTGTGAGAAATTCTGCTGCATTTTCAACGTATATC
Organism: Eubacterium sp. UBA3279; assembly: GCA_002361775.1. Classification (GTDB taxonomy): domain Bacteria; phylum Bacillota; class Clostridia; order Lachnospirales; family Lachnospiraceae; genus Oliverpabstia. The sequence goes on from DETV01000046.1 coordinate 5,986, forward strand.
GGAAGTTTTGATCGTCCTCTCATGTAAACTTCTACCTGCATGCTGGATGCGTAAGTTCCTCCAATACCAATAAAATAAATACCATCAAATCCTTCTTCCCAGATCTGGTCAATGATTGTTTCAATCTGCGGTCTTAAAGCCAATGCTCCATTGACGCTGTCAATCTGTGCCTGTTCATTAAAATTACGAAGACAGGCTCCGTCTGTCTCTTTCCATGCTCCTGCTGTATACTTCATTTTTTTATCTCCTTATCCATATTTTTCAGGTTATAATTTTCTGTGCCGTTTTTGGAAAATCACCAGGCACCAAAGTATTTTAATGTTTCTGTGGCATTCGTTGCACCCATTTCCATCGCCGCTTCGACAGATTTTCCTTCTGTCATTCCCTTTAAGAAACCTACAATATAGCTGTCTCCGGCTCCCATGCTGTCAACAACTTCTTCACATGGAATGATTCCAAATCTGTGAAAATCTTTTCCGTCATAACACATACTTCCGGCAGTTCCCATCATGCAGATCACATATTTCGGCCCTTTTTCATGAATTTTCTTCATTTGTTCTCTCAATTGTGAACTGTCATTTTCATCTGTTGAGTAGAATAAAAAATCTGTGTAAGGAATGGCTTGCTCGCTTGCATTGCTCTCCAGATAAGTGGCACAATCAAAAGCAGTAGTAATTCCCCGCTCTTTCAGTTCCTTGAACTGTCCTTCCACCTTTCCCCAAACGTCACAGATGACCACATCAAAATTTTGTATAAAATCCATATCTTCATCACTGAGTACGTAAGTTTCCAGCACTCCTTCCTCATAATCTCCAAAGATTCTTTCTCCATCCACAAGCTCAACCTGTGAGACAGCTGTCTTTCCCTCTTCCACTCGCAGATGAGAAGTATCAACACTTTTCTTTTTCATGGCATCAATCATAATCTCACCGTACGAATCATTACCAACCGGGCCAATATATGCTGCCTCACCTCCAAGGCGAACCGTATATACAGCCATGTTCACAGGGCCACCCCCTGGAAATGCTTTACCTCCATCCAGGTTATTATAATAGTCAATACAATTACTTCCGACTGCTGCTAATTTCATTACCTTTATCCTCCCATTGATAAACCGCTTTCCTACACCCCTGGTACAGCGTTTTCAATCTATCTCCTTTAATGTGCTGTCAGATACCAAACATCTCCCTGCAAATCTTCTTCCCGCATGACGTTTTGAAAATATTCTGATAAGCTTTTATAGCTGCCTCTTTCGATGACCCTTCCTCCATAATATTAACCAGAAAATCAGCCTCTACCAATATCTGGTAATCCATCTCGTTAATATTGCCATACGTATGATGATGGGCAATCAAATACTGAACCCGTTCGGATACATTGCGATCAAAGCCCAATTCTCCAAGCAGCTTTTCTGCAATTGCCGGACCTTCTTTTTCTTGTAATTTTCCATTGCAATTGCCATATTTTTCTTCACAGATATGAATCCCAATATCATGTGTCAAGGCTGCTGCTTCTATAGTAAACAGACAATTTTTGTCTACTTTCTCCATTTCTGCTATTAACTTCGCATAGCTGTGTACTTTACAGAAATGTTGAATCCGCTTTGCGTCTCCCTTATATAATTCAATCATGGCTAAATGTAATTGATTAATCATCTCATATTTCCTCCTCTTGCACATGTAATTAATCATAAGTCAAATATACAGCTTTTATAAAACTGACACAAACGACATCATATAACATATTTTTCTTCATTTTCATCACTAATTTCAAAACCCGTTTTTTGATACATTCTTACAGCATAATTTGTCCTTTGTACAGAAATAGCAAAAGAATGAGTATATATAGTTACATATACATGCTGTTCAGGCTGATTGATGATTGAGATTTATCGTTTATTTATAACATTATAACATAAAACATGGTCAACAGGTGAACTGATTCTGCTATTATTACTAAAAAAGTTATCGTTTTATTCTTACGTTTGATTCACCCGGGCAGATAATAAATCTGACGTTTTCCGGTGCCGATGTTCATAGCCAGACTCATTGCGCTCTCTGTTACTGTTCACTCCGTTCACAGTAACCGCTCTCTTTCTTTCACAAATGGCATCAAATATTCCGGTTTATAATTCTGTGTTATAATGATATAGTAAAGGTGATAATTATTCTTTCTGTACTTTCGGAGTTCTCCCACGCTTGCTTTGCAGCAAACTCCGCGAATACAGATTCATTGCAAAGGAGAAATTTCTATTATGAATGAAACGATTTTAGGCAACCAGCTGCGAAAGGTTCCTTCTATTGCAGTCGGATGTATGCGGCTTTCCGAAAAGTCAAAAGAAGAGATGAACCATTTTATCCACTACGCGCTGGAGCAGGGAGCATATTTCTTTGACCACGCGGATATCTATGGCGGCGGCATGAGCGAGACTGTGTTCGGTGATGCATTTTCCCACGATCCGTCCCTGAAAAGGGAGGATGTTTTTCTCCAGTCAAAATGTGGCATCCGCCAGGGCTGCTATGATCTGTCAAAGGAATACATTCTGGAAGCTGTCGATGGTATTTTAAAGCGTCTCCGGACGGATTACCTCGATCTTCTGCTGCTCCACCGTCCGGATGCACTCGTTGAACCGGAAGAGGTGGCTGCCGCATTTGATGTCTTGTTTGACAGCGGAAAGGTCCACCATTTTGGTGTTTCCAACCATAAACCAATGCAGATCGCACTCCTGCAGAAGTATGTCCGCCAGCCACTGGTTGCCAATCAGGTACAGTTCAGCATTCCGGTTTCCAACCTGGTTGCAAATGGGATGGAAGTCAATATGGAAACACCGGGTTCTATCGACCACGACGGAAGTCTGCTTGACTACTGCCGTCTCCACGACATTACCCTTCAGGCATGGTCTCCCTTCCAGATGCCTGCATGGAAGGGCTGCTTCCTCGGAAGTGACAAGTACCCGGAACTGAATCAGAAACTTCGTGAGCTGGCCGAGAAATATCATGTCAGTGATACTACAATTGCAGCAGCATGGATCTTACGCCATCCGGCGAATATGCAGCTTATCACAGGAACTGCAAGCGAAAGCCGTCTGAGAGAAATTATTGCAGCATGTGATATTTCAATGACACGTAAGGAATGGTATGAACTGTATCTGGCAGCAGGACATCCGCTTCCGTAAAGATTTTGGCACGCCCCAGAACGTGTCTGAAATATAGATTTCATGCTCTTTTCGATATTTCCGTACCAATCAAAATTGATCCACCGGATCAATTATTGATATGCAACGCAAAAAAAGCATTTCTGTCACGGTTTTTGCCGCCAGAAATGCTTTTTGTTGCTTTCCCTGTTTGTACGGGTTCCAATAGACCTCTTTTACTTATAATCGTTTATCCGAATGAGGGCGGCGTAGCGGGCTACGGCAACCGAACGACGGTAAAATATACCGCAAAGTGAGGCTTGCAGATTGCGGAAATGATTTTTCAGACACGCTCTAGCAATCTTAAAGCACCGAAGAGCATGATCTTTTGCCTCCCTTGTATCCTTATATTGCATATGGATTGTACAGGAAAAAGGTTCCAAGAAATGCCAGCGCCACATAGATAGTCGGCTCCCATTTTCTTTCAGCCATTGTAACTGAATAGTTACCAGCCATTTTACATTTCTCCCCACAATTCTTTCCTGCACTTTTCCTGGTTATAAACCATATCACATATCCAAGACATGCACCTGAAGTATTTGCAATCAGGTCATCAATATCTGTTGCACGTCCGTTGAAAATCTGAGAACATTCGATCAACAAGGATACGGCAAATCCCAACCTCACCGTATACCTGACACTTTCACATTTTTTCCAGATGCATGGTGTCACAATTCCAAGGGGCAAAAACATTACAATATTTAACCAGAACCCTATGCCCAGGTCAGCAAAAGGTCTTAAGTTAACTCCACCTCGGATCCCCGGTCTTATAATATCCGCCAGCAGACCAATTCCTGTTACTTTGAAGACTGCCCACAAGTACACCAGAAAAGCATATACACCAACATAATACTTTGCCGGCATTTTTTTCATGTTACTCTTTGCTTTTATCTTCATAACTCCCTGATATATGAGACACGGCAGCAATACAGTGATAAGCAGGTATATATTATATACCCCATCGTCGATCAGATAACTACACAATAACTTCATCGTTTTTCTCTCTTTCTTTTATGATTCGAGAGGAGTTTATCAGATACGTCTTAATATCCTGTGGATGATATTCTTAAGTTTTTTTGAATCTGTTGTTATCATGGATTTTTATCAGATTTTAATGCAGCGCTTTTTTAGGGCAGGACTTCGTGCATTCGTAACAGAGAATGCATTCTGTCCCATTTTTACGTTTGCGGGTTTCTTTGTTGACCTCCACGTTCATAGGACATACCTGCAGGCATTTACCGCAGTGGACGCATTTCCTCTCGTCGCAGTGAACGCGCAGCAGGGAAAAATAGCTCATAGGCTTGAGAAATACTGTGACAGGACACAGGTATTTGCAGAACGCACGGTTATCCTTGAAAATTAAGGCAAGCGTAATTCCGGAAAGGTAATAAAACGCATTTCCGGCAAGGAACATCCAAAACATGATTTTCTCCAAATGTGTGACCTCCATCAGAAACAGCGCTGATACCAATGCCAGCGACAATAAAAACATCACATAACGCAGAATCCCCAGCTTTTCCTTTCGTGGCTTCTGCGGCTGTTTGTATGGCAGAAAATCCAGCACCATGGCTGTCCAACAGGCGTAACCGCACCAGCCCCGTCCGAACAGCAACGGACCAAAGATCTTCGCCACTGCATAATGGATAGTCGCCGCTTCAAAAGTACCGAGAAACAGATAATACCAGAACCCCTCAATCTGCATATTCTCCCGGGAAAACACGCCGAGGTAAAGCAGCATATAGCACCCAACCGCCAACTGCACAAAATGCCGGGCATAGCGTTTCCCGGCAGTAAAGAGTGCTGTCCCCAATGAGAGGCAGCAGCCTATATAACTGAAGTTCAGCAGATAAAACAGGTTGTTCTTTGTGAGCCATAGTGTGATCGCTACTGCTTCAAACAGCAAAAACAGCAGAATCGACACAAGATATTTTGAAAATCCACTTCTATTTTTCGTCGTTGTTCTTTTCTCCATCGCTTGTTTTCTTCTTTCTTTTTAATACTCCGGAAGCCGAGCCACCTTTATTAATTTCCATAGTCACTTCGATTCTCTGCGACCATCCGCGTACCCTCTGCCGTACCGGAAAAGTCCGGATAATAAATCTTCGCAGGTTTCTTTACCTGAATCTGACCGGCTAGTCGTTCCTTAAGAAGTGTATTTCTCCTGGTTACGGTTACATTCCGTACTGCATAAGCCAGTGCCTTCTTCGTTCCGACCATAACAAGTATCCGCTTTGCTCTGGTAATCCCGGTATAGATCAGGTTTCTCTGCAGCATAACAAAATGGTTCATCAGCACCGGCATGACCACGATGGGATACTCTGAGCCCTGCGCTTTATGGATAGTCGTCGCATATGCATGTACAAGTTCATCCAACTCGGTAGCATCGTACTCGATGCTTCGTCCGTCAAAATTCACCAGCAATGTACGATCCTGTAAATCAACGGACTCTATGATACCGATATCTCCATTGAAAACTTCCTTGTCGTAGTTATTCTTGATCTGCATAACCTTATCATTTGGCCGGTAGACAAATCCGCTTCTGCGAAGTCCCTCTCCCTTTGGATTCAGAGCTTCCTGCAGTGCCATATTCAGATTTGTAGCACCTACTACACCCCTCTGCATAGGTGTCAGCACCTGGATCTGACTGGTTGGTGTCCGATAATATCCCGGGAGCTTCTTATTTACCAACTCTACGATCAATCTTGCCGCATCTTCCGGATCCTCCTTCGTCATAAAGAAAAAGTCCGTACTCTTTCCGTTGGAAGTATCCGGCATCTCTCCCGCATTGATCTTGTGGGCATTCATGATGATCCTGCTGGTCTGCGCCTGCCGGAAGATCCTGGTAAGACGAACAACCGGAAATACTTCAGAGTCGATCATATCCCGAAGCACGTTACCGGCACCAACCGATGGAAGCTGATCAATATCTCCTACAAGGATCAGACGCATATGGGGAGGAATGGCTTTCATAAGTGCATTCATCAGCACAATATCGATCATGGAACATTCATCCACGATCAATACATCACCTTCCAAAGGTGTCTCCTCATTTTTCTGATATCCTTCCGGCGGTTTAAACTCCAGTAGCCGATGGATTGTCCTGGCTTCCAGTCCGGTGGCTTCTGTCATTCTCTTGGCTGCCCGTCCCGTAGGCGCTGCCAGCAATATGCGCAGTCCAAAGGTACGGTATGCAGCGATAATTCCCTGGGTTGTGGTGGTCTTTCCGGTGCCAGGTCCACCGGTCAGTACCAGAACCTTCGCAGTGGCCGCCCGCCGGATCGCCTCTGCCTGAACCTGGTCATATTCCATATTTACAGCCTTCTGGATCTTCTCCACATCAACAGACAACTCTGAATTGCCGGTTTTCTGTCGGGCTCTCATCAAAGATACCCAGAGCCTGTCTCCTGCCGGTTCCTCGGAAAGTTTCTTCAGTTTATTGGCAACACCCACCTCTGCGTAATAAAATGGCGGCAGATAAATGCATTCTCTCTCAACCTCTTTTGCTGCATCTTCCGGAATAACCTCATCCGGCGCAAACTGAGGAACCATGATCTTCTCGCGGATCAGTTCCTCATCTTTTAGCATCTGATCCATGGTCATAATGATACTGGTGTCCTCCGCCTCCAGAAGCTCCAATGCCTTCCTGATCAGCTGTTCACGTTCCGCATAAACATGACCTTCGTCTGCCAGTTCACTCAAAGTATACATGATACCGCTTCGCAATCGGATAAATGCTTCTTTTCCGATTCCCAGCTTCATGGCTATACTGTCTGCAGTTTTGAATCCGATACCCCAGATATCATCTGCCAGGCGAAATGGGTTCTCTCTCACCTTTTGGATGCTTTCATTGCCATACTGACGATAAATCTTAGCAGCAAAGGCGGTGCTGACCCCATGATCCTGCAAAAACAGCATGACATTCTTGATTTCTTTTTGCCTTTCCCAGCTCTCAGCAATCTTATCGACACGTTTCTTTCCAATACCTGGGACTTCCAGGAGTCGCTTTACATCGGTTTCGATAATCTCCAGTGTATCCGTGCCAAACTGCTGAACAATCTTCCTGGCAAACTTAGGCCCCACACCTTTGATCAGACCGGAACCCAGATATTTTTCAATGCCAAAAACAGTGGCAGGCATGGTTTCTTCCCAGCTTTCTGCCAGGAACTGTCTGCCATATTTCGCATCCACCTTCCAATTCCCATCAATCAGAAGTACTGAGCCAACGTTGACATCTACCAGATTACCTACAACTGTCACCAGATCATTATAGTTTTTAACGGCACATTTCAATACAGAATACCCGTTTTCCGGGTTCTGATAAGTAATACGCTCTACAACGCATCGTATCTTGATCACCTGATTTCACCACCTGTTTCTATCTTATATTTATTTCGGTACCTCGATTTACCAGACCGATATCGGATTACTTTTTTGATATTGGAGCAATAAGCAATATAGCTGTCACCAGAGAATATATGCAATACAATATCCACGTAATTGTATTACTCCATGGAAAACCCGCTTCAGGGTGGTTCAATGCGAACACCACAAATACAATAGCAATTATCACCATTACCAGACCGATGGTTCTTGAAACTTTTTTATTCATATAATCACGTCCCTCTATTGAATTCCATTTACCATAGTACAAAATATTCCGTTTTCTTGACTCATTCTCTCTTCTTGTTTTATTCTTTTTTCAAGTTCCTAGAAGTAATCAGAAGCATTTCCCGGGGATGTAAGTAAGTTGACGTACTCTTGATTAAGATGTTCCATAAAGTGTTCCTGCCAGTCTGAAACACGCTCGCGATATAGGCTAACTCATTATAAACAATAAATGCTCTTGTTCTACTTATACTACCAAATTTCCAGTAGCATTTCAATTTGCATTACGTAATTTCTCTTGTGCTTTCGTTTTAACTGTTATCCAGCCGATATCAATCAACTGGCACATCTCATAGAATCTTTGATCAAGCAATAATAATATGTTCACCTGACGAGTTCTGTTATTTACCATGCACTTTTTTTCTCACACATAAAAAATAAAGCCACCAACCACCTATCGTTTAAGCAGTTTGTGGCTTTATATCGCCTTGTATTTATTATCGGGGCGCGTCAGTGTTGCTTATATCTGAGTATAGCTAACTATTCGTGCAGACAATAATAACCGGACTTTTCAAGAATTACGTAGTCGGATTATATATTTGAGAAAATCAGTTATATGTTCATCCCAATAATCCCATCCATGGATTCCTTTATGCTCTTCATACACATAATGATAAGGATTACCAACCATTGACTGGAAGAGGTCTCTTGTCTCTCTTGCTTTTTCTATCAAAAAATCTTCTGTTCCGCAAGTATGAAATATTCCTGGCAATTGAGGAAGATTTTTATTCTTTTGAGCCATGTAAAAGGTATCCTCGGCAGTTCCAATCCAATCTTTTCCTCCATATTTCATAAAATTCATTAGATTCCATTTATCATCATCAAACATTCCACTATTGTTAGGCATCGGTTTTCCTCCATTTGCCCCCGCTGAAAAGCAACCAATCGCTGCATAACGATCTGGATTGTTTATTCCGATTTTCATTGCCCCATATCCACCCATGGAATTTCCTGCAACATAGTTATCTTCCCTTTTCTCAGATAATGGGAAAAACTGACGCATTAAAACTGGTAATTCCTCAACAATATATGTATAAAATGCTCCTCCATGAGCCATATCGGTGTAGGAACTCAGATGAGCGCTCGGCATTACAACAGCGATTCCCAAGGGAGCAACATATCTTTCAATGGATGTTCTTCTTTGCCAGGTAGTCTGATCATCCGTTGCTCCATGTAACAACCATAACGTTGGATATTTTTTATCTGTTTTTTCACCGGATTCCATTCCAATCTCATTTTTCACTGGTTGCGGTAAAATCAAATCTACCCCCACAGCCATATGAAGTGCTTGGCTGAACAATTCTACTTGCATGAATGCCATGTTGCGCCACCTCCATTTCTGATTGCGTCTATCCATTTCAGAATATCCTGAATCCAGATATCCCAATATTTCCAACTGTGATCTCCTTCGGACTCTGTATATGTATAATCATAATTAAGTTCTTGTAATTTATTTCTCATCTGACGATTTTGTTCTAAAAGAAAATCATCTATACCACACCACATATAAAATTTGGGCATCAGTACTTTTTCTTCAATTCTTTTTTCTGCCAACGCAAACAAATCATGTTCGCTTCCTCTAAATTCCTCGGGATTGCCAAAAATATCTTCTCCTAATGTAGGATAGAAATTATCATTGCTTAATCTATCACATATATCCAAACCAAATCCTCCGGATAAACTGGCAATACCGGCGTATTTTTCCGGACAAGTAAGACCTAGTTTAAAAGCCCCATATCCGCCCATGGAATTTCCCGCCACAAAGCGGTCTTTTGTCTCCCCTGAAATACAAGGGAAAAAGCGTTCACACAATTCCGGCAGCTCCTCAGATATAAATGTAAAGTATTTAAACCCATACTTCATATCTGTATACCATCCAAGATGTGCGTTTGGCATAACGACAGCTATTCCATGTTCTGCTGCATACCGTTCAATCGACGTATTTCTTGTCCAAATGGTCTGGTTATCCGTCATTCCATGTAGAAGATACAATACCGGATATTTACTCTGCTTTTCTACATGTCCGATCCCTATTTGCCCCTCTGTCTCCTGTGGAAGAATTACTTCCATCTGGGAACTCATTCCAAGAACCTCTGAAAAAAAATCTACATGAATCAGAGCCATTTTTTCCACCCCTCTTTCTACTATACAATTTTGAATTATTATCTTAAGCAAAATGATGTTAATTGGAAATCCTCGTCAAATATGCAGGCAATTGTGAACACCTTATTTTCTTTTGAAGAAGTAAAAACTTATTACAGACAATTTTTTCTGAATATTACCTCATTGCTCAGGAAACAGAGTGTTTATAATACCGGGGAACTCATCGATCAGATCCAGTTCTACATAAATCGTAATTATCAAAAGAACATTACTCAGGAATTTATAGCATCACTCTTTTACTTAAACAGAAGTTATCTCAGTCAGCTTTTTAAGAAACAGACAAATAAGAAATTTATTGATTATTTGAACGAAGTTCGAATCAATAAGGCAAAAGAACTACTTCTTCATTCGGATCGAAAAATGTATCAAATTGCCAAAAGTGTAGGTTATGATAATACTAAATATTTTTTTAGAATATTCAAAAAGAAGACTGGTTTCTCTCCTGAACAGTTTCGGAATCAATTCTACTCTCTCTAATATTTACTTAACTGAATATTCTTGTGCGATGAAATCGCACTTCCGGAAAATTGGAAATCAGAGTTCCGGTACTCGGAAATCGCCTCTTTTGTGCTTGATGACTTATCCATTTCTGTTGGGATATTGGTCAAGACCTTGCCGCATCTGCGGTGCGTAGCAGTCTTTACCAATGTCTCAACAGAAATTATGATTCGGTATGCACAAAAAGCGGATATAAAAAGTGATTTCCATATCACCGGACAGCTGATGTAAAACCATCCGGAATATTCAGTGATGCATTTCTCTCTGTGACCAGTAAATAAAAAAATACTTTTTGTTTCAATCCACGGTCGGTATTTTACGGAGTCCGACATACCGGAAAACAACCGCCTGTGTTTGACCTCGTGTCAATGAGGGATACCGATTTTCTCCACCCACCACTGACATTAAGATTCCCATAATTTCTCTCCTACCTTCATCTAAATTTAGAGGAAGGTAATTCCTTACTTGCTTTGTTGAAATATTCGCACAATTCGTGTATGACAATATTATAATTTTAAAAAAGGAGGATTTCCAATGATTTGTATTAAGAATGGAACACTTCACACAGCAGTAACAAGGGAGACCTTTGTCGCTGACATTCTGATCGATAACGGAAAGATTGTAACGATTGGAAAGTATATCTCTTCTGAAAATGCTGAAGTAATCGATGCAACCGGACTTCACGTGTATCCCGGCTTCATAGACGCACACTGCCACACTGGTCTTGATGGCTATGGAATCGGCTACGAGGGACAGGACTACAATGAACTGAATGACCCTGTCACTCCACAAGTGCAGGCTATCGATGGACTCAACCCATTTGATCCCTGTATGAATATGGCTGCAAAAGCCGGTGTTACCTGTTTTGTAACCGGTCCTGGCAGTTCCAATTCAATTGGCGGAACCTTTGCAGCTATCAAGCCTGTCGGTACTCGTATTGACAATATGATTGTAAAATTTCCCATTGCCATGAAATGTGCCTTCGGAGAAAATCCGAAGCGTTGCTATCAGAACCAGGAAATCTCCAGCCGTATGACAACTGCTTCCAAAATTCGTGAAGCATTAAACACTGCAAAGCTTTATAAGGCGAAAAAAGAAGCAGCCGGTGATGATATTTCCAAACTTCCATCTTACGACCAGAAATCAGAGGCTCTGATTCCGGTATTGAATCGCCTGATTCCGTTAAAGGCTCACGCACATCAGGCAAACGATATTTTTACTGCGATCCGCATTGCTAAAGAGTTTGGTGTCGGACTGACTCTGGAACATGTAACAGAGGGACATATGATCGCAAACGAGCTTGCAAAAGAGAAGTTTCCTCTTGCTGTTGGTCCTACCTTTGGTCATGCCACAAAATTTGAGCTTCAGAATAAGACCTGGGAGACCCCCGGAATTCTTGCAAAAGCAGGCTGTCATGTTTCCATTATCACAGATGCACCGGTAATCCCCCTCCATCATCTCCCTCTCTGCGCAGGATTTGCAAGCAAAGCCGGAATGGATGAATTCGAAGCTCTTCGTGCTGTAACAATCAACCCTGCTGAACATATCGGTATCGCAGACCGCGTTGGCTCCCTTGAAGAGGGAAAAGATGCTGATATCGTTATCGTAAACGGCAACCCATTTGATGTGACTGGTGTGATCAGACATGTGTTGATTGACGGTAAGAAAGTGGAATGATACTTCCTGCACTTTCCAGGAAATCACTTTATCTACCGGAAAAGAATATTTTTCCGATGCACTGCTGCACACAACGGGCTTCTTATAACCATTACATGCTATTACGGGGTATTTTCCGAAAAATATTTTAGCGAAATTAATGCGCCAAACTCACGTATACGCTCCGTTTTTTCCCCTGTTTCATCCCTATTTTTGATGCCAATTCCTGACGCCAATTTTTCCACTCTGAACCGGTTTGAAACGGTTGAAAACGACATTTTTTCTCTCCACCAGACAGCAAAAAGCCCAGGAAATCAAGGATTTCCAGGGTTTTTCAAATATGGACCCCATTCATAGCTTTGGCTTCTTCTTCCTGGATTACGTGGATGCATTTGTTGTAAGTTATAGTAATATTTGCGGCATAGCCACGCAAGTCTACTAATTGAACTGGGATTTTCCCCCCTGGCTATCGCTGACAAGCTATAAAATTGTTTTTAGTTCCGTTTTAGTTCCAATACAAAAAAAGCCGATTTCCCTTGTAAATTCAAAGGATTTCGGCTTTGCTTATCTTATTCCCACTCAATCGTCGCACAAGGCTTCGGACTCATATCGTAACATACTCTGTTTACATTCTTTACTTCCTTCAGAATTCTGTCTGTAATCTTCAGCAGTACCGGCCACTCCACCTGTTCTACAGATGCTGTCATAGCGTCTATTGTGTTCACAGCACGGATAATCACCGGATATTCAAAGCATCTGGCATTATCTTTCACACCTACAGACTTAAAGTCCGGCACAATGGTAAAATACTGCCATACTTTTTTATCCAGTCCTGCTTTTGCGAATTCTTCCCGCAAAATCGCATCAGATTCACGAACTGCTTCCAGACGTTCTCTGGTGATTGCTCCCAGGCATCTTACACCAAGTCCCGGACCCGGGAATGGCTGACGATATACCATATCATGAGGAAGTCCCAGTTCTACTCCACAGGCACGAACTTCATCTTTAAACAGATAATACAATGGCTCTACCAGAGAGAACTGCAAATCTTCCGGAAGTCCTCCCACATTGTGATGGGATTTTACTACCTTGGCTGTTTTCGTTCCACTTTCTACGATATCCGGATAAATAGTTCCCTGTGCCAGGAAATCAATTCCTTCCAGTTTTCTTGCTTCTTCTTCGAATACGCGGATAAATTCAGCGCCAATAATTTTTCTCTTCTGTTCCGGATCTGCAACACCTTCCAGTTTTCCAAGGAATCTCTCTGAAGCATCTACATAAATCAGGTTTGCATCCATCTGATTTTTAAATACTTCTACAACACTCTCTGATTCCCCTTTTCTCATCAGACCGTGGTTTACATGAACGCATACCAACTGTTTTCCAATGGCTTTAATAAGAAGCGCAGCCACTACAGAACTGTCTACGCCACCGGACAAAGCCAGAAGAACTTTTTTATCTCCTACCTGCTGGCGAATCAGTTCTACCTGATCTTCCACAAAGTTTTTCATATTCCAGTTAGCTTCTGCTTTGCAGGTGTCAAATACAAATGGTTCCACAGCTTCCCGGAGTTCTTCTTCTGATTCCGGCCATGTCACAATATTTTCACATTTTGCTTTGTGATGGTCTGCTGCCAACATAGGAAGACCCAGCTCATACAAATCTGGATTTACATCGATTTCCACACCGTCTACCACACGATTTTCACCGCCATTTAAAATAACACCTTTTACATTCGGCAGCGCTTTCAGTTCTTCTGGTGTAATGTCATGGGGATAAATCTCACTGTACACTCCGATATCACGGATTGCTCTTGCCAGTTTTGTGTTTTCTGTACTTCCCAGATCAAGAATTACTATCATATCCTGTTTCATTCCAGTTCTCCTTTGTTTCTATAGATTTTTCCGGTTTTCCGAAATAATACCCTTTCAGATATTCTCATAATAACTTATTTCTATCAAATATACCAGTATTATTTTAAATATTATAACAGTTCAGCCGGCGCCATTCGTAAAACCGCACCGCGCGCTTATCGTGACTGGCTCCACTATACGACTGAATTGTTATTAAATTTCTTTTTCATCTTGACTTTTCATTTTATCCGTTTTACCATGGCACTGAATCTATTGTAGTTGTTCATTTGCTCCACAGCAGTTCTCTGAACAATTGCAACTATTATGCGAATTATTTTGGGAGGTTAGCTATGTATTCTGATCTTATCATCCGCCCTGTAACGGAAGAGGATGCACCCCGTCTTCTGGAAATATTTGGTCCTTATGTGGAACATACCGCTGTTTCTTTTGACTGGGAAGTTCCTTCAACAGAAAGTTTTAAAGAAAAAATCCGCCATATTACCGCCCTTCATCCCTGGCTTGTGGCCCAAAAAGACGGACAGGTGATCGGTTATACCTATGCCTCTCCTTTCAAAATTCAGGCCGCTTACTGCTGGTCTGTGGAAACAAGTATTTACATTGATCCCAAATGTCAGCATATGGGCGTTGGACGAGTTCTTTATGAACACCTGGAGGATCTTCTTCGGCAACAGCATGTGGTCAATGCCTGTGCCTGTATCGCTTATCCTCATCCGGTAAGTATTGCCTTCCACCAGTCTATGGGGTATCGGGAATGTGGTCACTTTCACAAATCCGGATATAAACTGGGACAATGGCAGGATATGGTTTGGATGGAAAAGTTTCTTATGGAACACGAAGAAAATCCAAAGCCTTTTATCCCATATCCCGAATTAAACCAAGAGAATATTTCTCACGTATAATTTATGTTGTAACAGTTCAGTCATACAGATATCTGAACTGTTACTTTATTTTTGTTCCTCGGAAGATTCTTTTAATTGTTTTTCCAAATCCTGTATTTTTTCCTGATTTTTCTGCAGAAGTTCTTCATAAGACTTCTGCAGTTCCTGGGTTTCTTCCACGGATCGCATCCATTCTCCGGTTAGTTTCTGATAATGGAAGAATGCCAGAATCAATAAAATCAACAATATGGTCAACACAGTCATTCCTGCTATCTTCTTTTTATCTCTTCTCCTTCTCTCTTCCATCCATGTCACCTCTTCCCATCAATGGCTTCTCAAAGGCGTCTCTCTTTGTTCCGTCTTCCACATATATAATTCCGCAGAGTCGAAATCCCTGTTTTCTGATCCAGGACTGCATTTTTTTATTATCCCGGTGGGTATCCACTCGCATTCCTCGCATCCCCTTTTCCCGGCAGATTTTTTCCAGACGATCATAGAGGATTCCAGCCAGTCCCTGCTGTCTTCTTCCTTCTGCCACTGCCAGACGATGAACAGTTCCATAAGGTTCTTCTGTTTTCCAGTTCCCCTCTTCAATTATCCGATAATTAGGATCATTTTCCATATACAAAGTTCCCACTGCAACAATTTCTTCCTGATCTGTCAGAAGATAGCAGGATTGTTTTTCTATATCTTTTGATAAGATTTCCTCCCCCGGATATCCTTTTGTCCATTGTTGAAATCCATCCTGTTTCATTGTTCTTTGTGCCTGATGGATAATTTCCATAATAGCCGGAAGATCATTTTCTTTTGCTTTTCGGATTTCATATTGAGGGGTCAGTACAAATTGTTCCAACGCCCAGGCCACACCCTCCTCTTCATTGGAACGGGTAACAAAATCTGCCAGTTTCCGGGTTGCTTCATTGCCATTTTCCATCACTACAGAAAATCCCGCTTTTTTTAACATATCCCAGTCATTTTCCGCATCCCCGCAAGCCATAATTTCTTCCCTGGAAATTCCCAGAATTTTCCCCAGCGCCAGCAATCCGTTTCCTTTTCCAGCCAAAGCAGAATTAATTTCCATGTTAAACGTAGTGGCACAACTTACATCCAACTGTGGAAATGCTTCCTGAAGTTCTTTCAGTTTCTCGTCTCTCCAGGACGTTTCTTCAAAAACCATATGTATTTTTTCCAAACCAATATGTTCCCGTTCTATTTTCCCCAATAAATCTTTTTGAAAAATTCTGGATTTGTGTATGTATTCAATAAGGGCAGGACTCATATCTTCATGGTAGAGAAAATGATACTCTCCGTCTTCCACATAAACTTTTCCGTCAAAATATACTTCCCATACGCAATGTTCCCATGTCTGCATCATATGTATCGCCTGTAATGCCACATCCCAGGGAATCAACTGCTGATATACCACCTGACGGGAGGGTAAACGGATAATTCGGGCGCCGTTGGAGGTAAGAGCATAACTGATTCCTGGAACCTCTAAAAGTTCCCGGGGCAAACCGCTTTCCGGTCTTCCGGTGGCAGCCAGAGCCACAACCCCCTGTTCAATTATTTTCTCGAGAATTTTTCTCGTATGTTCAGTGATTTTTTTGTCATTAGTAAATAATGTTCCATCCAGATCCATTCCCACCATACGGATTTTTCTGTCTGTTATACCCATTTCCCGTTCCTCCTCTGTCTGACGCATCCGGTCTTTTCTTTTTACATTAAAAATACGCATTCCCGATATCCGGAGAATTCTGCCATCAATTTCCAGCTTTCTTTTGCCATTCTGAGTACCACTTCCAAATCCCAGTCAGCTTCTGTACAGATTCCCTTTTCTCCATGAAAGGCTAAATGGGCATCCGTTACATCTTCTCTCTCATACTGTTCCAACAGTTTCCGTAAAAGTTCCAGTGGGGTTACCCATTCCTTTGAGATTTTTTCCGAATGATACGCCAGAAAATCCCGTTCCAGCAAATAATCCTGCTGCCCCTGTTTTGTCACAAAGGATAGTGCAGCCGGCTGAAAATACGGCTGCGCCATACGGAAAATTTCCTGCCGCCTACGATAATATTCTCCTGCCCGCTCATCTGACGGACACCATCCTGCCAGCGCTGCCAAAATCAGGTGACAGATTCTTATGTTTGGAGTATTTTCTTCTCTGGTTTCTTTTGGTATTTCTTCCTGTATCCGTTTTTCATAACCATTCATCAAATTCCTTGCCACACCGGCAAATACCTTCCAGGCTTTTTCTGTCTCCTGATCCAGAGACCGCTGGATACGTCTGATTTTTTTCAGAAAACGGGCATATTCCTTCTGTTTTTCCATGGTAAAATAAGGAATTTTCATTTTTTCCAATTCTCCTGCCCGTATCGGTCTTTTCCTGCTGTCTCCCGGCTTGCGGCTGGCATATAAAATCCCGTTAATTTGCGGAAGTTTCAGATATGCATACAACACCTCCGGTAAAAGCTGGGTTTCTTTTGTCCGTATACATAGGATACTTCTGTCCATATATCGTTTATTTTCCTGATTATCTACAAGAATTATCTTTCCATTTCTTATCAGGATATCACCATTTTGAACAGGAGACAGCATTTCCTTTCTGAAACTTTTTCCCACTCCGGAAGCAGCTTCCTTTGTGGTTTCTTCTATCTTTTTTTCTGTCAGATAAGGTTTTTCAAATTCCCCGCTGTCAATCGCCGGAAATTCCTCATGTAACTCTTCTTTTCTTTGAACCCCGCTGAAAACCGATTCTCTGAGAAATTCTTGCAGAGTTAATTTTTCGTGATATTGTATTTCATCACAAAAAATCTTTTCAAACAGAACAGTTTCATATTGAGAGATTTTTTCTCTTGTTTTTTCTTTCTTTTTGCCATAGTTTTCAAATTTCTGAAGCTGTTCCAGAATCTGCTGCTGCTCTTCCAGACTCTCCGGTATTGTGATTCGATACTGCCCCAGTGTTTTTCTGCTGATCAGAGCCATTGTGGTCTGATTGGACAGTTTTCTGATTTCTCTGGCATGATACCGAAGACAGTAGTACCCAAACATGGGAAGTATTTTAGTTTCATCAAAAATAAGAGCAACGATCTGCTGGTTTGTTGCCAGTTCCCGTCCTGCAATCCCTACTTTTCCCACCGTTCCTACAATTGAAAACAATACGCTGTTTTCCGGTACCAGATTTACTTTTTCTCTTCCTTCTTCTGACAGATATTCCGCTGTCCGGGTAATGAAACCCTGATTTAAATTTTCAATTTTAACCCAGGGTGTTCCCTCTTTTGCATAGTATTCTTTTCGTTCTCTGTCTGGAGTTCGCCCGGAAACCAGACGGGCCACCTCCTCCAGACTATAGGTATTCCATCTCTTATCCATAATTTTTCGTCATCTCAATCAGTTCCTGAATCTCATTCATAGTTTCTTTTTCCAGGCTGGCAAGCTGTTCCAACAGTTCCATCGGTGATTCCAGAACTTCCTCCCCTTCCTCTTTCCAGGGTTTATATCGTCCTGCTGTCAAATTATAATCGTTGTTCCGTATATCACTTTCCTTGGCAAACCAGCAATGGCTGTATTTCCATTCCTGTGGCACAGGATTTTCCCATTGATTTTTACGGCTTCCTCTGGCTATCTGTTCTTTCCACTCTGTTTCCATTTTTTTTCTGTTTTTCCAGGATTCCAGCAACTGGAAAATCTCGCTGCCTTCCAGGGGTTCTCTTTTTCTGTCAAGAGTATATCCCACATTATGCAATTCGTAAAACCACACATAATCCCGGTCTTTTTCAGAAGCTTTTTCATTGGTGAAAATCACTATGGACGCTTTACTTCCCGTATAGGGCAAAAATACCCCCGCCGGAAGAGAAATTATCCCTTCCAGCCGAAACTGTTCAACCAGCCTTTGACGTACTTTCATTTCTGCATCAAACTTAAATAAAGTCCCCTCATTCACCACTAAAACAGCCAATCCCTGTTTTTCCAGGTGTTCCATAACCATCTGCAAATACTGGAGTTGAATTTTTCTCGTGATCACCGGAAATTTTTCCTGTTTTTCCATTTCCAGTTCTCCCACAGGAGGATTAGAAACAATCAGATCATATTTTTCTCTGACAGCTTCCAGAGAATTTTCCCTGCGGATTCCCGTTATCCCTGCTCCATAAAAAAACTGCAGCATCTGCGCCAGCAAACAGTATTCTTTTTCCTGTTCCGAACCCTCCAGTTTCCACTCCGGATGGCTTTCATGAGCCGCCGCAAGAAATGCTCCCGTCCGACAGGATGGATTCCAGACTTTTTCTCCCTTTTTTTCTTCACTCAACCCAATCAATAACTGTAAAATTGGTTCCGGCATAAGAAACAATCCACTGTTTCCCATATCATAAATCTGACGGATCATTTCTTCCAACGCCATCCCAAATACAACCGGCATTCCCTGTTCCCAGTCGGCCCGATCTGCTATCCAATCTGTGAATTTGCATAATTCTTCTGCCCACAAACTATCCTCACAGGTTTTTGCCCCCTCCATAAAATGGCCTTCTTCCACAATGGAAGAACAGTATTGAACCTGGTATTCCAATTGCCATACTCTCTGACGAGGCTCCATCATTTCATCTCCTCTGGTCCATTCCAGAGGAAATCCTGCATAGGGAAAATACGGCTGCAGACTTTCTCTTTTCTGAGATTCCACAAACAACCGCACATAAAACAGACTTCCCATCCAGATCGGCAATTTTAAAGGTTTTCTCTCCTGATCCATCTGAAGTATTTTCAGTAACTCACTGATTTTATTTTTTAATTCCCCCACTGGGATTTTTTTCTCATTCATGTTCTTTCTTCCTGTTCTCAAAGTATATAAATCGGTCAATAGCATCCAGAATATCCTGAAATTCTTCTCTGGGCGCCAATTCCACATATTTGTTCAAAATTTCCTGTTCCCGGGATTTATAAGGACCATAAAATATATCAAACAGATTATGTCCCCGAAGATATATTTTAATTTCTTCCATATGTTCATTCACATCATCCACTGTCTCCAGATCTTTTCCCAAAACAGCCCGAAGATGCTTTCCACTTCTGATTCTGTGAAGATATTCTTTCCATTTTTCCAGAAAAATCTCATAAAAATCTTCTTCTCTCTTCAGCACCCCCACCTGAACCATCCATTTGGGATTCAGAAAATAATTCTCAAAAGAGTAATATTTTAAAATCAATACATTTCGAGGCGTCACCCTGGGAAGGGTATCCACATCCTCTTTCTTCCGTTCTTCATAATACCGACAAAGCTGATGGCGCAATTCGTCTGCATTTTTCCCATCCCCATCCCGGATCATTAAAAACTGGTCTTTCAAATAAATCTGATTAATGTATTTCAGATTTGCATACGTTTTAATATTGGTGCAGCTGTTTGTGGTAATAATGGCAATTCTGGATAAATGCCCCTCCTGATCATATGTTTCTGAGTAATATTTACGGATCAGCATAGGAAGACGGCTTTTATCCTGTTTCCCTTCTACAATAAAAACAAAATTCACATTCATCAAATCTGAAGCCGTATACCCCAGATCGTCCAAAATCCTGCTGATATCTGTCCGTTCCAGGATTCTGGAACATCCTTCTTTATCCAAAACCACCTGCCGAATCTGGCGGGTGTTAAAGTTGGAAAGAAGGTTTGGTGAATGAGTGGTAAATACCACCTGATTTTTCTTAGAAAGACGATACAGGATTTCTCCTGCAACCTTCTGCATCTGAGGATGAAGAAAGGTTTCCGGTTCTTCCACCAGGATAATTCCCGGATTTCTGCTGTCTCCCTCCGCATACGTTTCCAGCAGCGAAAGCATATATACACTTCGCATTCCTTTCGCCATACGGCTGATGGGACGGGTAAGATTCTGACCTTCGTTATAAGTTTCCGCCGTTACAGACAACATCTGCTCCACATTTCTGTTCATAGAGTAAATGATTTCTTCCTGTCCTCCATTTCTTCGAAAATTCCGATTCATCTTTCTGGAAAATTCATCCAGATTTAACTGGTATAATTTATAATCCAAAAGCCGCGCCGCCTCAAAAGCATTCAGTTCCCCTGCCGGTTTCTGATTGATCAATCCCATACATTCAAAACAATAGGTACAGGCTTTTGCCTGGTCAAACATACAGCAGCCGGAACGTAATCTTTTCATCAGATCGTCTTCCATCCAAAATAAAATTCCGTTCTGAAATTGTCCCAGATTTCTCTGGGTATCAATATAATACACCTTGGGAAATATTTGCAGGATGTAAGGATTATGTTTCTTTTTTCCATCCGAATAGCGAAGTTCTCCCTGCCAGGTTGCCGTACAGGTAAATGTCAGCATTCCCTCCTGATAAGAAGGTAATTTTCTCTTAAAATCCTCCAGCCAGGCGTCGTATCTTCTGTATTTACTCACCATCCCCTGTTGATGAAATGCCCGTAAATCCTCACTGTCAATAGCCAGTGTGATTTCCACGGAAACAGGGGGATGACCTTCACGAAAGTCTTCTTTACTCACCTGATACGTCCCTGCCGCCATACTGATAGCTTCCAGTACGGCTGTTTTTCCTGTACTGTTCTTTCCCACCAAAATCAGGGCGTTTTCCAGGTTATCCAACACCATATTTTTTATAGCTCTAAAATTTCTGATTCCCAATTTCTGAATTCTCATAAAACTTCGCCTCCCCTTTCTATGCATTTTAGGGGTTATTCTACACCATGCTTTCCACAAATATCCTGAAGACAACATTTTTCACAGTAAGGCTTTGTTCTGGCTGTGCAAACATCTCTTCCATGAAATACCAGACGGTGGCAAAAATCACTGCCCTCTTCCGGAGGAATGATTTTCCACAATGCCATCTCCACTTTCTTCGGTTCCTTAATTCCATCCACCAGACCGATTCTGTTGGTCAGACGGATACAGTGAGTATCTGTGACAATTGCCGGTTTTCCAAATACATCTCCCATGATAAGATTGGCGCTTTTTCTTCCCACCCCCGGAAGTTTCAAAAGTGCGTCAAAATCATCCGGCACTTTACCATCATACTCATCCCGCAAAATTTTCATACAGGCGCTGATATCTCTCGCCTTACTCTTTCCCAATCCACAGGGACGGACAATTTTTTCAATTTCATCCACATCTGCCGCAGCCAGAGCATCCACATCCGGATATTTCTCATACAATCCTTCCACTACCACATTAACTCTGGCATCTGTACACTGTGCCGCCAGCCGGACACTCACCAGTAATTTCCATGCCTGATCGTAATCCAGCGTACATCCCGCATCCGGATATTCTTTTTTTAATCGTTCAATAACTTCCAGAGCTAATTTTTCTTTTGTCATATATTTTTCCTTTCCATAACGTTGAAATCCTATATTTATCTGCATTTCATTCTAACACAATTTTCTGACAGACGGAACTCCTCAATTACATCCCTTCCATCTCTTCTCCCGTCACGAAAACAGTTACCCGTTTTTCAATCCAAATAGTTCCCAATAAAAAATATACTGCTGCATAACTCCCTGAAATCCCTGATATCTTCTTTTAGGAAATCCTCTTTTATAATGGTGTTCCAAAGCCTGAATCATATGCGTATC
The DNA here is from genome assembly GCA_002361775.1 of Eubacterium sp. UBA3279. Lineage (GTDB taxonomy): Bacteria > Bacillota > Clostridia > Lachnospirales > Lachnospiraceae > Oliverpabstia. The sequence continues at coordinate 28,501 of DETV01000046.1, forward strand.
CATGGGAAATGCTTCCAGGTGATGAAGAGCAAACAGACAGATACAATCTGCCACCTTTTCTCCAACACCAAATAACTTTAATAATTCTTCTTTTGCTTTCTTATAGGACATTTTTTCTATTTCTTCAAGTGAAACTTCCCCATTGGAAATCATTCTGGCTGTGCGTACCACGTATTTACTTCTGTAACCCAGATTACAGGATTTTAAATCATCTTCTCCCAGAACAGCCAAACTCTCCGGCTTGGGAAATGTATAAAAAGTATCTCCCTCTTCCGTCTTAACGGATTTTCCATATTGTTGGCAAATATTTTGAATACACCGCCGGATACGGGGAATATTATTTTGCTGAGAAATCAAAAAAGAAACTATCATTTCCCACAAATCCTGTTTTAAAATACGAATTCCCTTCCCAAATTCAGCCGCCTGATACAAATAGCTGTCCTTCGGATTGATTTTATCCCGATATGCTCCGTAATCTGTTTGTAAATCAAAATAGTCCTCCCAAAAGCTTTCAAATTCCTCCTCCGTACAAAAAAATGTACACCGGGAGCCTTCCTGTTTGATTTTCAGATTGTACTCTCCCGCAATCACCTGACAGGTATCATCTCCTGTCTGCTGCATTCTAAAACACTGACCGGAATTGCAAATTTGGAAGATGTCGAAATATGGTATTTCTTTTGTAATCATCCTCTGCCCTCTCTATGAATTATAACGATAATGACATTCAAACTCTCTCAGAAAAAGTATACCTCTATTTCTCCTCTTGCACAACCGGACATCCCATGATAGAAAAATTTCAGGGACAGATGTGACTCACAACAAATCACCTCTGCCCCTGTTTGAAGCTATCATTTTCCTAATTTATCTGTTTTCTTCCATTGGTAAAAAATATACCCTAACCATACCGGTAAAATAATACCTTTCAAAATACTGGAAATACTGATACTCCACCAGATACCATTCAGTCCCAAAACGGTAGCTCCCAATGCTAAAGCCATGGGAATACGCAAAGCATTAAATACAATTCCTATCAGAGAAGGCTGCATGGTTTTTCCCAATCCCTGGAACGTTCCTGCCGCAGTGGCCTCCGTACACATAAACAACTGGGAAACTGCCAGAATCCGAAGATAATCCACTCCCATAGGAATCACGTCCGCTTCTGTAATAAATATCCTGAATAAAGTCTCCGGAAATACCATAAGTACAAAAGTGGTAAAACATCCCCAGGCAAGGACAATTTTCAGCGCTGTATGATACCCTTTTTTTACTCTGTCTTTCCGTCCTGCTCCGTAATTTTGTGCGGTAAATGCATTTACTGCACTTCCAAATCCTTCTGCTGTCATCCAGGAAATCGATTCTATCTGACTTCCCACCTTCTGAACTGCCACCGCCGCATCGCCCCATCCGGCAATAATACGGGCAATCAGCATGGAAATCCCTGTAAATATAATACTTTGCACTGCCGTAGGCAATCCTACGGATACAATTTCTTTAAAATAATATACAGGTGTTCTGGAAAATACATGAAGATTTTTAAAGATCATCTGTTCATTTCTGATACTTATCACATACAGTACAAAAACAATCACCTGGGCAAATACCGTCGCCACTGCTGCTCCCGCTGCGCCCATTACCGGAAATGGTCCCACACCAAAGATCAGTACCGGATCTAAAAACAGATTTACCACCAGACCTATGGTAGTGGAACGGAAGGTCACCACACTATTTCCCATGGCGGTCAGCAAACCTGTAAAAATCTGATTCAGGAAATTAAATACAATTCCCCCACAGGTGATCATCAAATACCAACGGGCATCACGAATCACATTTTCGCTGTTCAGATTAAAAAATCCAATTAAAGGACCATTCCCTAAAACTGCCACCAGACCATACAATATACCGAACACAACTCCCATCTGTAAAGCTGCTCTGGCATAATTACGCGCTTTCTCCTCATTTCCGGCTCCCATGGCCTGTCCCATAAGTACCTGTCCCCCCATTCTCGCCAGAATGGAGAAACCATTGGACAGCCACATATACATACCAGCCGCTCCCACTGCTGCAACCGCAGCGCTGCTGATCCTGCCAATCCAGATCATATCCGTCATATTATATGCCATCTGAATCAGAGAAGTTCCCATAATCGGCAATGCCAGTTTCGCCAGTCCGCCGGCAATGGATCCCTCCAATAAATTTACCTTTTGTTTCATCTCATATTCCCCCGGTTTTCCGTAGTAACTGTGACTGTGAAAAATAGTTCTCTTTCACAGTCACTAAACATTCTACATTCTACCGTTTTCTCTCCGAAATATCAAGAGATGAAACCCTTTTTTCTTAATCTCTCAGTACATGATGATCCCGTAATAATTTTTCAACCACAGTGCCTTTTACCAGATGCAAAACCGGTTTTTTTACCATATTTAAAGGACCCGGCAATTCTATATCCAACGGAGATTTTCCATCCATAAGACGCACAGAACTTTCCAGTAATTCTCTGATATCATAAACGCTTCCCCATACCTCCGGAACTCCTCTGTCAACTCCCAGAAGACCATACACTGCTTCCATAGCGGTTCTCACAGAATATTCTGTGGTAAATACAGTATCCCGCGGTGTGTCTGCAAACTGTCCCAGGAAAGCAAAATTCACACAGCCATCCGGGATTACATCCGGACGATCTCCCTTCGTTCTCGGCATAAAGAAGGCTGTAATATATGGCATCATAGTAGGAACACAAACAGCGCTGTTTGATGCCAGTTCAGAAATCTGTCCTGTGGGAACACCCAGATGATACAGCCACTCTTCCGTAATTTCTTTTCCTGTACAATCTTTCATAGGTTTCTTTACATAATCTCCCGGCACATCTGTAAACAGTCCGTATACCCATACACATACCTTATTCTTATCCTGCTCTTTAAACTGTCCCTGACGATTGATTGTCCAGCTCAAAAGCCATTTGGAGTCCTGACAGCTTACAATTCCTCCGGTAACCACATTGCCGCTTCGCGGATCTCTCTTGCAGATGTTCGTAATATACGGAATAATCTTATCATCCAGGGTGGTAATTGTGGCAGATTCCCAATTTGTTTTTGAAATATCGGAACAGAATTTTTCCGGGCGTCCAAAAGAAGGATCCTGTTTTGCAATATTTTTCCAAAGATTCCAGCATCCGCTTGTACGAACCTCTGCATCTCCGTTAGGCGCATGATTCTGATCGCCGTAAATCGTACCTTCCGTACAGCTTCCATTTGTAACAAATACCAGATCATTTTCGGTGAGAAGAATACCCTTTTCATTTCCATTCACCCTGCATTCAATGGCAGTTGCCACTTTCTTTCCGTCTTTAAATTCAAATACAACATTGGTCACTTCCGTTCCAAACTGGAAATCTACTCCTGCATTCTCCAGATATTTCTGCATAGGAAGAATCAGGGACTCATATTGATTATATCTTGTAAATTTTAAAGCGCTGAAATCCGGCAGCCCGGCAATATGATGGATAAATCTCTGAAAATACAATTTCATTTCCAATGCGCTGTGCCAGTTTTCAAAAGCAAACATTGTTCTCCAGTATAACCAGAATGTAGAGTCAAAAACTTCTTTATCAAATACATCTTCAATGGTCTTGTCATACAGATCTTCATTGGGAGTCATAAATAATTTCATGATTTCCATACAGCCTTTTTGACTTAAGTTAAATTTTCCATCTGTATGAGCATCTTCTCCCCGATTTTTTGTGGCGCGACACAACGAATAGTTTGGATCATGTTTGTTTAACCAATAGAATTCGTCCAATACGGATGCTCCTTCGATTTCCAGAGAAGGAATACTGCGGAACAGATCCCACAGACATTCAAAATGATTTTCCATTTCTCTTCCGCCACGCATGATATAACCTCTTGTGGCATCAAAAATACCGTCACAGGCGCCTCCTGCAATATCCATAGCCTCCAGAATATGGATATTTTCTCCCGGCATCTGACCATCTCTTACCAAAAAACAGGCTGCCGCAAGAGAGGCAAGACCACTTCCCACAATATATGCCTGTTTTTCCTCTACCCCTTCAGGTTTTTCCGGACGGGCAAAGGCTTCATAATTTCCATTGGAATAATAAATCCCTTTTTTATTTTTCCCATGCATTCCCCGTTCTGTGTTCCGATAATCAGAGTTTTTACTGCAATTTTTCTTTTCTTCTTTCTTGCTTTCCATGTTTTTTTTAACCAGTACCGCCGCGCCTGCACCTGCTGCTGCAAAAGAAACAGCTTTCACGAACTTACTTTTCTTTGCCATAAAATAACCACCTTTCTGAGATTGCTTATAACTGCTGTGTACTTTAGTATGTGGTTATCTTACTGCTGCTATTCTTTTTTCACAATTTACAAAGAAAGAGGAATGATAAAAAACTTATCATTCCCCTCTTTTTGTAAAATTATCAATGGAATTTTTTATATTTCCCTGCATTGTTGTACAGATTTTATCCACTATTTCATGATATTCTTCCTTCATGCCCTGTTTGATCCAATCCAACATGATTCCCACAAAACTATATTTATAGAATTGTGCAATAAACTCTTTATCTTCTTCTGAAATTTCTCTGCCAACAGCCTGTTCCTGCACCACATTCCGAATCAGATTACAGGTAAGACTAAACAGATAACTCTCTATCTGTTCCCGGCTGATACAGCGATAAGCGTTTAAAATAAACGGCTTATTTTCTAATACCGCATCAAAAATCTGCATCAGGCCTTCCTGCCAGGTGGCATACGTCTTTTTTCCCTGAAGGGCATGGCTTGCATCCTCTTTGCAGGCCCATTCCACCAGATCATAAATATCTTTAAAATGATAGTAAAAAGCCATTCTGCTGATTCCGCAATCTGAAGTAAGATCCTGAATAGTAATCTTATCCAGAGGCTTTTGCAGTAACAGCCTTTTCAGAGAAGCTTCCAGCGCCTGTTTTGTCATATTAGACATTGTACCGCCTCCTATCAGACAGTGACAATAATCCTGCTGATCAATTCTTTAAATTGTTTCGCAACCCGATCTGCTGTCTCCTGTACTTCCTGATGATTCAATTCTTTTTTTGACATCCCTGCCGCCAGATTGGTAATACAGGAAATGCCGCAGATCTCCAATCCCATATGACGGGCAGCCATAGCCTCACAGGCAGTACTCATACCTACAGCATCTGCTCCCCAGCTTCGGCACATACGGATTTCCGCAGGAGTTTCATAAGCCGGCCCCGTCAACTGCACATACACTCCTTCCCGGAGAGTAATACCCATTTCTGCAGCATTTTTCCGAATGATATCCTGCATACGTGCACTGTATACCTGACTCATATCCGGAAATCTGGGTCCCAGTTCATCCAGATTTGCCCCAAGCAAAGGACTGGGAATTGCCGTGGTAATATGATCTGTGATCATCATAAAATCTCCCGGCTGGAATTTAAAATTGATGCCGCCGGCTGCATTGGTAAGAATCAGTTTTTTAGCTCCCAGCATTCCCATAAGACGGGTCGGTAAAACCACATCACTCATAGAGTATCCTTCATAATAATGGACCCTTCCCTGCATGATTACCACAGGCGTTTTATCCACGTAACCAAACACAAATCTTCCTTTATGACCGGGAACTGTGGAAACAGGGAATCCGTCGATTTCACTGTATTCCACTGTTGCCTCTATCTGAATATCATCTGCATAATCTCCCAGTCCGGAACCAAGAATTAATGCTGTTTCCGGCTGGAAATCTGTTTTCTGCCTTATACTTTCTAAACATTTTATCAATTTTCCATATATCTGATTCATTTTGACCTCCCTGTTGCACATTCATCTTCTATTCATTTTCCGCCATACGCTTTATAAGAGTTTTCTCAAAACCGAAGTTCCTATCGTTCCCTCCGGCATTTTTACACCAAAATTATCTGCCACGGTAGCTCCCACCACTGCAAACGTATCCTGTGGTTCCAAAAGACCACCCTTTTCCATTTGAGGAGAATAGGCTACAAAAGGAACATATTCCCTGGTGTGATCCGTTCCCCGATAAGTCGGATCATTTCCATGGTCTGCCGTGAGAACCAAAAGATCATCTTTTCTCAGTTTTTCCAGTAAAACTCCAAGTTTTTCATCAAATTTTTCCAGTTCTTTTCCATACCCGGTCACGTTTCTTCGATGTCCCCACAGGGCGTCAAAATCCACCAGATTCACGAAACAGAGGCCGTAAAAATCCTCCCTGGCAATTTCTATGGTCTGCTCCATTCCATGAACGGAACTTTCTGAATGGTACGTTTTTGTAATTCCTTCTCCACTGAAAATATCATGAATTTTACCCACTCCGATAACATCCAGTCCCTTTTCCTCCAATGCGTTCAACACCGTTTTGCCACTGGGTTTCAACGCATAATCGTGGCGATTACTGGTTCTCCGAAATTCTCCCTTTTTCTTGCCCACATAAGGCCGGGCAATCACCCGTCCTACCCGCCATTCATCTTTCAGGGTAATCTCACGGGCAATTTCACAGCAACGGTACAGATTGTCCAGATCAAAGGTTTCCTCATTTCCGCAAATCTGTAATACAGAATCTGCCGAGGTGTAGACGATCATGGCTCCCGTCTGAATCTCCTCTTCTCCCAATTCTTCAATAATCTCTGTGCCGCTGGCGCTTTTATTTCCTATCACTCTTTTTCCACATTGCTTCTCCAGTTCAGCAATTAATTCCGGTGGAAATCCTGTGTCTGTAAAGGTCTGAAAAGGCTTTTCTGTTTTCAGTCCCATCATTTCCCAGTGCCCGGTCATGGTATCCTTGCCGTTGCTGGCTTCCCCCAGTCTCATATACCTTCCTGCAGGATTTTGTTCTTCTCTCATATCACCGCCCCGGTGTAAATTTAACAGACCCAGCTTTTTCAAATGGGGGATTTTTAACGTTCTCATCTCGTCCAGGATATGCCCCAGAGTATCCACATTTTCATCCCCAAATTTTCCGGAATCCGGCATTGCTCCAATCCCCAGGGAATCCAGCACAATTACAAATATTCTTTTATAATGACTCATTTCATTCACCCCGTTTTCCCTCCGCTGTCTTTTTACTTAAAATTCCTTTACTATTCTGCGATAAATCCTGTCTTTTACGCTGTCATCTGCAAATGCTGTGGCTATACCATTTTTCATCATCTGAAAAATATCCTCCTCGCGAACATCCCAGTTTTTCTGAAGGAATTCCAGTTCTCCGGTAAGCGAAGTCCTGCTCACTGTCCGGTTATCTGTGTTCACCGAAACCAATAAACCTCTGTTCAGAAATTCTCTCACAGGATATTCCTCCAGACTTTTTACAGCCTTCGTCTGCAGATTACTGATGGGACACATTTCCACACCCACTCCGGCTTTTCCCACCATCCGCTGTACCTGAAGATTTTCTCTCATGGCAATCCCATGACCGATCCGTCCGGCGCCGACTTCCACCGCATCCACAATATTTTGAACACTTCCACATTCTCCCGCATGAAGTGTAAAAGGCATTCCCAGTTTCTTTGTTTGCTGAAATAATTCCATAAACTGAGCCATTGGATACTGCGCCTCTGCTCCGGCCAGATCTGCCCCGCAGACTCCCTCTCCCAAAAACTCCCGGGAAGCGCGGATCATCTTCATATTTTCTTCCTGACTGTGATGGCGCATAGCGCAGGTAATCACATTATATTCCACTCCAAAATCTCTTTTTCCTTTTTCCAACCCACGAAGCAAAGCCTCAAGAACCTTTTCTGTACTCAGTTTTTCATTCACTGACAGCAACGGTGCAAAACGTATCTCACTGTAGCACACATTTTCCAGATTCATGGTGTGTAAAATATCATAGCCCGCGCCTTCCAATCCTTCCTCCGTCTGAAGACAGGAACAGGGCAAATCAAACTTTTCCAGATATTCTTCCAGACTTTGACACTCCATTCCCACAGACAATTCTTCTTCCTTTACCTGTCTGCGCAACATTTGTTCCAGAAACTCTCTGCTAAGGGAACCGTCCAGATGGCAGTGAAGTTCCACCTTTGGCAATTTTTTTAATTCTTCCGCAGTCATTCCCTTCTCCTTTCTCCCCGCCTTCAGGCAAGGTTATCTGGTCCAAATCCCATGGGAAGTAATTCCCTCAGGGAGAATATTTTATAAGTTTCTCTGTCTTTTGCCAGAATAATCTGAAAAGAATCGGGGTTACAAAACTCCATCATCACCTGGCGGCAGACGCCACAGGGAGCCGTATAATCTGTAAGTACCCCGTTTTTTCCCCCCACAATGCAAATTGCCTGAAACTGTCTTTCTCCCTCGCTGACTGCTTTAAAAAACGCAGTTCTTTCTGCGCAGTTCGTAGGCGAATAGGCTGCATTTTCAATATTACAGCCTGTATACATTTTTCCCTCTTTCGTAAGCAGAGCTGCCCCTACCTGAAATCCGGAATAGGGCGCATAGGCAAAGGATAACTGCTCTATCGCCAGATCAATCATTTTTTGAATCTGTTTTTTCTCCATACTATTTTCTCTCTATAACTATTTATCAATGCCGGTTTCCTGTATATTAATAGCCAGATGCATCCTCCTGTCGAATCAGCTTGATAATCCTGCTGGTTCCCAGACGGTCTGCCCCCAAAGCCAAAAACTTCTCTGCATCTTCCAGAGAGGAAATTCCTCCCGCCGCTTTCATTTTTACACCCGGTCCTATATGTTCTGAAAAAAGTTTAATATCTTCAAAGGTTGCTCCTCCCTTTGAAAAACCGGTGGAAGTTTTAATATAATCGGCTCCCGCCTTTGTTACAACGTGACACATCCTAATCTTCTCTTCTTCTGTGAGAAGACAAGTTTCAATAATCACCTTTAAAACTTTCTCTCCACAGATTTCTTTTAAACGGCGTATTTCTTCTTCAACTAAATCATACTTGCCATCTTTTATCCACCCAAGATTCACAACCATATCAATTTCTGAAGCGCCATTTTCCAGAGCATCCTTCGTTTCCCATTCCTTTACCCCAGTTGTCATATATCCATTGGGAAATCCTATGACTGTACAAACCGGAAGCCTATCCTCTAAATATTCGCTGGCCTGTTTTACATAACTGGGAGGAATACAGACAGAAGCCACCTGATATTTTACACCGTCCTCACAAATCTGACGAATTTCTTCCCATGTTGCTGTCTGCGTTAATAATGTGTGATCCACATGACATAAAATTTCTTTGTTCTCCATATGCTTTCTCCTTTTATTTTTCCCTATCTTCCCGAATCAGCTTGCGGATAGCTTCTACTGCTACCTGAATCGCCATATCGGTATCATGTACTACCGGATTTTCCAACCCTAATTTTTCCCGTTCCTGATTGGCAACCACTAAAAAACAGGAACCTGCCCGCACATGAAGATAACTTGCCACTACAAACAAAGCGGCTGATTCCATTTCAGAAGCAAGACATCCCAGCCTTTTCCATGCCTCCCATTTATTTATCAATTCATAACTCACCGGTTTTGTCTCCGGTTCATGCTGACCATAAAAAGAATCCTTGCACTGCACAACTCCTGCATGAAAAGGATATCCTTTTTGTTTTGCCGCATCCACCAGTGCATTTGTCACCGTCAGATCTGCCACTGCCGGAAATTCCATAGGAGCAAATTCTCTGCTGGTTCCCTCCATACGGATCGCGCCTGTTGCCACCACCACATCGCCACTTTTAACCTCCGGCTGCATTCCTCCACAAGTTCCGATTCTCACGAAAGTATCTGCTCCACAACGATATAATTCCTCCATGGCTATTGCTGCAGAGGGACCGCCGATTCCTGTGGAAGTCACACTCACCTTCACTCCATCCAGAGTTCCTGTATAGGTTACATATTCCCGGTTATCTGCAACTAGAACCGGATTTTCAAAATACTCTGCAATTTTTGCGCACCGTTTAGGATCTCCCGGCATTATCACATAACGCCCCACTTCTCCAGGCGCCACCTGTATATGGTACAATTTGTTCGCATCTTCTGAATAATTTTTCATAAAAAACACCTCCTGCTTATATTCACAATATATTTATAACTGTCCAACACCCGTAAAAATATGGCCGATTCCTGCTATCCCTGAATAGACCCATAAAAACACATGGAACATCTTACATTTTTGCAAATTCAGATGGACTGAAAACAAAGCAACCATCAAAAACCCAATCGTTCCCAGCATAAACAAATGTCCATGCACTTTCCCAGCATTGTCACTTGGCTATATCCGTTCCATTTGGTAAATTATTCCTTTCTATCCCAATATCACGGTTTCATATGCTCTTAACCGGATCGCTCCTTTTTCTATCTGTGTTTCATCATAATTGGATAAAATAACTTTTTCTTCTCCCTGGATTCCGTCATAATAAAAAGCCTGATCCTCACCGGAAAAATTATGGATAATCAGCCAGGTCACATTTTCTGAACTTCTGGTGTATGCAATCACCGGCCCTTCCTTAGAACAGCACAGTGTAAAATCGCCATATACCATCACAGGATTTTCTTTTCGAAGGGCAATAAGCTTTTGGTAAAATCGAAATACTGAGGTATCATCCTTCATCTGACTTGCGGCATTAATCTTTACATAATTGGAGTTCACTCCCAGCCAGGGTTTATGCTCAGAAAATCCTGCATAAATGCTGTCATCCCACTGCATAGGCGTTCTGCTGTTATCTCTGCTGATACTTTGAGATTCTGCCAGTGCATCTTTTTCTGACGCCCCGTCAGCAAGCATGGTCCTATAATAGTTTTTTGTGTCAATATCATCATATTCTTCTATAGAATCATACTGTACATTTGTCATACCCAGTTCTTCCCCCTGATAAACAAAGGGTGTTCCCGGCAAAGTATGAAGATAACAGGCCAGCATTTTGGCAGATTCCTTCCAGTACAAACCATCGTTGCCATAAAGGGATACCTGCCGCGGTTTGTCGTGATTACTGAAAAATCTTGCCCACCAGCCATCTTCCTTCAGTATCCGGTAATCTCTCTCCAGATCCTCTTTCAATTTTTCCGGTGACCAGGTCTTGATTTCTACAATGGGAGGTACAAAAGGAATCGCCATATTAAATTCTCCACTGGAGGCATTAGAATAATTTCCGGCGTCCTGCTCATTGTTAATAATAACCTCTCCCACACTCATACGACATCCGGGAACAAAAGTTTTCTCAGCCATCTCCCTGATATAACGGTGAGTTCCTTCCAGATTTGCACAGGCAACTGTTCCGATTGTTTCCTGAAAATCTGCCCGTCCATCTAATCCCTTATCCAGATAACTGATGGCGTCTACCCGATATCCGTCTACTCCCTTTTCATTCCAGAAACGGATAATATCAAATATCTTTTCCCTGGCCTCTTCGCACTCCCAGTTTAAATCCGGCTGCTCTTTTGCGAACAAATGAAGATAATACTGCTTCCGCTCAGGCTCATACTCCCAGGCGCTGCCTCCAAATACTGACATCCAACCATTGGGAACACCTCCATCCGGTGCGGGATCGCGCCAGATATAAAAATCACTATAGGGATTATCTTTTGATTTTTTCGACTCCTGAAACCAGATATGGCGGTCAGAAGTATGATTTAATACCAGATCCATAATCACCGCAATGCCTCTTGCATGGGCTTCATCCCGAAACTTCTCCCAGTCTTCCATGGAGCCAAATTCCTCCATAATGGAAAAATAATCAGATATATCATAGCCATTATCCACATTTGGGGATGCATAAACTGGAGACATCCACACCCCATTTACTCCCAATTCCTTAAGATAATCCAATTTTTCAATCATTCCCTTTAAATCACCGATTCCATCCCCATTTCCATCCTTAAAACTTCTGGGATAAATCTGATAAATAACCAATTTCTTATACCAGTCTTTTTCCTGCCTCATCATTTCCACTTCTCCATTTTTATTTTCATTGTAACATTCTGAAAAAAAGTCTGCAAGATAAACAACAACACACTAACCCTCATAACGGCATTTTCCTGCTTCATTTTCCTTTCCCCTGTTTATCTGATAATTATGCCATATATTTCATCCTGAACATCATTCAATATGAATGGTCGCACTTCATATCAAAATGATTTATAATACAGAAGTCATTAAAGAAATACATTTATCAAAGAGAGAGGAAACCATGGACAGTGGTGATAGTCGTTACATTTTTAAAATAATGAAGCTGACACTTTCTGTCAGCTTCGTTTTATTATCACAACTTTTTATAAGGGCATTTTCTTCAAAATTTCACGTAAACTCTGTTCAGGTTCTTGCAGTGGAAAATATTCTAAGCCTATAAAGCCATGATATCCGGCTCTTTTCAACATCTTGAGAATAGTGGGATAATGAACCTCACTGTCTGTCAACGGCTCATGGCGCCCCGGATTTCCGGCAATATGAATATGTCCAATATAATCCAGATTATCCAACATATTGGATAGCAAATTACCTTCTGTGATCTGCTGATGATACACATCAAACAATACTTTCACTTGTGGCGAATCCACCTCTCGGATAATACCAAATGCCTCTGAGGATTCTGAAAGGAAATAACCTTTGTGATCCACCAAAACATTCAGCGGTTCCAGCACAAGTACAATCCCCTCTTTTTCCAAAATAGGAAGACATTCTTGTAATCCTTCTATAATAGAAGCCCGTTGCTGCTCCCTCCCCACCTCAGGAATCGTCTGACCCGCCTGCGCAATCAAGGTAGAACAATTTAAAAGTTTAGCCGCACAGATAGACTCTTTTAATCCCTGTACAAATTCCTTCCGTCGCAGAGAATCATTTAACGGTATCATGCGGGTACACATTCCAACCGCCTGTATTCCCGTTTCCTTCTGTACTTCAGCCACAGCCTCCAGATTCTGATTCTCCCAATCCCAAAATTCAAATGCGCCATACCCCAGTGAATATATTCTTCGCACAGCATCTTGAAGCGGCATTCCCTGAAACACTGCACTTGCACACACCGAATACTCCATAACAACCTGCCTCCTTAAGTTTTTTATCCATAATGATATTCCTTGTATTTATATTTTTCTTCCAATACCGAAGAACCAACTTCCAGGATACTGCCAAACAATCTCAAATATCTTCCGGGACAAATGTTGCCTTCTCACATACGAGATAAATATTCTTATTCATTTTCTTCTCAAAATAATGCAGCAGTCTTATATTTGAATCCCACTTATCCTGTGGATAAGAACCATATCTTTTCTTAACATCTCCCATTCTCTCTTCTATATCAAGAACTCCTTCTGCTCCCGCCAGACTATCACATAACTGAATCAGCCAATCATACTCGTCATATACGACTTTATCCAATTCAGTTTTTATAAGCATCAACTCTTCCGCTGAAACATCAAATTTTCCAACATATTCATCCACTGTATGATTATTAAACGAATGGGTCAGACAAATTTTGGCTGCCTCATCATATCCTAATGATTTCATATATGTATACCCATCTGAAACATGCCCCAGATGTCTCACTCCAAATTTTCTCCCAATATCATGCAACAATCCCAGTATAAATGCTTTCTCCGGATCCATATCTCCACATGCCCGGGCAATCTTCTCCGCACAGTGTGCGGCAGTTAAACAATGCTTTCCCCAAGACCCTGGATTGCATACTACACCATCACGAACCAACCTCATAGCCTCTTCTCTTGTTGGTAACATAACCTAATGCTCTCCTTTACAACTTCTTTTCAATGTTATATCTCATTTGCGTTTTCGTTCCGTACCATCCATACCTGAACCAATAATACCACACCCCCTTAATTCGAGCATCCATCCTACGTTTGGACTCCCGAATCAAGGGGGTGTCAGCATAGCTATCTTCACCAGTCTTGTACTACATCAAGACAGAATTTGTAACTAAAATCTTTAAAATTTACACTTTCTTCCTAGCCCTGTACTTTACTTTCTGGTGATTCAACTGCATTAGGGCATTCTAAAGTATCGCGCCACATAACTGGTGCAGCCCAACGTACAGCATTCTCAATAATTTTCAAAACATAAGGATTGTGATAAGACGGAGCTGTTTCATGACCCGGCTGGAAATAGAAAATCTTTCCATATCCACGTGTCCATGTACATCCGCTACGGAACACTTCACCGCCCCGATACCAGTTCATAAATACCAGATCATCTGGCTTCGGAATATCAAAAAACTCTCCATACATTTCCTCTCCCGGAAGTTCAATACTTTCCGGAATTCCCTGTGCAATAGGATGAGTAGGATTCAAATTCCAAACACGGCAGTAATCTCCTTCTCTCCATTTCAATGTACCTGAACTTCCCAAAATTGCCTGCATTGGTTTACTTGGATGTGCAGAATGCAGCGGAATAAATCCCATTCCCTTCAGCACCCGCTCACGAATCTTTGCTACCAGACTATCCGGTACCACTTCATGAGCCACATGAGCCCACCAGATCAATACGTCTGTATTATTCAAAAGTTCGTCCGGAAGTCCATATTCCGGCATATACATATTTACAGAGGTAACCTGAAAATCCGGACACTTCTCCAGATGTTCCGCTACAGTTCCCATAACTCCTTTCGGATACACCTTTTTAATTTCCTCTGCACTTTTCGGAAGCCATTTTTTCATATTTTCTTTCATTTCCTCAGGCGCACCTGCGAAAAGATCCTCCCGAAATTCTCCTGACTCCTGTACGTTTTCGTACCACACTGTCACCCTAATCATTATAACTTCTCCTTTCATTTTAAAAAATATTTAGGCGTTTGCGAAACGCCAAACACCGCATAAATACGGTGTTTTTTGTCGTTAAAATATATCTCCTCAAGGTTTATGGTAAAATAGAATTGACTAGAAACTAATTAACCAATCCACCTAAAGGAGATATACTTACATGATAACATATAAACAGCTCACTTTGGCAGAAATTTTTGAAGATTGTCAGATTAAATTTGACAACGACAAATATCAGTTTCTTTCTCTTCTTGACGAAGCCATTAACCTTGATGAAATTGTTCCTGTTTCTTTTGTTTCTCATTTTTACGCCCAAACCGGAAGGCCTCGCAAGCACCAGCTTTATCCAATGCTCAAAGCACTTCTGCTCCAGCGTATTTTCTCGATCCCGACTGACACGCTCCTGATCGTGTTCTTGAAATACTCTCAGGAACTGCGTGACTTCTGCGGTTTTGATGTTGTACCGGATGGTTCAAAATTTACTCGTTTTAAACAGGATTTCTTATCGGACTTACAATCTATGTTCGATCGTCTTGTAGACCTGACCGAACCGATATGCCAAAAACTGAATCCAGTTCTTGCTGACATGACTATCTTTGATACCTCCGGCATTGAAGCATGGGTTACGGAAAATAATCCGAAGTATGCCAACTCACGCTGCATCCAATCAAGCGATACAGCAGATGTACATCAACGGTCACTTCTGTTATGCCTATAAATTCGGTATCGTCACAAATGGACTTGGCATTGTCCGCGACATATCTTTCTACAACAAAGATTTCCTAAATGCACATCCTGATATTGTTGTAGAAAAAAAATCGGATTCTCCGGATGAGGATAAATCGCTTGCCGACTCAAAAGCACTGCTTCCTGTTTTAATTGATTTTTTCAAAAAGCATCCTTTGATAGAGCCGAAGACGTTTCTTGGGGATGCCGCTTTTGATACGATTGAAATCTATAAGTCTCTTTTCGGAGATATCGGATTTCATAAGGCTTTTATTCCTCTCCGTGTAAAACTATCCATGGAAGGAACGGACTACACAGTGAATGAAAATGGAATTCCCTGCTGTCCGCATGATCCAACGCTTCCCATGAAACGGGAAGGAAGCAAATCGCATTTAAAAAGCCAAATACCTACCATGAAGTTTGTATGTCCCAAAATGAAATGGGAATACAATCCAGCCAACAAATCAAAACGTCGGGTATGTCACTGCGATAATCCATGCACCACTTCTTCCTGCGGACGAATGATTTACATCTATCCTGAGAAAAATCTCCGCGCCTATCCTGGTGTAGAACGAGGTTCACAGGAATGGGAAGACACCTACAAAATCCGTGTAAATGTTGAAAAATCGATCAACCATTTCAAGGATAGTTTCTGCATTGCGAATCGTAAAACACAGAATGAAAAACCGCTTCATGTCGATTTACTTCTTGCAGGAATTACACAACTTGTTACCGTACTTGTTGCCGATAAAATCCACCAGCTTCAATACATACGAAGTTTAAAACCTTTGATTGCCTGACCTTTGGTATATATAATATTTTTTCTTCGCAGTCCATCTGGGAAGTTATTTTGTCATGTCTAATTTTGATGTCACACGCTTCTCATCTTAGGAATCCTGCATTGCAGGATTCCTACCTCATTTTTAATCAGGATTGCGAACTTGTTTCGCAATTACCTATAAAAAATATTCAAGCGTTTACAAAACGCCATAAATAACACACCCCTGATCACATTTCCTATACGTTTTTACTATGTATACAAAACATCTTTTCACTTACTGATTTTCTATTACCAAAGTGTTGTTACAAATTAATTATACCAAAGCCACTTAAGAAAGCAACTACTTTTCTACAATTTGAATTTTATATATCTCCTTTTAATCGAATCAAAGATTTTTTTATTTCAAATCCATCTGGATATCTCATCTTTAACTTATCAATATTGGCCTGAAAAATATCTTCAAGAGACATATCCAATGCTGTAGCAGCTTCAGCCAAGTACCATGCAATATCCCCCAGTTCCTTTGCTAAATGTTCTTTGTCTAATTCATGTCCTTGTGCCATCCATTTTTTCACTATATCAATGGCTTCTCCTGATTCACCACACAATCCCATTACACTATTAATTAAGACTTCCTTCTTACTGAGTTCAGGATTCAACGTT
Organism: Eubacterium sp. UBA3279; assembly: GCA_002361775.1. Lineage (GTDB taxonomy): Bacteria > Bacillota > Clostridia > Lachnospirales > Lachnospiraceae > Oliverpabstia. Next base: position 45,400 of record DETV01000046.1, read on the forward strand.
GCCATTGCTAAATCTTGATATTCATTCACTTTCATTTTTATTACCTCTGCAAATTCAGAGGTAGTGTCAAAAACTACCTGTTT
>DETV01000080.1 GCA_002361775.1 Eubacterium sp. UBA3279
TGTTAGCGTCGGGAGAAATTAGCCATTTAATGTCGGGAGAAACTGACCAATCTTAGTCGGCCAGAAACAACCAATGCATCAGCTTTTCCTTTCTTTAATGTTGTGCTTTAGGTAGCGCTGCCGGAGCACCAGCTGATAATGCTATCGTTTCGCAGTTTTTTCCACGGTAACTGTTTCCTTTGATCATGAATACTGTGGCATCATCAAATATACGGTCAAGGGCGCATAACAGGGAGGAATCCTTGTTGAAGAATTCTCCCCATTTATCCGGTCCTTTATTGCTTGTAAATATCATTGTATTTGGCCCTTCCTTATTGTATCTTCGGTCAATGACATCAAAAAACATTCGGGTGTTTTCTTTGTCAAAAACGCATCTGCCTATCTCATCAATGATCAGACAAGATGGTTTTACCAGGCCATTTATGGTACTGCTTTCCCGGCCATACTTCCGGGCATCGGTCAAGCGTTGGTTTAATTCAGTTGCTTTTAAGAAATACGCTTTCAGACCATTCTGGCAGCATTTGCGTCCATATGCCATCGCAAGATGTGTTTTTCCAACTCCCTGCGGGCCAATGAACGCAAGATTTTTATGTGCATAGAGAGCCGAAAGGGACGGCAGGTTGCGCAGAGCATCTGTTTGTTTTCCATGAAGCTGCCCGAAATCAAAACTTTCAAAAGTTTTTGGCTCTTTTAATGGAAGACGGCTCAATCGGAGCAAAGTTGAAACAATGTTTTCTTTCTTCTTTTGCTGCAGATAAGCAAACATTTCAGCGACTATCCGTATATTTTCTTCACTATATTCATGTTCAACCGCGAGCTGTGCCATTTCCTGTGCATTCAGGTCAAGATTTAAATATTCAGCAGCATCCTGGATCTGCTCAAAAAATGAATTATTCATCCCACAGTCCCTCCTCAAAGTTGAATTTACTAAAACCGGAATCATACGGAGGTGGATTAAGCTGTTGGATACGTATCTTTACCGGTGCAGTAGGACTTTCTTCCGGCTGTTCTGTAATATACTGGTCTTTGCAGAAGCTGTCCCGGCGGCTCCATGTAACATCATGCGACGTGAGTACTTTTGTCATTTTTGAGTCGTATATGTAAAGTATGTAACCATCTCTTTTTACACGGCAGGTCTTTTCTGCGTACCAGTAAGGAACTCCAAAGCGGCGTCCTTCATAATGAACAAAACCATCAAAGGAAATCTTACGTTCCGGACACAAATAATACGATAATTCAATCGACTCCTCAAGTACAGAGGCATTTTTCATACAAAACATTGTATGTTTATCATTCGGAATGCAGTCAACTGCACGGTGATAAATACTGTTCTGAGTGTTGCACCAGCGGATTGCTTCATAATTAAGATCCGTGATTTCACTGAAGACACGTCCCGGCAGGAAATTGTCTTTTACAAACCGTACCAAACGTTCGACCGAGCCCTTTGTAAATGGATGTCTTGGCTTGCAAAGTTTTGTTTCAAAGCCGAGATTCCCCATAAACAGTTCATAATCTTTCTGCCAGATGGGATGTCCCTGTTCATCACGCCGGATTACAACGCTTTTCATGTTATCTGTCAGGACATACTCAGGGATTCCCATATATAAAAATGCATGGATCATTCCAATAAACAGATTCTCCTGTTTAGCATTTGGGAAAAACTCGATATATCTCTGTCCACAGCAATGGCAAATCATGGCAAAACAGGCAACTTTATAAGTGTTACCGGAAGCATTCTCCACTTCTACGAATCCCCAGTCCATCTGGTATGATTCTCCAGGTGCAGTATGGTAACGCTGCCCACGGCTGCCCTGAGAGACTACAAGCTGCCTTTTAGGTGGGACAAGTTCCTTATGATTGAAAATATACTCTTTAACGATGGTTAAGCCACCCTGGAAACCATTCTCTTTTAATCTGTCATAGCAGACAGCAGAGTTGGTAATTCCTTTTCGGAGTAGTTCATCAATAATGCCTGAGAATCCTGTCAGAAGAGTGTGTTCGGCTTTCCGGCCGATGAGTGCATGTGGAAGGTCGATAAAGCCAGATTTTTTAATTCTCCGTAGTTTGGCTCGTGAAATCCCTGTCCTACGTTCTAACTCCGCAAGGTTGACTTTATCAGGATTAAATTTTTCTCTCTTTTCCCTCTTCATTTCATTGAGGGCATGTGCTATTATTTCAGTTAAGTCATTGTGTTTTTCTCCCATTGTGATTTCTGCTGATGCATTGGCATACATCATTTTAGAACACGAAAAGAAAAATACAATGGCTTTTTCTGTCCGGCTAAAAATGGTTAATTCTATGCGACTCTGGGTGGTCGATTCTACCCGACGCTAACAATGGGAAGCATCTTTCAGAATTCAAAAGAAGTATTGAATCCAAAGTTGGATATGAAAGGATTCAGCTTGTGACGATTAGCAGACCTTCTGCCTATGGTGAGTACGAACCATATCATTTTGTTGATACAGAAGAGGAATTTGCACACGCAATTGAAGCAATGTAAAAAAGATAGAGGTTAATTGCAGCAGTCATGTGTTTATCGCACATGGCTGTTTTCTATTTAAAACAGTTGTCCCTGATGACAATCCTTATTGCGAGTGGACAATTTGGCAAAAGCTAAACACTAAAAAAAATAGTGAAAATCCAATTGAAATCGGAAACATTAAGTGATATAATGACCACACAATGAGTGGTAAAAGGAGAGAATAATGGAAAACAAGGAAAATATTGAAAAGCAGATTCGTACATTAAAAGGAATTCGTGAGATGTTAGATATGAACAGGACAGAATTTTCAAAATATATGGAGATTCCTTTAAGAACATTAGAAGAGTGGGAGGCAGGAAGAAGAAAAATGCCGGATTATGTTCTCAGATTAATTGCATATTATGTGAAGATGCAACAGGTATTGAGCGAAAAAGGAATAGAACTGGAGGAAGAGCATGAATAAAAATGAAATTGTAATATTTGAAACAGAAGATAAAATGATAACAATTCCTGTGGCGGTAGATCAAGAGACAGTTTGGCTAAATCGTAATCAGATGGCTGAACTTTTTGATAGAGATATAAAAACCATTGGTAAACATATTAATAATGCCTTAAAAGAAGAATTGGAAGATCAAGTGGTAGTCGCAAAATTTGCGACTACCACTCAACATGGTGCTATCGAAGGAAAAACACAAACACATATGACAGAGTATTATAGCCTGGATGTCATCATTTCTGTTGGTTATCGTGTAAAATCAAAGCGAGGTGTTGAATTCCGCCGTTGGGCAAATTCCGTTCTTAAGCAATACATATTGAAAGGCTACGCAGTAAACGATAATCGTATCAAACAGTTAGGCGAGGTGATACGGATTATGAAACGGACTGAAAATGAATTGGACAGCAGACAGGTTCTTTCTGTAATAGAAAAATATAGTAGTGCATTAGATTTGCTGGATTCTTATGATCATCAGAATATGACGCGTCCAGAGGGAAATCCTGCGATATATGTTCTTTCCTATGAGGAGTGTATGGATGTGATTCAGAGTATGCGCTTCGGGGATGAATCAGATTTGTTTGGAAAAGAAAAGGATGATTCTTTCAAAGGCAGTATTGGAAATATTTATCAGTCATTTGGAGGAACAGACATCTATGAGTCTTTGGAAGAGAAAGCTGCAAATCTGTTGTATTTTGTAACTAAGAACCACAGCTTTTTCGATGGAAATAAAAGAATTGCTGCGACAATGTTTCTTTATTTTCTTGATAAAAATGAGGCTTTATTTATAGATGGACAAAAGAAAATAGAAGATGCTACTTTAGTAGCGCTAACAATTATGATTGCAGAATCCAGGCCGGAAGAAAAGGAAATGATGATCAGTGTGATTATGAATTGTATGTTGTAGTAGTTGAACTGAGTCTGAAAACGGTTGTATTATGTAGACGTTGCAAGTTTATTTATAAAAGTCTCCTTATTGTGAGGGGTTAATTTTTGCTAGCTGTAAAATTTTGAGTGTCTATGTTATAATATGTAAGGAACCTTGAAGTTAACAAGGTAAATAAAAATGGATAAAGAAAAAATCAGAAAGTTGCATTTAGTTTTATATGGACTTGCAATCTCAGTAAGTATTTTCGCATTGCATACATTCATCTTTGTTTTTGATAATGGTATAGGTTGGAAAAGTCTTTGATTATTATTGCTTTGGGGTGGCTTATATCAGCTATTTCTGGTTTGTTAAAAATTTTAGAGAAAGAGAAATAAAACAATGATGCTATGATATTTGTAGGTGCAGCAATTTTTGTCTATGTAGTTACAGGATATAATTTGATAAGTAGAGTTATGTAAAATCAAGTTTCAAGAATCAAATAATAGTGATACAAGATTTGATGGAAAGGCGGTAGAGGACGTGATAAACGAAGCGGTATTAAGCAATGACAAAGAATTTACTTCTTTTATGTTTAATGGGCATAATATACGTTTTAAAACATCTCCAAGATTGGAATGATATACGAAAGTAGTTGAATGGGATCATGGTTATATTGTTGTTATGGCGAAATATGAAGGATGCGATGAGGAAGAAGAATATATTGATTTAATTCCAATTCTTGATAATTTGTATATTAATGTGGAAGAATTTTTGAAGCCGATTCAGAAAGTGAGGATTGAAAATGAATGAGAAATTATCCGAAACAAAGGGCTGCAGAAATGGTGAGCAACTGTCAGTTGACACATTTCTAAGTGTAAATGGTTGTCTGCAACCGATAAATCTGTTATGTTAAAAGTGCTTAAGCAAAAAGAAAATTGTCTTAAGGAGGTTTGAACATGATTTTAGCAGACAAAATTACTGATTTACGGAAGAAGAACGGATGGTCACAGGAAGAACTTGCAAACCAGCTTGGAGTTTCCCGTCAGGCAGTTTCGAAATGGGAAAGCTCTTCATCTGTTCCTGATTTAGATAAGATAATAAAAATGAGCAACATTTTTGAGGTTAGCACAGATTATCTGTTGAAAGATTCGATTGAAGAAGAAAACAGAGAATTATTGGAGAATAAGACAGCAGATTCGGGATCAGATGAAGAAAATATACAGGTGGTTTCCATGGAAACTGCAAATGCTTATTTGCAGCTTTTGCGAAATGTAGCTTCTAAAATTGCTTTGGGAGTATCGCTTTGTATTCTGTCACCAGTATGTCTGATTGGACTTGCGGGTTTGTCAGATAAAGAGGGAGACTATATTATTTCTGAGGCGGCGGCAGTCAGTATTGGAATGACAATGCTTTTACTTTTGGTCGCATCGGCAGTGGCAATCTTTTTGATTAATGGAAGAAAAATGGAAGAATATGAGTTCCTTGAAAAAGAACCTGTGGAGTTGGCTTATGGAGTAAAGGGATTGGTAGAAAAAGAAAAATTTGGGTATGAAGCTGAACACAGTAGAAATCTTGTGCTGGGGATAGTGATCTGCATTCTCAGCGCAGTTCCTATTATGATATTGGCAGTATCGGATGACAAGGGAATGCTAGCCATACTTGGTGTGGATCTTTGTCTTATTTTGGTGGCAGTAGGAGTGTATTTGCTTGTCTCTACAGGAATTTTATATGGTGGATTTCAGAAACTGCTGGAAGAAGGAGATTACACAAGACGTCAGAAAATTGAAAACAAGAGAAATGATGTGATTGATAAAATATACTGGTGTCTGGTCACTGCCATTTACCTCGCATGGAGTTTTATCACGATGGAGTGGGAGAGAACATGGATCATCTGGCCGGTTACCGGAGTGTTTTATGGAGTGGTTATTGGAATCAGTTCTGTGGTCAGAAATTATCATCGTGAAAAATAGAGAAGAGAAAATGAAATGGTTAGCAAATAATCAGGCGATACAAAGAAATATGTTGTATCGTCTGTTTTTATACGGTAAAATATTACTATTCACAGTTCAAAAAGTTGAAAAGGTAAAGGGAATATAATGAATGTAGGTTAGGAGAAACGAATGAAAATAGAGGAAATTTCAACAAAATATAGTGTGCGCAGGATGGAGCAGGAGGATGTGGATATTATTTATGAGTTATCGGTGAGAAATCCGATGTTTTTTCAATATTGTCCTCCGGATATAACAAGAGACAGTATTCTTTCAGATATGAAAGCCCTGCCCCCTCATTGTACATATGAAATGAAGTATTATATGGGTTTTTTTGAGAAAGACAAATTAATTGCGATTATGGATTTGGTAGCGGGATATCCCCGGGCAGATGTGGTCTATATTGGATTGTTTATGGTAAATAAAGAGGTACAGGGAAAAGGGATAGGCTCTGAGATTATCAGAGAAAGCTTACAATATTTGAAAAAATGTAATTTCAGTTCAGTTCAACTGGCATATGCAAAAGGAAATCCGCAAAGCGAAGCATTCTGGAAAAAGAATGGGTTTACAGCCACAGGGAAAGAGACAGATAACGGAGATTATTTTGCTGTGAGTATGGAAAGATATTTACAGTGAATTTCCGGGAAAAATGACTATGAGGAGGGATAAAGTTGATTGAAGTTAAATTTTATGATTCTGTAGATGACAATTTATTAGATTTTGCTGTTATTATTTCAAAAACAAATGGGAAATGGGTATTTTGTAAACATAAAGAGAGAAATACGTTTGAAATACCGGGTGGTCATCGAGAAAAGGGAGAATCCATTATAGATGCAGCAAAAAGAGAATTAAGAGAAGAAACAGGGGCAGTTGATTTTACGATTCAGCCTGTTTGTGCGTATTCAGTAAAAGGGAAAACCACCATAAATAAAACTGAGGAAGAAGAAACATTTGGAATTCTTTATGTGGCAGATATTTTTTCTTTTGAAGAAATACACAGTGAGATGGAAAAAATCATTTTGAGTGATAAACTGATAGAAAACTGGACGTATCCTCTCATTCAGCCTCGATTAATGGAAGAAGCTGCAAGAAGAGGTTATGTGAGTGTTATTGGAAAAAAAGATGGCTTTTCCATACGGTTGGCGAAAGCAGAGGATATGACAGATTATTATGAACAAAATTACTGTCCTTTAGATAAGGAAGTGGCAAGATTAACAGGATGTAAGGAAACATTTACAAAAGAAGAAGTGTTTTCATTTTTTCAGAAGTCACTGGAGGATAAAAACAGATTTTTCTTTTTGATAACCGCACCTGATGGGAGAATTATCGGAGAAAGTGTAATCAATGAAATTGACTGGGAGTTGGGTTGTGGAAATTTCCGCATTGGTATTTTTCAGAAAAATGTGAGAGGAAAAGGTATTGGGACCTGGGCTACAGAGGCAACACGTGATTTCGCATTTGAACAATTGAAGCTTCATCGGTTGGAATTGGATGTTTATTCGTTTAATCCAGTAGGAGAGAAGACATATTTGAAAGCCGGATTTAAGCGAGAGGGAGTTTTACGGGATGCTGTGATGGATGGAGAGCAATACGCAGATGATATTTTGATGGCAATTTTAGAAGAGGACTGGAAACAATTAAAAGCAGGAAAATAATATGGTTACAGAGCAAATGAAAAAAGATATAGCATACTATCATCTTCCGGGGCTGTTTGAATTTTATGAATTATACCGTGTGTTTTTGCCATTATTTCGTGAACACAGAGAGTATTTTTACCCCTGGTGTGAGATTAGTTCCATCTATGGGGCGCCGGAGGGGTGCATCTGGAACGGAGGCCGTGTAGGAGGAGGAGATTTTTCACCCCGGGAAGTTTTCGATTTCATGAAGGAATATGGAATCTCAGCCCGTCTTACATTCAGCAATTCACTGCTCAGACAGGAGCATTTGTGGGATAAGAAATGTAACGCTTTATGTTTTTTATTGGAAGAAAGCGGAGAAAATGGGGTCATCGTTCATTCCCAGCTGTTATTGGAACATCTGAAGCTCCATTATCCGGGACTTTATTTTGTTTCATCTACCACGAAGGTGCTGACAGATTTTTCAGAATGTCTGGATGAGATAAAAAGGGAAGATTTTCTTTATGTAGTGCCGGATTTCCGGTTGAACAAGGAGTTTGAGAAATGGAAAAAACTGTGTTCGGAACAGAAAAACAAGGTGGAATTTCTGTGTAATGAATGTTGTTGGTTTGGATGCAGAGACAGGAAAATTTGTTATGAGACAGTAAGCCGGAGAAATCTTGGGGAGGATTGTCCGGAGCATCGTTGTGCTGCCCCGGATGCAAATGAGGGATATCGTTTTTCAAAAGCAATGGGAAATCCAGGATTTATAGGTGTGGATGATATTAAAGATATCTATTTGCCAATGGGATTTTCCAATTTTAAGATTGAAGGACGAGGACTGGGAAGCGCATTGATTCTGGAATTTCTGCTGTATTATATGACAAAACCGGAATATCAGATTCATGTCAGAGAAAAAATATATCTGGATAATATGCTGGATCTGTTCTGAATATTGGATAAGGAGCAGAGGCAGGGAATTATTTGTGGCGGCAAAGGAATTGGCCAGATATTCTTTTATGCAGGTAAAAACAGTACAAATGGGCAGATATGATATATATGATGATACAAATAGATTTTATAGAAGCCTGGGATTCAAAGAATTTGAGATTTTTCCCACATTGTGGGATGAACATAATCCCTGCCAGATCTATGTGATGAGTTTATAGAAGGAGAGGAAACAATATGCTGAATAATAAAGGATTTGATTTATGGGCAGATAATTATGATAAAAGTGTAGATATTTCTGATGAAGAAGGGACATATCCTTTTGCCGGGTATAAAATTATATTGAATGAAATATATAATCGAGTGTTGGGTTCATCAGGAAAAAAAGTGTTAGATATTGGCTTTGGTACGGGAACGCTGACTTCAAAATTATATGAACAAGGATGTGATGTGTTTGGACAGGATTTTTCTGAAAAGATGATAATCATGGCAAAAAAGAAAATGCCAAATGCCCATTTGTTTCAGGGAGATATGACAGAAGGTTTAGTGATTCCGTTATTGCAGGAAAAATATGATTCTATTATTGCAACCTATTCTTTACATCATCTTACAAATGAACAGAAGATAAAATTTATCCGCTTGCTGTCAGGATTGCTTAAAGACGGGGGAAGTATTTATATTGGAGATGTGGCTTTTTCCACATGGGAGGAATTGGAGAAATGTAAACGTGATGCAGGGGATAACTGGGATGATGATGAGATATACTTTGTATACGAAGAATTGAACAAATATTTTCCGGATATGGTGTTTGAACAAATGTCGTGTTGTGCAGGAGTTTTGACTTTAAGAGACAGCCTGGAAATGAAAAAATAATTATAGGAAAAAGGCTGGGATAAGGTGGGTATAGGTGAATAAAAGATTAGATACAATTCGAGCAAATGAGAGGGAGTCCCACATTGAAATATATAAGAAGAAAAAACTGTATAAGACGAAAAGCTGGTTAGGAAAACCAGTAAAGACAATAGAAGAATACGATATTAGCGATAATACGTATGATTTTATTATGGCGGTATCTGCTTTAGAACATATTGATACGCAGGAATCTTTTGTTAAGAAATTAAGAGAAATAGAAAAAGGAGTACGCAAAAACGGGATGTAGTAACTTTTGTAGCACAAAAAATCATATGATATTGTATCTATAAGTCTATATGGGGAGAACTATTATGTTAGAAATACGATATATGGAAATCAATGATAAAAATTTTTGGTACAGCCTGGATAAACATCTTCCTGAAAAAGAATTTTTTCATAAAGTTCGGGACAGGGAAGGTTATGTTTTGCTGGAGAACAGTATTCCCATAGGGATATTAAGATACAATCTTTTTTGGGACAATACGCCCTTTTGCACTTTACTTTTTATAGCCGATGAATACCAGAACAAAGGCTATGGAAAGTATCTTATGAAACATTGGGAAAGGGATATGAAAGTACAGGGATACGGAATGGTTCTGACCTCCACACAGGTGAACGAAGAAGCACAGCATTTTTACAGAAAATTAGGATATAAAGATTGTGGTGGACTTCTCATAGATATTCCAGGATATCAGCAGCCTATGGAAATGTTTTTATCAAAGAAATTATGATTAATGGAGCTTAATGTGAACGAAAAGGATAATTAGCTTTGTTTTTGGTGATTTTTGGGTATATATTAAGTTTATTTCTCTATATGCCCATTCGGATCCGATTAAAATGGCCTATGTCATATATAGGAGTTTTTGAAATTTTCATTTTGTACATGAAGGTACATAACGGGGAAATTTAACCGAAGGTTAAACAATCTTCGCAAAAGTTAATAGACGGTAAATAGAAATTACAGAGCAGACACGCTACAATGAAAATGTGAAAAAACAAACCATAAAGGAGATTTGGCTGTATTATGAAGATGAATGAAATCATACGCGAACGACGTCTGAAAAAGGGACTTACGCAAGAACAGATGGCAAATTATCTCGGTGTGTCTGCCCCGGCTGTAAATAAATGGGAAAAAGGAGTTTCATATCCGGATATAGTTTTGCTGCCTCCGCTGGCACGACTCCTGGATACTGATTTGAATACGTTATTGTCTTTTCGGGAAGATTTATCAGAAAAAGAAGTAGGATTATTCATAAATAAAGTGTCAGAAACCATAGATGAAGAAGGTTTTGAAGCGGGATTTCAGCTTGCTCTGGAAAAAATAGAAGAATATCCCAATTGTGATCTGCTGGTGGGAAATATGGCAATGCTGTTAGAAGGGGCGATATTATTTTCCGGTCAGAAAAAGAAACTGAAGGAAAAATATCAGACAGAGATTGAAAATTTACATTGGCGTACAGCGCAGAGTTCGGATACGGTAGTCAGAGAGCAGGCGCAAGTAGTTCTTATATCTAAATTGATGGAGAAAAAAGAGTATACAAAGGCGCAGGAAATATTGGATAGGATTCCTAAAAAAAATCCTGTGGACAAAGAACAGCTTCAGGCCAATATTTACATTGAGCAGGGAGAATTACATAAAGCTGAAAAATTGACAGAAGAAAAACTTTTATCGGCAACTATGGAAATTCATGGAATTTTGCTGACTTTAATGGAAATCGCTATTAAAGAGAAAAGACTGGATGACGCAGAATATATTGCAGACGTTCATAAGAAAGCGGCTCAGTTATTTGATCTCTGGGAATACGATACCTACGTTGCTCATTTTCAGTATTATCTGGCAACAAAAAAACGGGTTGAATTTCTGAAAATATTATTGCCCATGTTAAAATCACTCACCAGTAAATGGGAGATCAACAAATCTCCTTTATACCGTTGTATCAAAACGAAAGAAGCAGATAATTTTGGAGCTAAATTACAGAAAATGATTATCCGGTCTATTGATGAAGATGAAGATACAGAATTTTTAAAAGACGATCCGGAGCTGAAAAAAATAATCAACGAAATAGATAACAATCATTAAAAGAAAAAGAGGTAAATAAAAATGTCATTGGAAAGAGCAAAACAGTATTTGGAAAAGAAAGGGTTTCTTGAAAATGTGATTGAACTGGAAGAGTCTACAGCAACAGTTTCCCAGGCTGCGGAAGCGTTAGGGGTGGAACCGGGAATGATCGCAAAAACCATGTCATTTTTGCAGGGAGAGCAGCCTGTGCTGATCTTAACAGAAGGTACGGCTAAGATTGATAACAGGAAATACAAAGATACTTTTCATGTGAAGGCTAAGATGATTCCTTTTGAAGAGGTGGAAGAGTTTGTGGGTCATGCGCCGGGAGGAGTGTGTCCTTTTGGGATTAAAGAAGGTATAGCAGTGTATCTGGATGAAAGTCTGAAGCAGTTTGAAACCGTATATCCGGCAGCAGGGAATAGTAACAGCGCAGTCAGGCTTACCATTGCTCAGTTAGAGCAGGCAGTGGAATCCAAAGGTTGGGTGGATGTTTGTAAAGAGATGACAGTTTAAGAAAAATTTTCTGTTATTTTCATAAGGTGATTTTACAGTGATTTTCTGTTATTTTTGTGCTTCATACAGGAAAAAGATGAGAAAAAATCTCGAAACACGAAAAAATCGTCACAATGCGTAATTCTGTGTCGAACGAAAATAGGTAAAAACTGGAAAGACGGGTTGATTTGCAGTACGGTTAAATTTATAATACAGATAGCATTTGGAAAACAGTTGGAAGATGCCAAAGGAGGGGCATCTTTCAGACTGTATAGGGCCCGCAGTTTCCAAAGGTGTGACAAGTTGACAAGAATTCGATTGGAGGAGTGAAAATGGGAAAATTAAACATTGCCATTGCAGATGATAATGAGCGGATGGTAAATTTGCTGGAAACTTTAATTAACGATGACAATGACCTGGAACTGGTAGGGCAGGCAGATAACGGAAAAGATATTTATGATATTATTAAAGATAAAGAACCGGATGTGGTACTTTTGGATATTATTATGCCAAAAGTAGACGGACTTACAGTGATGGAAAAGGTGAACCAGGACAGTTCTATGAAAAAACATCCTGCATTTATTGTGATTTCTGCGGTAGGACAGGAAAGAATTACGGAAAATGCATTTAATCTGGGAGCTTGCTACTATATTATGAAACCTTTCGATAACGATATGATTTTGAACAGGATCAAGCATTTTAAAAATTATGGGATGGGGAAAAACAGGGAACAGAGAAAAATAGGAACCGGTGAAAACGTCAGAGAAATGGCGGGACGGAACCTGGAAATGGATGTGACGGATATTATCCATGAAATTGGAGTTCCGGCACACATTAAAGGATATCAGTATCTGAGAGATGCGATTATCATGTCAGTGGAAGATATGGAAATGCTGAATTCTATTACGAAGATTCTTTATCCTACGATTGCAAAGAAACATCAGACCACACCCAGCCGGGTGGAGAGAGCGATTCGTCATGCCATAGAAGTGGCGTGGAGCAGAGGAAAAATGGATACTATTGATGAGTTATTTGGTTATACAGTGAGTACAGGAAAAGGAAAACCTACAAATTCGGAATTTATTGCGTTGATAGCAGATAAAATCAGATTAGAGTATAAAAATGCATAAAGAAATCCATATAACCCTTTCCTTTTTGGGCAAAATGCGGTATAATGAAAGACAGGAATTTTATCAGCAATGATTAGGGAGGTATATACGGATGAAAAAGGTATTATACGTTGCTTCAGAAGCAGTACCGTTTATTAAAACGGGAGGATTGGCAGATGTTGTTGGATCACTGCCCAAGTGTTTTCCAAAGGAATACTTTGATGTGAGAATCATCATCCCCAAGTACGCCTGCATAAAACAGCAGTTAAAAGATCAACTGCGTTATGTTACAAACTTTTACATGGACTTGAATTGGCGTCAGCAGTATGTAGGCATTTTTGAAACTGAATATGACGGAATTAAATTTTACTTTATAGATAATGAGGAACATTTTAGTGGAGACAAGCCATATTATGGTATGCCGGCAGATTTGGAGAAATTTGCATTTTTCTCAAAAGCTGCATTGTCCATTCTTCCGGCTATTGATTTCAGACCAGACATCATTCATTGCCACGACTGGCAGACAGGCCTGATTCCTGTATATCTGAAAGAACGTTTCCAGGGAAGTGATTTCTATCGTGGAATTAAGTCAGTTATGACAATACATAACCTGAAATTCCAGGGTGTATGGGATATTAAGACAATAAAAAATATTACCGGACTGTCCGATTATTTCTTTACTCCGGACAAATTAGAGCTAAATAAAGACGCCAACTATCTGAAAGGCGGTCTTGTTTATGCAGATGCTATTACCACAGTGAGTAATACCTATGCGGAAGAGATTAAAACACCGTTTTATGGAGAAGGACTGGATGGTCTGATGTGGGCAAGAAGTAACAGTCTCCGTGGAATTGTAAATGGAATTGACTATGATGAGTACAATCCGGCAACAGATACTATGATTGCCAAAAACTATGATGCAAAGACATTCCGCAAGGAAAAAGTGAAAAATAAGATTGCGCTTCAGGAAGAACTGGGACTGGAAGTGAATCCAAAAGCGATGATGCTGGGCGTGGTATCCCGTTTGACAGATCAGAAAGGATTTGATCTGATTGCTTATATGATGGATGAACTTTGCCAGGATGCTATTCAATTGGTGGTTCTTGGAACAGGAGAAGAACAGTACGAAAATATGTTCCGTCATTTTGCATGGAAATATGATAAAAAAGTATCTGCAAATATTTATTATTCCGAGGCTATGTCCCATAAGATTTATGCCGCATCCGATGCATTTTTGATGCCGTCTCTGTTTGAGCCTTGTGGATTAAGTCAGTTGATGAGTCTTCGTTACGGAACAGTTCCGATTGTGCGGGAAACAGGTGGTTTAAAAGATACTGTTTGGCCATATAACGAGTTTGAGGGAACAGGTACCGGATTCAGTTTCACCAACTATAATGCCCATGAGATGCTTGGCACAATCCGCTATGCGGAAAAGATTTTCTATGATCGCAAGAGAGAATGGAATAAGATTGTTGACCGGGGAATGGCACAGGACTTTTCCTGGAGCAATTCTGCAAGACAGTATGAAGAAATGTATAACTGGCTGGCAGGATTCTAAAATTTCATAACGGATAAAATAAGCATATTGCTTTGAATTTTTCAGACATACACAATAAGAGGCTGTTCAAAAGACGGTCTCTTATTTTTTGGAAAAATCCGGGAAGAAGCATGGCATAGAATAAAACCTGATATGGCAGACATACTAACAAAGTAACTGAATGGAACAGAAGGGAAAAAGGAGGTCAAAAGAAATGACAAATTTAACAGAACTTGATTTGCAGAATCTTCGTCATCTGATCCTGGGATGTGAAACAAATCACTGTAAAATGCAGGAATATTCCAAGACAGCACAAGATCCCAAAGTGCAGCAGTTTTTCCAGAAATCAGCACAGAGCGCAATGCAGACAAAACAACAGTTAATGCAGTTTTTGCAGTAGGAGGGATGGACATGGATGAAAAAGCAATGGTAAATGATACCCTGACAGGAATTAACGGTGAATTGGTACGTTATGGCGAAATGATTCCCCAGACAGGGAATCCACAGTTGAAGCAGGCGTTAAAACAGTTGAGAAATCAGTGTGAAATGGCGCAGGAGGAAATCTACCAGATCGCCAGGGAAAAACAGTATTACGTTCCGGCGGCGCCGGCGGCAGCGGAAGAAATCGCTCATGTTAAAAGTGTGGTAAGCCAGTCGTTTTAGAAAATAGAATTTTCAGGAGCAAATCTCCCACAGAATCCCCTGGATGTAACAACAGGGGGTTTGGGGAGATTTATTTTTGTAAAAGGCTTGACAGAGAAAAATTTTTCCTGTAAGGTCAAAGTATAAAAATTTTCCGGCATTTCGCCATTTTTCCCACAGAAATAAAAAAGTAATTAATTAGCAGTTGACAAGTATTTAAAAGTGTAATACTATGGTAAAAGAAGCGAACATAAGTTCGCACTGTGTAAAAGGAGAAGATTTATGGTTAAAGAAGATAAATTAAAAGCATTAGATGCAGCTTTGGGACAGATTGAGAAACAGTTTGGAAAAGGTTCTGTGATGAAACTGGGAGATTCAGGAAAGAATATGAATGTTCAGACAGTTCCCACAGGTTCTTTGAGTCTGGATATTGCTCTGGGTCTGGGAGGAGTACCCAGAGGGCGTATAATTGAGATCTACGGACCGGAATCCAGTGGTAAGACAACGGTAGCATTACATATGGTGGCAGAAGTACAAAAAAGAGGCGGGATTGCTGGTTTTATTGATGCAGAGCATGCTCTGGATCCTGTTTATGCAAAGAATATCGGTGTTGATATTGATGAATTATATATTTCCCAGCCGGATAACGGGGAACAGGCGCTGGAGATTACAGAGACCATGGTTCGGTCCGGTGCGGTTGATATTATTATCGTAGACTCTGTTGCAGCATTAGTTCCAAAGGCGGAAATCGAAGGCGATATGGGAGATTCTCATATGGGACTTCAGGCCAGATTGATGTCTCAGGCTCTGAGAAAGCTTACCGGTGTGGTGGCAAAGTCTAATTGTATTGTTATTTTTATCAATCAGCTTCGTGAAAAACTGGGAGTGATGTTTGGTAATCCGGAGACAACTACAGGTGGTCGAGCTTTGAAGTTCTATGCATCTGTTCGTATGGATGTACGGCGTACAGAAGCGATCAAACAGGCAGGCGAAGTGATCGGTAACAGAACACGTATTAAAGTGGTTAAGAATAAGATTGCCCCACCATTTAAAGAAGCTGAATTTGATATTATGTTTGGAAAAGGAATTTCCAAGGAGAGCGATATTCTGGATCTGGCAGTTAATCTGGGCATTGTTCAAAAAAGCGGAGCCTGGTTTGCTTACAACGATAGCAAGATCGGTCAGGGACGGGAAAATGCAAAGATTTTCCTGAAAGAAAATCCTCAGGCGGCAGCAGAGATTGAGCAGAAGGTACGCGCTCATTACGGCCTGGCAGATGATCCGGCGCTGAACGGAGAAAGTGATGAGATCGGCCTGAAAGATGCGGGTGAAAAAGAAGAATGATTATCACGGAGATTATTCCGATAACGAAACAGAAAGTAAGAATTGTGACAGATGAGAAGCTTGCCTTTGTACTTTACAAAGGCGAGCTTTCCCGTTATAAGCTGGAAACGGGAAAGGAAATCACAGAAGATTTATTTGAGCAGATTCAAAAGGAAGTTCTGATAAAGAGGGCAAAGCTCAGAGCTATGCATCTGCTTACAAGGATGGATTATACGGAAGCGGATCTTTACCGGAAGCTGATGAAAGGGGAATATACAAAGGAAGCGGTGGATATTGCCATGGATTATGTCCGCTCTTATCATTATCTGGATGATAAACGGTATGCCGCCCGGTATCTGGCAGGGCAATCCCGGGGAAAGAGCATACGACAGATAGAGTTTGAACTGGAAAGAAAAGGAATATCCAGAGAGATCATTGCTTCCTGTCGGGAAGAGATGGAAGATCAGGATGAAACTGTTCTGATTCGAAATCTTCTGGAAAAAAGATGTCCCAGACCAGAGGAGGCAGACGGGAAGGAGAAAAACCGCCATTACGGTTTTTTGGTAAGAAAAGGGTTTAAGATGGAAGATATTTCCCGGGTGTTTCAGGAATATTTTCCCTGCTCCTGAAATCGTAACAGTTCAGCTATTTTCATAAAAACAGACGGAATACGTTGACAAATTAGTGAAATCATTATAAAATTAAAATGTTGTAAGTGTACAATGAAAATTAAATAAGGAGGTGCTCCTGTGGCAAGTGGATTAGTAGTTTTAATTGCACTTGTTGCTGTAGCCATCACGCTGCTGATTGCAGTTCCTGTCACTTATTCTGTTGCAGTATCTACAAAGGCAAAGAAAGATGCTGAGAAGATCGGGACAGCAGAAGAAAAAGCAAGGAACATTATAGATGAAGCCTTAAAGACGGCGGAAACTAAAAAACGTGAAGCTCTTCTGGAAGCAAAGGAAGAATCTCTGAAAACAAAGAATGAATTGGAAAAAGAGACAAGGGAGAGACGGAACGAACTGCAAAAGTATGAAAAGCGTGTATTGGCTAAGGAAGAATCTGTGGACCGTAAGGCAGATGTCATAGAGCGGAAGGAAGCAGAGTACACAGCAAAAGAGGCAGAATTAAGAAAGAAAGAAAAAAAGGTTGATGAATTACATGACCAGGGAGTACAGGAACTTGAGAGAATCTCAGGTCTGACCTCCGAACAGGCAAAAGATTATCTTTTAAAATCTGTTGAAGATGAAGTAAAAATTGATACGGCTAAGCTTTACAAAGAATTGGAAAGCAAAGCAAAGGAAGATGCGGCGAAGAAAGCTAAAGAATACGTGGTAACTGCTATTCAGAAATGTGCAGTGGATCATGTGTCTGAGACTACGATTTCAGTTGTTCAGCTTCCCAGCGACGAGATGAAAGGAAGAATCATCGGACGTGAAGGACGGAATATCCGTACCTTGGAAACTCTTACAGGAGTGGATCTGATTATTGACGATACACCGGAAGCGGTTGTGTTATCTGCGTTTGATCCTATTCGTCGGGAAGTTGCGAGAATTGCTCTTGAAAAATTGATTGTTGATGGAAGAATCCATCCTGCCCGTATTGAAGAGATGGTGGAAAAAGCACAAAGAGAAGTGGAATCCATGATACGGGAAGAGGGGGAGAATGCTGCTTTGGAAGTGGGCGTTCATGGTATCCATCCGGAACTGATTCGTCTCCTGGGACGCATGAAGTTCCGTTCAAGTTATGGACAGAACGCATTAAAACATTCTATCGAAGTGGCTCAACTGTCAGGTCTTCTGGCAGCGGAAGTTGGCACAGATGTGCGTATGGCGAAACGTGCCGGCTTATTACATGACATTGGAAAATCCATCGATCATGAAGTGGAAGGTTCTCATATTCAGATCGGTGTTGATTTGTGCAGAAAGTATAAAGAATCTGCTCTGGTTATTAATGCGGTTGAGGCTCATCACGGCGATGTGGAGCCGGAATCTCTGATCGCCTGTATTGTACAGGCTGCTGATGCGATTTCTGCAGCAAGACCAGGTGCAAGAAGAGAGACACTGGAAACATATACAAACAGATTGAAACAGTTAGAAGATATTACAAATTCCTTCAAGGGAGTTGACAAATCTTTTGCCATTCAGGCAGGACGAGAGGTTCGTATCATGGTATTACCAGATCATGTAAATGATGCAGATATGGTATTACTTGCAAGAGATATTTCCAAACAGATTGAAGCTGAATTGGAATATCCGGGACAAATTAAGGTTAATGTAATCAGAGAGAGCAGAGTTGTAGATTACGCTAAGTAGTTACAACAGACTGCCGGGATATCAACTATCCCTCATAATGCCTGTGTTTATTGGAAACAGAGGCATTATGGGGGAGTTTTTATTTTAAAACAAACAGGAGAGCAATGAAAAAAAGATTATGTATTCGAGAATATCATTTAACCTGCCAACGTGATCTGGGGGTAACAGGAACTTTGCGGTTGGCTTTTCTTACAGATATTCATAATAAAATAGAAAAAGAAGAAGGAAAAAGAATCTGGGAATTGTTAGACGGATACAGGCCGGATGGGGTTTTGGTAGGAGGCGATGTTCTGGTGGGGAAACCGGGAAAAGATATTCAAAAAGCGGCAGCCTTTATAAAAGCGCTGTCTGACAAATATCCGGTGTGGTATGCCAATGGAAATCACGAACAGAGAATCAGAAAACATCCGGAAGATTATGGAAATATGGGTGAAAATTATGATCGGGAAATAGAGAAAACAAAGGCGGTTCGTCTTGTCAATGATAAAATGAAATCAGAAATCAGAGGGATTCCGGTGATGATCTATGGATTTGAACCGGAAGAACATTATTATGATAAAGGTTTGTATAAAAAGGGAATGAGGGAAGAACTGGAACGAGTATTTGGTTCTCCTGAAAAGGAATGTTATACCATTCTTCTTTCTCATCATCCCCGGTATGAAAAGGAATATCTGGATTGGGGAGCAGATTTGACTCTGTCCGGTCATTATCATGGGGGAGTGGTGCTTTTAGGGAAAAAGAGAGGTCTGATCACGCCGGATTATCGTCCGCTGGCAGGATTTTGCTGTGGTCTTCAAAAGAAGGGAAATGCTCATATGATTGTCAGTGCGGGAACAGGAGAGCATACTATACCTGTGCGAATTCATAATCCCCGGGAAATAACTATGATTCAGGTGGATTTTTTTTCAGAGGGTTCTTGAAAAGTTCAGTGTTTCCATGTAAAATAAAAAGGTTGAGTGTGAACGGTAAAAGTGAGGAGAAATCATGGGAATACCCGTAAAATTGCAGGTGTTTGAAGGTCCGCTGGATCTTTTGCTGCATTTGATCGATAAGAATAAAATTGATATTTATGATATTCCGATTGTGGAGATCACAGAACAGTACATGGATTATATCCGTCAGATGAAAGAGGCGGATTTAAATATCATGAGTGAATTTATGGTAATGGCAGCCACTCTTTTGGATATCAAATGCCGAATGCTTCTCCCCAAAGAAGTTAACGAAGAAGGGGAAGAAGAAGACCCGAGAGAAGAACTGGTTCAGCAGCTTTTGGAATACAAAATGTACAAATATATGTCCTATGAGTTAAGGGACAGAATGGCAGATGCTTCCCGCTGTGTGTATAAACCAAGTACGATGCCGGAAGAAGTGCTGGAATATCGTCCCCCCGTGAACGTGGAAGAACTGATCGGAGATCTGACTCTGGCCAGACTGCAGGAAATTTTTCGTTCAATCATCAAACGGCAGGAAGACAAGGTGGATCCTATCCGAAGCAAATTTGGAAAGATAGAAAAAGAAGAGGTGAGTCTGGAAGAAAAAATGGATGAACTTCAGGAGTATGCAAGAACGCATCATCATTTTTCTTTCCGCAGTCTTTTGGACAGACAGTCCAGTAAGGTAAAGGTAATTGTTACTTTTCTGGCTATTCTGGAGCTGATGAAAACAGGGATGATTCAGATTTCTCAGGATTATCTTTTTGATGACATTCAGATAACATCGTTACATTATGAGGATCAGAAATATGAAGAAAATTGAAGCGGCTATAGAGGCTATTTTATTTTCCGCAGGAGAATCGGTGGAGGTATCCAGAATTGCAAAAGCAATTGGTCATGACGTCCATACCACAGAAAAAATTATTCGTAATATGATGCTGAAATATCAGGAACCGGACCGGGGAATCAAAATACTGGAACTGGACGGAGCATTTCAGATGTGTACCAAACAGGAATATTATGAATATCTGGTGGAGATTGCCCTTCAGCCCAAAAAAGCTGTGCTGACAGATGTTATGTTGGAGACTTTATCGATTATTGCATATAAACAGCCGGTAACAAAACAGGAAATCGAAAAAATCAGAGGGGTAAAATGCGATCATGCCATCAATAAACTGGTGGAATATAGTCTGGTACAGGAGTTGGGAAGGCTGGATGCCCCGGGACGTCCCATACTTTTTGGGACAACGGAAGAATTTCTGAGAAATTTCGGAGTACAGTCCACAGAAGATCTTCCGGTGATCAGCCCTGTTAAGCTGGAGGATTTTAAAGCGGAAGCAGAAGAAGAAATTCAGTTAAAGTTAGACGTTTAAGCTGATTTTATAAGAATAAATAGTACATGTCTTTCATATAGTATAGAAAAAAGAAATACTTTTGGAGGACTTGTGCATGAAAAAGTGGTGGTGGAATTTATTTTTGCTGATTTTTCTTTTGACAGGATTTCCCAGGATATGTAAGGGGGCAGAATTAAAAGAATCAGAACTTTATGCACGTTCGGCATGTCTGATGGATGCAGACTCCGGACGTGTTTTATATGGAAAAGAAGAGAAAGTGAAGCTTCCCATGGCCAGTACGACAAAAATTATGACCTGTATTCTGGCTCTGGAGAACGGACACGCAGATGATCTGGTCACTGTATCGGCAGAGGCGGCCAGACAGCCCAAGGTGCATCTGGGGGCAGAGGAGGGGGAGCAGTTTCTTTTGAATGATCTTTTATATGCGTTAATGTTGAATTCTGACAATGATGCGGCAGTGATAATCGGGGAACATATAGGGGGAAGCGTGGAAGGCTTTGCAGAAATGATGAATAAAAAGGCCATAGAAATTGGATGTGAAAATACATATTTTATTACCCCCAATGGCCTGGATGCGGAAAATGAAAAAGGAATTCATGGAAGTACAGCAGAAGATATGGCGAAAATTTTGCGGTATTGTATTATGGAGTCGCCGCAGAAGGATATTTTTCTGGAAATTACCCGGATGCCTTCCTATACATTTTGGAATAACAGCCACACCAAAACTTATAACTGCACCAATCACAATGCGTTTCTGGGAATGATGGAGGGGGCTCTTACAGGAAAAACAGGATTTACGGCAGATGCGGGGTATTGTTATGTGGGAGCGATCCGATGGGAAGGGAAAACTCTGATCGTATCACTTCTGGCCTGTGGTTGGCCAAATAACAAAAATTATAAATGGTCTGATACCAGAAAATTAATGGATTACGGGTTGAAGAATTATAGCTACAGAGATATATTTGAATATAGAGAATTTGATGATATACCTGTTTTGGAAGGTCAGTATGAAGGGATGAAGATGGGAGAGTGTGCAGAAACGCCGGTGGGATACGGTGTGGATACCTCGGAGATCACCTTTCCCCTGTTGCTTCGGGAAGATGAGGCGGTGGAGGTGAAATATGATCTTCCCAAAACTTTGCAGGCTCCGGTGAAAGAAGGGCAGCAAGTGGGAAAAGCAAGTTATTATCTGGATGGGAAGCTTTTAAGAGAATATCCTGTTTTTGCAAAGAGACAGGTGGAAATACGGGATTTTGGCTGGTGCCTTAAAAAAGTTGAAGAGGAATACAGAATCTGACAGAAAAACTTCCGTCAGTCTGTGGGAGGATGAAAATGCATAAGATGATAGAAGAATTGGAAAATTGTCCAATTATTGCCGCAATAAAAGATGAAAAAGGTCTGAAAGCCTGCCTCAAATCAGAGAGCAGCGTTATCTTTATTTTGTATGGAGATATTTGTACGATAGGAGACGTGGTGAAAAAAATAAAAGCACATGGAAAAATGGCTGTGGTGCATATGGATTTGATCCAGGGGCTGAGCGGGAAAGAAGTGGCTGTGGATTTTTTGAAAGAAAATACTCAGGCAGATGGGATTATTACAACCAGACCTGCACTTATCCGCCGGGCAAAAGAAAAAGGATTATTTACCGTATTGCGTTTTTTTGTGATTGATTCCATGGCTTTTGAAAATATTCAAAAACAGACAGGGGCTGTGGCGCCGGATGTGATTGAAATATTGCCGGGTCTGATGCCTAAGATTATTAAGAAAATTCAAAGAAGTATTCATCGTCCTCTCATTGCAGGAGGACTGATCAGTGAAAAAGAGGATATTATGGCAGCACTGGATGCAGGGGCGCTGGCTATTTCCACCACCAATGAAGCCGTCTGGTTTATGTAAAAAAAACGTAAGTTTCTTTTTCCTTGTTTTTTCGTAAGATTCGTTATATACTGATAAAGATTAAAAGTAACCGGTAAAATCAAATTATGATACAAAAGGTACAATATAATAGAGAAAGGGAGGAAACAGAATGTTTTGTGAAAAATGTGGAAACAAACTTCTGGACGGTGAAAAATTCTGTTCTGTCTGTGGTAATCCTGTAGAAGAGACTGAATTTTCCCAGAAAGGGCAAGATATTATGTCCGGTATGGGATATGGGGTAAAACAGGAAAAACCTTTTGAGACGGAGCGGACAATGCCGAATGAAACATCCGGTAATCCTCGACCTGGAAAAAATCAGGATAACAGAGCAAAAAGAAAAAAAGACGATCTGGATGAAGAGTGGAGAAAAGAGGAGAAGAAGGAAAAAATAACCTTCATTATTCTGGGTGTCATTATTGTAGTATTGGTTGTTGCGATTGTGGCAGGTATTATTTTCCTGATCAACTCAGGAGGCAGTAAAGAAAATGAACGTGTTCCCCGAATGACGGAAGAACAGGTAAATGATCTGACCCATGGAAAAGATGAAACAGCGGAGACGGAAGATGATGCGGAAGCGGGAGTGGCAGAAGAAATCACACCGGAAGTAACGCAGGAGCCTACACCTGAGGTTACAGCGGAACCGGAAGCGGAAACCACACCGGAACCTACAAAAGAAGTAACGCCTGTCCCCACAAAGGAGGTTACACCAACGCCTACACAGGCTCCTGTAGTGGTGGAAGAGAATAATGACTATATTATACCGGACAGCAGCACCAGATATCTTGTCAATGCAGATCTGAATACGCTGAGCGAATGGGAGATACGTGTGGCAAGAAATGAAATTTATGCCCGCCACGGAAGAATGTTTAATTCTAAAGAGCTGGCAGAGTATTTCGAAAGTAAAAGCTGGTATACGCCAAGAATTCCGGCAGAAGAATTTGATAATTCTTATCTGAACGGAATAGAAGTGGAAAATTTAAGATTTATCACAGATTATGAAAAAGCACATAATCTGAATCAATAAAAAAATGCCCCATGGGAATTCGATATGAATTTCTCAGTGGGGCTTTTTTTGATTTGGTTAAGAAAGTTTTTTCAGAGCATCAGGAGACAGGATTTTGCGTATGCTGACAAAAAACAGTGTGATGGCAGTTGTGGCAGAAATCAGGTCGGCAATAGGTTCTGAATAATAAATGCCCATAACACCGAAGAAACGGGGAAGAATAATGGCTAAGGGGATCAGCAAAATTACCTTTCTTAACAGTGCGATAAATATAGAAATCTTAGCCTGTCCCAATCCCAAGAAAGTGGCCTGACATCCGTTTTGCAGTCCGAAAATCAACATTCCGAACATATAGATGGGCATGACTTTTTTCACCAGACCCAGAAGCTCCGGCTGAGAAGTAAATAAGGAGCCGAAGAATCCCGGGAAGAAAAGAGTCATAAGAGTAAACAGGAAGGACAGCAGGAAAGTGGAAGAAATTAATAACTTTGCAGTTTTCTTCACCCGGTCAAACTTTTGCGCGCCATAGTTGTAACTGATAATAGGCTGAACTCCCTGG
This sequence comes from Eubacterium sp. UBA3279, assembly GCA_002361775.1. Taxonomy (GTDB): domain Bacteria; phylum Bacillota; class Clostridia; order Lachnospirales; family Lachnospiraceae; genus Oliverpabstia. Next base: position 24,554 of record DETV01000080.1, read on the forward strand.
GTAAAACCGCCAATGGGAATGGAGAGAAGCTGCATGACACTTTGCAAAATAGTCATGGAGCCTACGTATAAATCTCCCCCATAGGTTTGTAAACCGTGATTCAATACGATGGAAATGGCGCTTTCCGTTGAGGACATAATAAATGGTGAAATTCCCAGCATACTGATATTTTTAACGATTTTACCCGATAATTTCAGATAGCAGGGACGAATCCGGATACTGGATTTCTTTGAACATAAGAACCATAACACCCAGGCAGCGCTGACAGCCTGTGAAATGATGGTAGCGTATGCGGCTCCTTTTACGCCCATGTTCAATCCGAAGATAAAAACGGGATCCAATATAATATTGATCACAGCACCGATCAGAACAGAAAGCATAGCTGTACGGGCCTGTCCCTGAGAGGTGATAAAAAGATTCAGCCCCAGGGCGATCTGAACAAAAACAGTTCCCCACAAGTAAATCGTGATATAGTCCATGGCGTAAGTAATGGTGTTGTCACTTGCTCCGAACATATATAATAGAGGTTCTTTTCCCAGTTGGAAAAGAATGGTGAGAGCAACGGAAAAAAACAGAAGCATGGATAATGAATTTCCTAAAATATGTTCAGATTTTTCCCGCTCTCCTTTTCCCAGAGAAATAGCTGCCAAAGGTGCGCCGCCAGCGCCCACAAAGGAACTGAAAGCAGAAATCAGGGTGAGAATGGGGAAGGTAACCCCCACGCCGGTGAGAGCCAGGTGACCGACTTGCGGTATTCTTCCGATATAAATTCGATCTACGATGTTATAAAGCACATTGATCAACTGGGCAATAACTGAAGGAACAGCCAGTTGAACCATGAGTTTGGGGATTGATTCCGTCCCCAGACGGGTATCTTTTGAAGTATTCATGTTTGCACATCCTTTTATTCATATTTCTATATAACTATAGGAGTTTGAAAGATGAATGTCAATTGCATTTTGAAAAAAAGAAAAGATAATGGGACAGGTGCAGGGAAATCGTGAAGAACTATTGGCAATGCAGGGATTTTATGCTAATCTATATAAATAGCCAGTTTGAAAAAATTAGTGCATAAAAGTTAAAAACAGGGGTGAGAGGACCCCTGTTTTCAGCGTAATTTTAAAGGAGGATATGTATGAAGAATCTTTTGGTAGCTCAATCAGGCGGTCCTACCGCAGCGATCAATGCAACTGTGGCGGGAGTGGTTACTGCTGCCATGGCATCCGCCAAGGTGGATGGAATATGGGGAGCTGTAAACGGAATCAAAGGTGTGTTGGAGGAGCGTTTCGTTGATTTGCGGAAACAGATCGCCAATACCCAGGATCTTGATGTTCTGTGCCAGACCCCGGCTGCAGCTCTTGGCTCTTGTCGGTTTAAACTGAAAAATATCCAGGAGGATGACAGTCAGTTTAAAGAAATTATCCGTATTTTCAGGAAACATGAAATTTCTTATTTTATTTATGCAGGCGGAAATGATTCCATGGATACAGTAGATAAATTATCCGCATACTGTAAAGAGCAGGGAATTACCGATATTAAGGTGATGGGCGCTCCCAAAACTATTGATAACGATCTGGTAGGGACAGACCATTGCCCGGGATTTGGTTCCGCAGCAAAATATATTGGAACAACTTTTGCAGAGCTGGAGAGAGACTGTCACGTGTATGATACGAAAGCAGTTACCATTGTGGAAGTGATGGGAAGAAATGCAGGATGGCTTACAGCCGCATCCGCTCTTGCGAGAAATAACGGAGGTTCCGGTCCCAATCTGATTTATCTGTGTGAACCGGCATTTTCCATAGAGGGATTTTTGAAAGATGTAAAAAAAGAACTGAAGGAGCATGACAGTGTTCTTGTGGCGATCAGTGAAGGAATTAAAGATGCTGCAGGTTCTTATATTTCTGAGCAGGTACAAAGCGGAGCTGTGGATACTTTCGGTCACAGCTATATTGCAGGAAGCGCCCGAGTACTGGAGGATGTGGTGAGAAAGGAAATTGGCTGTAAAGTACGGTCTATCGAATTGAATCTGATGCAGCGCTGCGCTTCCCATATCGCCAGTGCAGTGGATATCCAGGAATCCAGAATGTTGGGAATGACTGCCTGCCAGATGGCTTTGGAAGGAGAAAGCGGTCTGATGGCAGCGGTGGAGAGAGTCAGCAACGATCCTTATGAAGTCCGTTTTGTGGGGATTCCGGTGAGCCAGGTATCAAACCAGGAGAAAAAGGTTCCCAGAGACTTTATCAATGAAGAAGGAAATGATGTGACAGACAAAATGATGGCTTATCTGAATCCGCTGATTCAGGGAGAAGCGCCGGTTATTTACGAAAATGGAATTCCAAAACATGTTTCTTTGTATTAGGCAGAAAATAGAAAAATATGTTGAAAAAAATTCGAAAAAAGAGTAGAATTATAATTGGCTGAAATTTGTTTTCACATTAATTTTTAATAGAAAATGGAGGGCTGAAGAATGAGCAATACAGCACAAAACGCAGCAGGTACAAGAATTGCTTCTTTACTTGATGCAAACAGTTTTGTTGAAATCGGTGGACAGATTACTGCAAGAAGTACAGATTTCAACTTATCTGCAAAAGAAACACCATCAGATGGTGTCATTACCGGTTACGGTGTGATCGATGGAAACCTGGTATATGTATATAGCCAGGATGTATCTGTTCTGAACGGAAGTATCGGAGAGATGCATGCAAAGAAAATTGCAAGACTTTATGATTTTGCCATGAAAACAGGAGCTCCTGTGATCGGTCTTGTTGACTGTGCAGGTATGCGTCTGCAGGAGGCTACAGATGCGCTGAACGGTTTTGGTGAAATCTATATGCAGCAGACAAAAGCAAGCGGCGTGATTCCTCAGATTACCGGTATTTTCGGTACCTGCGGCGGCGGAATGGCTTTGATTCCCGCATTAACAGATTTTACTTTGATGGAAGAGAGCAAGGGAAGATTATTCGTTAATTCTCCTAATGCAATTGAAGGAAATGAAATTTCCAAATGTGATACATCCACAGCCGAATATCAGGGAAAAGAGACAGGACTGGTTGATTATAGAGGAAGCGAAGCAGATGTGATCGCACAGATCCGTACACTGGTTACTCTTCTTCCTGCTAACAATGAAGATGATATGTCCTATGAAGAGTGTACAGACGATCTGAATCGTGTTTGCCCGGATCTGGCAAACTGTGCAAAGGATACAGCAATCGCTCTGTCTCAGATCAGTGACAACCATCTGTTCTTTGAAGTAAAAGCAGATTATGCAAAAGATATGCTTTGCGGATTTATAAAACTGAATGGTACTACAGTAGGCGCTGTTGCAAACAGAAGCGAGATTTATGATGCAGAAGGCAATCTGACCGAGAGCATGGATTCTGTTCTGTCTGCAAGAGGAGCAAGAAAAGCGGCAGAGTTTGTAAATTTCTGTGACGCATTTAATATTCCTGTTCTTACTTTGACAAATGTAACAGGATTTAAAGCTACAAAGTGTTCCGAAGCAAATATGGCTAAAGCAGTGGCAGAATTAACTTATGCTTTCGCAAATGCTACAGTTCCGAAGGTAAATGTTATTGTGGGAGAGGCTTATGGAAGCGCTTATCTTGCAATGAACAGCAAATCCATCGGTGCGGATATGGTTTATGCATGGCCGACTGCTGAAATCGGAATGATGGACGCAAAACTGGCAGCAAAAATCATGTATGCAGATGCTGATGCAGCTACGATCAACGAAAAAGCGGCAGAATATGCAACCTTACAGTCCAGTGTTTTATCCGCAGCAAGAAGAGGATATGTGGATACAATTATCGAAGCTGAGGATACAAGAAAATATGTGATTGGTGCCTTTGAAATGCTTTATACAAAGAGAGAGGACCGTCCAAGCAAAAAACATGGAACAGTATAAATGAGGTGAGCATATGAAGCGGACATGGAAAAAAATAACTGGTCTGATGCTGGCAGTTATGGCAACCTTCGCAATGACAGCCTGTGGGAAAGAAGAAGTCAGTACATTTCAGAGAATCACAGATGATATGATCGAGAATTGTACACAGGTTTCTCTGGGCGCTGTTCAGTCTCTTGCAAGTTTTGATGCGGAGACAATCGAACAGATGAAGGTAAACAGAGATGACTTTACCAGAACAGCAGCGGAAGAATGGTCTGAAGAGACCGCAATAATGGGTGCATTTAAAGAAGTGGGCGAGCCTTCAACAGATATAGACCGGGAAGAGAACGTGGTTAGAGTTACGATTCCTGCAGAATTTGAAAAACAGTCCGGTGTACTCACATTTGTATATAACTATAACAAAGATTACGATCAGATGATTCCTGCATATATGACAATATCAGAAGTGGAAAGCTTTTCTTCTAATATGAAAGGTGCAGCGATCAATACAGTAATGGGCGTAGGAACAGTATTTGTGGTTCTTGTTTTCCTGATCATGATCATTTCACTTTTCAAGTATGTCAATAAAATCGGACAGAAAGAAGAAAAACCGGCAGCTCCGGCTCCAAAGGCAGCGCCGGCACCTGCACCTGCTCAGGCGCCTGTAGAAGAAGATCTGACAGATGATCTGGAACTGGTAGCAGTTATTTCAGCGGCAATTGCTGCATCTGAGAACACATCCACAGACAGCTTTGTGGTGCGTTCCATTAAAAAAGTAAATAGAAGTACATGGCGCAGAGCCTAATCATAAGGAGGAACATCACATGAAAACTTATACAATTACTGTAAATGGAAATGTATACAATGTAACTGTTGAAGAAGGACAGACCAGCGGCGCGCCGGCAGCAGCTCCTGTGGCAGCTCCGGCACCAAAAGCAGCTCCTGCAGCTCCGGCTCCAAAGGCAGCAGCTCCGAAAGCAGCAGCAGGAGCAGTAGCTGTTACGGCTTCTGTACCGGGTAAAGTATTCAAAGTAGAAGCAAGTGTTGGACAGGCTGTTAAAGCAGGCGATCCTATCGTTATTCTGGAAGCTATGAAAATGGAAATCCCTGTTGTAGCTCCTCAGGACGGAACCGTTGCAAGCATTGATGTAGCTGTAGGTGCAGCAGTAGAATCCGGAGATTCTCTGGCAACCTTGAACTAAGACAGAATTTGCAGACAATGTGAATTCCCAAAACAGCGAAAGCATTATGCTGAATTAATCAACGGGAGGTAATAACATGAGTATAGTAAATACATTGTCAAACTTATGGGATCAGACAGCATTCATGAATCTTGAATGGGGTAACTACGTGATGATCGCTGTTGCCTGTGTCTTCCTGTATCTGGCAATCAGAAAAGGATTTGAGCCATTGCTTCTGATTCCGATTGCATTTGGTATGCTGTTGGTAAATATTTATCCTGATATTATGGCGGATCCTTATGTTGATGCACAGGGAATTGAACATGCAGGCGGACTGTTACATTATTTCTTCCTGCTGGATGAGTGGAGTATTCTTCCATCCCTGATTTTTATGGGCGTTGGCGCTATGACCGATTTTGGTCCTCTGATCGCCAATCCAAAAAGCTTTATCCTGGGCGCTGCAGCGCAGTTGGGTATCTACAGTGCATATTTCCTGGCAATCCTGATGGGATTCAACGGAAAAGCAGCAGCAGCCATCTCCATCATTGGTGGAGCTGACGGACCGACTTCTATCTTCCTGGCAGGTAAACTGGGACAGACTACTCTGATGGGTCCGATTGCTGTGGCGGCTTATTCTTATATGGCTCTGGTGCCGATCATTCAGCCGCCGATCATGAAACTGTTTACAACAGAAAAAGAGCGTAAGATTAAAATGGAACAGCTTCGTCCTGTTTCAAAACTGGAAAAAATCTTATTCCCAATCGTTATCACAATTGTTGTTTGTATGATTCTTCCTACAACAGCTCCACTGGTAGGTATGCTGATGCTTGGTAACCTGTTCCGTGAGTCTGGCGTAGTAAAACAGTTAACAGAAACCGCTTCCAACGCTATGATGTATATTGTAGTTATTCTGCTGGGTACTTCTGTAGGTGCATCTACAAGTGCAGAAGCATTCCTGAATATTGATACTCTGAAAATCGTAGCCCTCGGTCTGGTAGCCTTTGCGGTAGGTACTACAGGCGGCGTTCTGTTTGGTAAGATCATGTGCAAACTTTCCGGAGGAAAGATCAATCCTCTGATTGGTTCTGCCGGAGTTTCTGCTGTTCCTATGGCAGCCCGTGTATCTCAGAAGGTAGGCGCTGAGGCAGATCCTACAAACTTCCTTCTGATGCATGCTATGGGACCAAACGTAGCAGGTGTTATCGGTACTGCAGTAGCAGCCGGAGCATTTATGGCAGTGTTTGGAGTATAAAAGATAAATTATTTTGTAACTGTTCAGTGTCTTTATATAAGATACTGAACGGCTGCAATATTTCAAGGAAAGGAATAAGAATATGTCAGAAATTGCAAAAAAACCAATTAAAATTACTGAAACAATTCTGCGAGACGCTCATCAGTCTCTGATTGCAACAAGAATGACAACAGAGCAGATGCTGCCTATCGTAGATAAGATGGATAAAGTAGGTTACCATTCCGTAGAGTGCTGGGGTGGAGCTACTTTTGATGCATCTCTCCGTTTCCTGAAGGAAGATCCATGGGAGAGACTTCGTAAATTCCGTGACGGATTTAAAAATACAAAACTGCAGATGCTGTTCCGTGGTCAGAACATTCTGGGATATCGTCCTTATGCAGATGATGTGGTAGAGTATTTCGTACAGAAATCCATCGCCAACGGTATTGATATTATCCGTATTTTCGACTGTCTGAATGATATGAGAAACCTGCAGACAGCAGTAAAAGCAGCAAACAAAGAAAAAGGACATGCTCAGGTGGCTCTGTCTTATACTCTGGGTGATGCTTATACTCTGGAATACTGGACAGGAATTGCAAAACAGATCGAGGAGATGGGGGCAGATTCTATCTGTATCAAAGATATGGCTGGTCTGCTGCTGCCTTATAAAGCAACAGAGCTGGTAAAAGCTCTGAAAGAAACTGTTAATATTCCGATCCAGCTGCATACACATTATACTTCCGGTGTGGCTTCCATGACATACCTGAAGGCTGTAGAAGCAGGTGTTGACGTGATTGATACAGCAATGTCTCCGTTCGCACTGGGAACTTCTCAGCCTGCAACAGAAGTTATGGTTGAGACATTTAAAGGAACAGAGTACGATACAGGATTTGATCAGAACCTGCTGGCAGAGATTGCTGATTATTTCCGTCCGATCCGTGACGAGGCTCTGGACAGCGGACTGCTGAATCCGAAGAATCTGGGTGTAAACATTAAGACACTTCTGTATCAGGTACCGGGAGGAATGCTTTCCAACCTGACTTCTCAGTTGAAAGAACAGCACGCAGAAGACAAATTCTACGATGTTCTGGAAGAAGTTCCGAGAGTAAGAAAAGATCTTGGTGAGCCGCCGCTGGTTACTCCGTCTTCTCAGATTGTAGGTACACAGGCTGTATTTAACGTACTGATGGGCGAAAGATACAAGATGGTGACAAAAGAAACAAAAGCTGTTCTGTCTGGTGAGTATGGTTCTACTGTAAAACCGTTCAATCCGGAGGTTCAGAAAAAATGTATTGGTGATAAAGAGCCGATTACTTGTCGTCCAGCAGATCTGATTCCAGATGAATTGGATACTCTGAGAGGCGAGATGGCACAGTGGTCACAGCAGGAAGAGGACGTACTGTCCTATGCTCTGTTCCCACAGGTTGCTACTGACTTCTTCAAATACAGAGAAGCACAGCAGACAAAGGTGGATCCTACTGTTGCAGATAATGAAAATGGCGCTTATCCCGTATAAAGATATCATATAGGTGACATTGCCCCGGCAAGTGAAATATTTTCGCTTGCCGGTTTTTTTCTTTTATCAGATGTGGTTGAAAAAGTAAATGTGGAGGAAGTACAGGAGACAATTGAAGAACTGGATGAAGAAATCGAAGAAACAGGTGAATTTTCAGAAGAGGAAACTGTCAGCAGTAAGGTAAGCGGACAAATCAAAGAAATTTATATGGAAGAGGAGAAAAATGTTTCTGACATTATGTTGGAAAAGGGCTCTTTTAGGGATGAAGAGGGAAATGAAGTGGAAGGCGAAGTGGAATCGGTTCAGGGGAGGATTTGTATACAGTACTTCATAATGAAGGGTCTGTACAATATCAGGAAACTGTGAGCAAACGGGAAGCATATGCAAAAACTCTAACCAAATTAATTGGACTGGAAAAAAGCGGTTATATCAGCAACACAATGTATGTGACAGGAACAACAGGAGATTTTTTCTCAATTGTGAATCTGGAACTGGAAGAAGAACGTTTCCTGAAAAAAACAGATCAGGAGAACAGTTCTCATGTTATTATTCTTATTTACGATACAGTGGTAGAATATTTTGGCCATGGAAATGTGGTGGGAGAAAGCGTCAGTCTGGATGGTCAGAGCTTTCAGGTGGTGGGAGTTCTGGCGTCGAATAATTCCACGCTGACAGCAGGTAATATTTCTTCCGCAGAAGATGACGGAGTGATTTTGGACATTATGATGCCGTGAATGGATGGGATTACCCTGTTAAAAAAGATAAGAGCCAACGGAAATACTATGCCGGTGCTGCTTTTGACTGTAAAGACAGAGGTGGATGACAGGGTACTGAGACTGGACAGCGGGGCGAGTATCCCGGTCAATTGATTTTCACAGAGCGTTTTATGAACAAAATCTGGGGAAGTGACAGTGAAGCCGATATTCAGGTGGTATGGGTATATATATCATATTTGAGAAAAAAACTCTCAGCAGTGGCGCTAAAGTGCAGATCCGGGCATTCAGAAATCAGGGTTACAGGCTGGAGGAAAAGGGATGATCAGGAATCTGAGAAGAAAATTTATAGTGATTTCCATGTGTTCTGCTTTCTTTGTACTGGCAGTGATTCTGGGGGCGTTAAATATAGTAACTTACCGGAAAAGTGTGGAGAGAGCAGATGAACTTCTGGATATACTGAAAAATAACAGGGAAAATATTTCATCAGAACCAGGGGAAGAAAAAGAGTGGGAATTTCCTCAGGACAGAACAGGCCGGAGACATGATTTTTCTCCGGAAACAAAGTATGAAACCCAGGCTCCTGCATTGGCCCGGGGAAAGAAACTTTTGGTGACTGTTGAAAAAGATATGACTTGCTGCGGCGATGAAAAAAAAAGGAAAAAACGTAGTTTTACGTGTGGAAAATCCTGTGGAGGGAATCAGTGAGGGAAGTCAGAATATTTTGATTGAGAGATTTTACCGGAAAGATTCTTCCAGGAACAGTCAGACAGGAGGAAGCGGCATTGGACTTTCTGTAGAAAAGGCCATCACAGAAGCGCATAAAGGTAAAATATGGGCATATTGTAACGGGGAAACATTGTCAATAGTGGTGGAAATTCCCCGATTTTACAGGAAAAACAGAAGAATATAGCTATTTGCCGTGATAGAGTGACAATGAATTGATTGAAAAAATATGATTGACAAATGACAAATTGATTGTATAATTAAGTAATATGCGTGACGTACATACACTTGTATTTATGACGCGTAATCAGTATGAAATGCCATGGCCGGACAGGAAAAGGTTGTCGGACCGTGGAAAGGAGGAAAATATGAGATTTTCTGAGATGCCTTATGAACGGGTAAATGTAAAAGAAGTGGAGAAAAAGCTTCAGGATATTATGGAGCGAGCAAAGAATGCTTCCAGCGGAGAAGAATTATTTGAAATCCACAGAGAGTATTATAGATTGATGGGAGATGTGGAGACAAACGCCACTCTGGCAAGTATTCGTCATGACGTGGATACCACAGACGCCTTTTATGAAAAAGAGCATGATTTTTACGATGAAAATATGCCGGTTCTTCAAAATTTTGTAAACGAATACATGAAGATCCTGTTCCAGTCTCCTTATAGAGAATATATGGAAACAAAGATTGGAAAAGTGGCATTCAAAAACATTGAGATTTCACTGAAATCTTTTGATGAAAAGCTGATTCCTCTGATGCAGGAGGAAAATGCTCTGGTAAGTCGTTACAACAAGATCACAGCTACCGCAGAGATTCCTTTCGAGGGAGAAATCTACAATCTGTCTCTTATGAGAAGGTTCCAGACTTCTCCGGACAGAGATGTGAGACGGAGAGCATGGAAAGCAGTCAGCGAGTATTTCCAGTCTGTAACCGGTGAATTGGATGAGATTTACGATAAACTGGTTAAAAACCGTACAGAACAGGCCCGTCAGATGGGATACGAGAATTATGTGGAACTGGGATATTACCGTATGAACCGGAACTGCTATGACAAAGATATGGTGGCAAATTTCCGTGAGCAGGTGAAAGAATATTTCGTTCCTTTTGTGAACAGACTTCATGAGAGAAGAAGAGAGCGGATCGGTGTGGATAAATTATCCTATATCGATCACGAAGTATATTTTACAGATGGCAATCCGGCGCCTTTCGGCACTCCGGAAGAGATTCTTCAGGCCGGACAGAAGATGTACAGTGAGTTATCTCCACAGACAAAAGAATTCTTTGACTTTATGAAGGAAAATGACCTCTTTGATGTTCTGGGAAGAAAGACAAAAAAACAGGGCGGTTATATGACCTACCTGCCAAATTATAAATCTCCGTTTATCTTTGCCAACTTCAATGGAACCAGCGGAGATGTGGACGTAATCACTCATGAGTGTGGTCATGCATTCCAGGGATACCTGATGAGAGATGAAGAGATTCGGGAATTTGCAGATATTACCATGGAGACAGCAGAGATTCATTCCATGTCCATGGAGTATTTCACTTATGGATGGATGGAGATGTTCTTCGGAGACCAGAAGGATAAATATCTGACCATGCATCTGGAAGATTCTTCTGCATTTGTTCCTTATGGCTGTATGGTGGATGAGTTCCAGCATATTGTTTATGAGAATCCGGATATGACTCCGGAAGAGAGAAAACAGGCATGGATGAAGCTGGAAGCGGTATATCGTCCGCATATGGATTATGAAGATGATCCATTTTATTCTAAAGGCGGTTTCTGGCAGAAACAGCTTCACATCTTCAATTATCCGTTCTACTACATTGATTACGTGATTGCCAGCGTATGCGCAATGCAGTTTAAGGTGATGATGGATGAAGATTTCAAAGCTGCCTGGGATAATTATTACAAGCTGTGTAAGCTTTCAGCTAAAAAGTTCTTTACAGAGAGCATAAAAGAAGTGGGACTGAAGAGTCCTTTCGAAGATGGCTGTATGAAAGAACTGGTGGAAAAACTCAGTGCAAAGACATTTTAACGATATATTCACGAAAGTGTTTATATAAAAAATCTTTTAGGAGGATAAAAGTATGAAACGAAAAGTGATTGCTGTTCTTTTGGCAGGAACTATGGCGGCTGGACTTCTGGCAGGCTGTGGCGGATCTGACAAGGATACAAACACAACAGATTCTTCCACAGATGCACCTGCAGATGATGCATCCGAAGAGGAAGAAGAGCCAGCAGAAGATGATGCTGAAGAAGAAGTTGCCTACAGCAACAAACAGGTTGTAGTAGGAGACCTGACAGAGACAAGTGGTGACTATACACCAATGTGGACAAATAATGCTTCTGACTACACGGTTTACAAAATGATCACAGGTATGGAAACTGTATCCGTAGATGCAGATGGAAAATGGCTGGTAAACCCAACAGTTGTTGAAAACTGTGAAGAAACTGAAAATGAGGACGGAACAAAAACTTACACATTTACAATTAAAGACGGCCTGAAATTCAGTGACGGAAGCGAAGTTACAGCAGAAAACTATGTTGGATATTACCTGCTGTGGGGCAGTGATGAGATTATCACCGGTAAAGAAGCATCCGGAGCTGTTGCAACAAGCGTACAGTACGTAAAAGGATTTGAAGCTTACTCCGCAGGTGAAGCTGATACACTGGAAGGTATTCATCTGATCGATGACAAAACCTTCTCTGTAACAATCGATGCAAAATATCTGCCATATTTCTATGGAGCAGCTCTTGCAGGATCCAATCCTGAATATTTGAAAGGATGGCTGCCTGAGGATATCACAATCGAAGAAACAGAAAATGGAGCAAAATTCTCTGATAACTACACAGTAGAGAATATTTCTGAAACAGTTGATAAATATCGTTATGAGCCAACTGTTTGCTCCGGTCCATATGTATGGAAATCTTATGATGCAAACGCATATTCCTATACAATCGAAAAGAACCCGAACTTCCCGGGAACCTACGATGGAACAACTGCTAACATCGAAACTGTAGTTTACAAATACGTTCCTACAGATACAATGATCGACCAGTTGAAAACAGGTGGTATTGACGTTCTGCTGCAGATCCCGGATGGAGATCAGATCGAAGCAGGTCTCGACCTGGTAGACGAGGGTGGATTTGATTACATCAGCTTCCCACGTGCAGGATACGGAATGCTTTCCTTCAAATGTAACCAGGGACCGACTCAGTTCGAAGAAGTTCGTCATGCACTTGCATACCTTCTGGACAGAAACTCTTTCGCTCAGACATTTACAAAAGGTCACGGAACAATTGTAAACGGACCTTACGGAACTGCTCAGTGGATGGTTAATGAAAATGCTGAAGAAGTAGAAGCTCTGAACGCTTATACATACAGCGTTGATTCGGCTATCGAGGAACTGGAAAAAGGCGGCTGGGTATACAACGAAGATGGTTCTGATTATTCAGGAGAAGGCATCCGTTACAAAAAACTGGATGACGGAACATATATGCCTCTGGAAATTGAATGGTTCTCTTCTGAAAACAACCCTGTATCCGATCTGTTGATAACTATGCTGGTAGAAAATCCTGATACAGCAAAAGCTGGTATGAAGATCAACCAGACAGTTGGTACATTCAACGACCTGATCAAATACTACTATGATAACTCTGCTGAAAATCCATACCAGATGTTCAACCTGGCAAATGGTTTCAGTAACCCATACGATGTTGCATATTCTTATGAAATCGATGGCGCATCCAATACAAACGCTATCGCAGATGAGAAATTGTATGATCTGGCAGTAAAAATGAATCAGACTCCAGAAGGTGATGATGAAACTTATGCTGCAAACTGGATGGAATTCATGAAATACTGGAACGAGGTTCTTCCTGAACTGCCTCTGTACTCCAATGAATACCATGACTTCTTCTCAGATAAAGTACATGATCTGAACGAAGATGGATATAATGTAGACTTCTCTACAGCAGTTTTGAAGATGAATATCGAGTAATCAGAAATATCTGAGGAAAGATAAAACAGAGAGCGTGACCGGGGATTCGAAAAGGAATCTCCGGGCCACTCTTTTCTGATGTAAGCATATAATTTGTGATAGGAAAAAATAAATGAAAGTTGGTTGATTTATGTTAAAGTACGTTGGAAAAAGACTGATTTACATGGTGGGCGTATTCTTTGTGGTTTCCATCATCATGTTTGGACTGTTTAACAATGTACCGGGAGACAGGGCCTTGAATCAGATACAGGCCATGAAAGGCAAAGTTTCCAATGAACAGTTCGAAGTTCTGTATCAGCAGCAGAGAGAAAAACTGGGTCTTGACGATCCGATTCCGGTACGGTATGTAAAGTGGATGGGAAACCTGTTACAGGGGGATTTGGGATATTCCACATTCTACAAAAAAGATGTAGTTGAGGTTATTGGTGAACCTTTAAAAAACACAATTTTTATCAATATTTTTGCAACAATTCTTGCACTGGGTATTACCATTCCGTTGGGTATCTGGTGTGCCGTGAAAAAGTTTTCTAAATTTGACAACGCAGTTCAGGTGCTGACTATCGTGGGCTATAGTGTGCCTGTGTATATCATCGCACTTGTCTTTATGTATATATTTTCTGTAAAATTGGGTATATTCCCTATCAGTGGAATGAATTCTCCTAACTTTACAGGAACAGGTCTGGCATTTTTTGCTGACCGTATGTATTACCTGGCTCTGCCTTTGATCGTTATGACTGTAGCAGCATTGGGAAGTATGACCCGTTACGTGCGTGCGGCCATGATTGATGCTTTGAGCATGGATTATATCCGTACTGCCAGAGCAAAAGGGCTTCGGGAAAAAGTTGTTATTTACTCTCATGCATGGAGAAACGCTCTCCTTTCTGTAGTTACACTGATCATTGGATGGTTTATGAGTGTATTTATGGGATCTATTATCATTGAGCAGATGTTCCTGTTAAATGGTATCGGTCAGATGTACTATAAGGGACTGATGAACCAGGACTATGACCTGGCTCTGGCTATTCAGATGCTGTACTGTGTAATTACTTTGATCAGTAATCTGATCACTGACCTGAGTTATGGTATTGTTGACCCCCGTGTGCGTGTGAATAAATAGTAGGAGAGAGACAAAATGAGTAAAGATAACAAAAAGAAAAAACATTCTGCTTCTCTTCTGAAGAGATTATTCGGAGGAAAGAGTAAGGTAGAAGAGATGGATCTTATGCAGGAGGAACTGCTTCAGAGTCCTATGCGTACCATCATAAGAAATTTCTTTGAAAACAAATTGGCTTTGGGCGCTGTTATTGTATTTTTGACAATTTTCCTGATCGTGCTGATCGGACCTATTTTTGCGCCTACCGACCTGAATGAAAGTGAAGAGACACAGACCAATGTAGGACCTGGATTGAGTATGATGTCTGTTCCAAAGGAACTGGAAGGAAATGTAAAAGAGATTTCTACCGGCGCTACTTTCAGCGTTGGTGTGGATAATAACGGTAAGGTATATGTATGGGGCAAGACAAAAATCAGCCGTAAGATTGATATTGCCAAAGATATGCCTTCTCAGAAGGAACTGGGAAAGGTAATTTCTGTTGCAGCAGGTTATGACCATGTAATGGCTCTCAATGAAGATGGAGAGATCATTAGCTGGGGAAGTAACCGTATGGGACAGACAAAAGCTCCTTCAGAAGTAGGAAGAAAGAAAATCGTTCAGATCGCCGCAGGATATCAGATGTCCTATGCCCTGACAGAAGGCGGAGAGATCATTAACTGGGGAAATGATAACCTGAACGACGTTAATGTTACCCGTAAAAAAGGAAATGGACATATCCAGAAAATCGCAGTTTCCAACACCACACTGATGGCATTACGGGATGACGGAACAGTAGTTCATATGGGTAATCAGAAGTCTGACGTAAGCCGTGTTCCGGAAGACCTGACAGACGTTGTGGATATTGCAGCAAGCTCCAATGCCGTTGCAGCGCTGAAGGAGGATGGAAGTCTTGTAATATGGGGAAAAGCTAACAGAAGTGAAAAAGAAGTTCCTGAAATTGATGGAAAAATCGTATCTTTGTTTGGCGGACGTCTTCATTTTACAGCTCTTACAGACAAGGGAAATGTATATTCCTGGGGAGATAACAATTACGATCAGGTGAAAGTACCTTCTTCTCTGAAAAATGTAACTGCTATCTACGGGGGATATTACCAGAACTATGCTGTAACCGAAAAAGGTGATGTTAAGACCTGGGGTCTGAAAGGTTACCTGTTGGGAACAGACGAACTGGGACGTGACGTATTTGGCCGTCTGCTGAATGGTGGTCGTATGACCATGACCATCGGCGCTATCGCCGTTATCATTTCAACAATCATTGGTATTATTATCGGTGGTATATCGGGATTCTTTGGAGGATGGGTGGATATTATCCTGCAGCGTATCACAGAAATCGTTGCTTCTTTACCGTTCCTTCCTATGGCCATGATTCTGAATGCGATCATCGGAAACAGTTTGTCCGAAGGAGCAAGAATTTTCCTTATCATGGTTATTCTTGGATTCCTCAGTTGGCCAAATCTTGCCCGTCTGGTACGTGCGCAGGTTCTGGCAGAAAGAGAAAAAGAATTTGTTACTGCAGCAAATGCTATGGGTGTGAAGAGAAGCTCTATCGTATTCCGCCATATCATTCCAAACGTAATTTCTGTTATTATTGTATCTGCAACACTTGATTTTGCAAGCTGTATGCTGACAGAGTCTACCCTGTCTTTCCTGGGCTTTGGTGTAAAACTGCCTCGTCCTACATGGGGTAACATTCTGAACGGCTGTGTAAGCTCCGTTGTAATACAGAACTACTGGTGGAGATGGGTATTCCCGGCTATTATGCTGAGTATCTGTGTAATTTGTATCAACCTGATTGGTGACGGCTTAAGAGACGCCATCGATCCGAAATCAAACGAGAAATAATTAGGAGGAGAACACAATGGCATTATTAGAGATTCATGATCTGCACACCTTTTTTAAGACAAAAAAGGGTACAGTGAAAGCGGTAAACGGTGTCTCCTATTCTGTAGAACCCGGAAAGACACTGGGTGTCGTAGGGGAAAGTGGTAGTGGAAAGAGTGTATCCGCCATGAGTATCCTGAAACTTCTGGATGGAAATGGATATATTGACAGTGGGGAGATCATATTTGACGGAAAAAATCTGGCAGATGTGTCTTTGAAAGATATGTGTAAGATTCGTGGAAATGATATTTCTGTTATTTTTCAGGAACCTATGACCAGTCTGAACCCTATTTTTACCATTGAAAGACAGTTAAGCGAGCCGTTTATAATTCATCAGAATCTGAGTAAAAAAGAAGCTGCTGAGAAAGTGGTGGAGATGCTTCGTGATGTTCGTATCGCTAACCCGGAGGCAGTAGCGAAACAGTATCCTCATCAGCTTTCCGGCGGTATGCGTCAGCGTGTTATGATTGCCATGGCCCTGGCCTGTCAGCCGAAGCTTCTGATCGCCGATGAGCCGACTACAGCATTGGATGTTACCATTCAGGCGCAGATTCTGAAGCTGATGAATATTTTGAAGAAAGAAAAGGGAACCTCCATTCTCTTTATCACTCATGACCTGGGTGTTATCAACGAGATGGCTGACGACGTGGCCGTAATGTATTGCGGACAGGTGGTGGAGATGGCTCCTGTAAATTCTATCTTTGGAACAGACAAATACCTTCACCCTTATACAGAAGGACTTCTGTATTCTATTCCCCGTCTGGATACTCCTACAGGTGTCCGTCTGGAAGCAATTCCGGGAGCAGTGCCTCATCCGCTGGATCTGCCAAAGGGTTGTAAGTTTGCACCTCGCTGTAAGTATGCTACAGACAAATGCCGGGAAGAAGAACCAAAACTGGAAGAGGTAGAAAGCGGACACAAAGTACGATGCTTCTATCCTGAGAAAGGGGCAAGAAAATAATGAGTGAAGAAAAGAAAGTATTGCTTCGGATCTCCAATCTGAAACAGTATTTCCCAATCGGAAAGAAGCAGTTGGGGAAACCGCAGTCATATGTAAAAGCAAATGATGGAATCTCTCTGGACATTTATGAGGGAGAGACTTTCGGTCTGGTAGGAGAGTCCGGTTGTGGTAAATCCACATTCGGACGTACACTCCTTCAGTTATATAAACAGACAGGTGGACGTACTGTATATTATGGACGTACGGTGGAAGATTTTAATCTGAAATATGTGGAAAATATCTTCCGAAATCTTCCGGATGAGAAGAAAAAATGTGAAGAGATGCGTGAGAAGATTCAGAAAATGTATAATGAGTATGAAAGTATTACGGATCCGATCCACAAAAAAGTAAAAGGCCAGGAAATCGCAGAGCTGGAAAGTGAATTTTTGAATAAGCTTCTGGATATCACTGCCCTGATCGGCGGTGTTTATACCGCTTCTGATCTTACAGAAGCAGGAAAACATTATCTGGCAGAATACCAGGCGGCAAAAGAGATTCGTGGAATCCGCGCCCAGGTAGAAGAAATCAAAAAGAACAAAAAAGGGGAAGAAAAGATTCCGGGACTGGAAGCGAAAATTCCTGCTTTAGAAGCGATTATTGAAAAAGAACTGGTGGAAATTGATAAGATTCGCCAGGCAAATAAATCCAATCCGGATTTTGACAAGTATGAAGGACAGAAAGACGACGGTATTAATCTGGCAGCGCTGACCGATAAAGAAATGCGTTATCTGCGCAGGGATCTGCAGTTGATTTTCCAGGATCCTTATTCTTCACTGAATCCCCGTATGACTCTGGGACAGATTATCGGAGAGGGTCTCCAGGCACATGGAATCTTCAAAAAAGGAGATCCCAAGATGCAGGATTACATTATGGAGGTTATGGAAAAGTGTGGACTGGCTTCTTACTTTATCCATCGTTACCCTCATCAGTTCTCCGGTGGTCAGAGACAGCGTATCGGTATTGCCAGATCTCTGGCAGTAAATCCGAAGTTTGTAGTCTGCGATGAGGCGGTTTCCGCTCTGGACGTTTCTATCCAGTCACAGATCATTAACCTGCTTCTGGATCTGAAAGAGCAGAACAACCTGACATATTTGTTTATTTCTCATGACCTGAGTGTTATCAAATATATCAGTGACCGTATCGGTGTTATGTATCTGGGAAATATGGTTGAGCTGTCTACCACAGAAAAATTATTTGCTCATCCTTATCATCCGTATACAGAAGCGTTGCTGTCTGCAATTCCTACCACAGATGTGGATAAGAAACAGGAAGCGATCATTCTGGAAGGAGATATCCCAAGCCCGATCAATCCGCCGAAGGGATGTAAGTTCCATACCAGATGTCCGTACTGTACAGAAGTCTGTGAAAAAGTCACACCGGAATTTGAAGAAGTGGAACCGGGACATTTTGTTGCGTGCCATCATAAACTGGGTGTAGAGTAAACAGGAGAAGCCATGTTATTTCAGAGAAAAATAGACAGAGCCTTTAAAAAACTTCACGAAGAAAGTGATCATCCGGAAATTGATCATTTTGCAAAAGAACGAAGAAGAGGAAAGATGAAAATGGAAGATCCGGAGGAGAGAAGAGCCAGAGAAGCTCTTCCTTCCCGGGAAGAAGAAATGCCGGAACTGGAAAAAAATGATTTTCTGGCTATGGTAATAGCGGCATTGCTCACCATTCTGCCTGTGGCACTGGGTGTTTTACTGGTAATTGCATTGGTAGGATACTTCTTTTTAATGCACTGAATACAGGAACTGTTGTGAAACAAGATGAAGATCTGTTTTGCAGCAGTTCTTTTTTTATGGTAACAGTTCACTCATACAGTGGCGTTAGTCACCATAAGCACGTAGGGCGATTTTGCGAAGGGGGCGAACTGTTGTTACCTTTCTTGTGAAAGTTTCGGTTCACAAACTTGCAAAAAGTGAAAAAAACAGCTATAATGGGGGACGATAATAAGGGATTTTTTTAAGTATGGAGATAAAAGAAATATGGAACAGGCAGATAATTTATTGGGACGGATACAGAAACAGCATGCTGGCTTCAGCAAAGGACAAAAAAGGCTGGCGTCCTATATAATAAACAATTATGATAAGGCAGTATTTCTCACAGCCGCCCGTCTGGGAAAGGAAGTGGGAGTGAGTGAATCCACCACAGTCCGGTTTGCCACACAGTTGGGGTATAAAGGATTTCCGGAATTTCACCGGGCGCTGGAAGAGCTGGTGAGAAATAAATTAAATTCGATCCAGAGAATGGAAGTGACGTATGGTCATGTGCCTCAGTCAGAAATTCTGGATACGATTTTTCAGTCAGACATTGAAAAAATCAAAATGACCATGGAACATATAGATCACAGTGCATTTGAACTGGCGGTCAATACTCTTTTGGAGGCCAGGACCATTTATATTATCGGTATTCGAAGCTGTGCCCCATTAGCCAGCTTTCTCAGCTTTTATCTGAACCTGATCCTGGATGATGTACGGCTGATTCAGACCAACAGCGCCAGTGAAATATTTGAACAGATGATAAGGATAGGGGAACAGGATGCGATTATAGGAATCAGTTTTCCCCGGTATTCCATGCGAACATTGAAAGCCATGGAATTTGCCAATAACCGGAATGCAAAGGTGATCACTCTGACTGACAGCGTACATTCTCCCATCAATCTGTATTCGTCCTGTAACCTGATCGCGAGAAGCGATATGGCTTCTATCGTAGACTCCCTGGTAGCGCCTTTAAGCGTGGTAAATGCCCTGGTGGTTGCTCTCTGCATGAGAAGACAGAAGGAAGTGGTGGATACGTTGGAATCCATGGAAAAAATATGGGATGAATATCAGGTATACAGCAGTGATGAATTAAATCATGTGGAACCGGCAGTAAAAATGAAATCCACAGAGCCGGAGGAGGAGTAGATGAGCAGATTATTGATCGTAGGCGGCGGCGCTGCGGGAATGGCAGCTTCTGTCTGGGCGGCAGAGCGGGGAATGGAAGTCCATGTATTTGAACAAAATGAAAAGCTGGGCAAGAAGCTTTTTATTACCGGGAAAGGGCGGTGCAATTTTACCAATGCCTGCGCTACGGAAGAATTGTTTGATTCCTTTGTTACCAATCCCCGCTTTTTATACAGCGCAGTTTACGGATTTACCAATTATGATGTGATTGATTTCTTTGAAAATCTGGGAGTTTCCACGAAAATGGAAAGAGGAGGAAGAATGTTTCCCCAGTCGGATCATTCTTCGGATATTATAGCGGCGCTGGAGCGGAAAATGAAAGCGTTGGGAGTAAAAATCCATTTGAAAAGCAAGGTAAACCGTCTGTTATTTGAGCAGAATGGAACAGAAAACCGGGTGACAGGACTGGAATTGGAAAATCACTCTAAAATACAGGGAGATAAGGTTCTGATTGCCACAGGGGGTATTTCCTATCCTTCCACCGGCTCCACAGGAGACGGATACCGGATGGCAAAAGAAGGCGGTCATACAGTGACGTCTCTGCTGCCTTCTCTGGTTCCTATGGTGACCGCAGAGGACTATATTCCCAGAATGCAGGGATTATCTCTGAAAAACGTGACTTTATCCATTTATGACCAGAAAAAATGCGTTTTTGAAGAATTTGGCGAAATGATGTTCACCCATTTTGGAATTACAGGTCCGTTGGTATTATCAGCCAGCGCAAAAGTGGGAAAGCTTTTAAAGAAAAGCTATCTTACCGCCAAAATCGATCTGAAACCGGCGCTTTCCAAAGAACAGTTGGATACCCGCCTGTTGAGAGAATTTGAAAGCGGAAAAAACAAACAGTTTAAAAATGTGGTGGATGGAATGTTTCCTTCCAAACTTCTTCCGGTCATTCTGGATATTGGCGGAATCCATCCGCAGAAAAAGGTCCATGAGATCACGAGAGAAGAGAGAATGTCATTTGTGGAAAAAACAAAAGCTTTTCCTATGACAATTACAGGATTACGGGGATTTCAGGAAGCTATTATTACTCAGGGCGGCATTTTGGTGAAAGAAGTGGATCCCAAAACCATGGAATCAAAAAAAGTAAGAGGATTATATTTTGCCGGAGAAGTGCTGGATCTGGATGCGCTGACGGGAGGATATAATTTGCAGATCGCCTGGTCTACCGCTTTTGCGGCGGCCTGTGGCGCCAGTGAAAAACAGGGAGGATGAAAGAATGAGTTTTAGTATTGCAATTGACGGACCTGCAGGAGCAGGAAAAAGTACCATTGCCAGAAAAGCGGCAAAGAATCTGTCTTTTATTTATGTGGATACAGGAGCAATGTATCGCGCCATGGGATTGTATTTTCTGAGACAGGGAATCAGTCCGGAGGACAGTGAAAAAATTGAGGAAGCGTGTGAACAGATCCAGGTTTCCATCACTTATGAAAATGGTGAACAGCAGGTGCTTTTGAACGGGGAAAATGTATCAAAAGAGATTCGCCGGGAGGAAGTGGGAAATATGGCTTCCAAAACATCAGCAAACAGTAAGGTGAGAGAAAAACTGGTGGCTTTGCAAAGAGAACTTGCAGAAAAAGAAAATGTGGTAATGGACGGAAGAGACATTGGTACCCAGGTATTGCCCCATGCTACCGTGAAAATCTATCTTACAGCCAGTTCCCGGGAGAGAGCCAAAAGAAGATACCTGGAGCTGAAAGAAAAGGGAATGGAAGCAGATTTGGACGAAATAGAGGCAGATATCAAAGAAAGAGATCACCGGGATATGACAAGAGAAATCTCTCCTCTTCGTCAGGCTGAAGACGCAGTGCTTATCGACGCTTCTTTTATGAACATTGAACAGGTGACTCAGGCAGTGCTTCAGGCATTTGAGGAGAAAAGAAGATAAAGGAGTACAGTATGGGGGAACGGATAATTAAAACGGCAAAAACTGCCGGCTTTTGCTTTGGGGTAAAGCGGGCAGTGGAAAAGGTATACGATCAGGTGAAGATGGGAAAGAAAAATGTATATACCTACGGTCCCATCATCCATAATGAAGAAGTGGTCAGCGATCTGGAATCCAAAGGGGTGAAAGTTCTTTCCGGCAGAGAAGAACTGGAACAGTTGTCAGAGGGAACTGTAGTGATCCGTTCCCACGGAGTTTCCAGAGAAATCTGCGAAATCATAGAAAAAAAGAATCTGGAATGTGTGGACGCCACCTGCCCCTTCGTAAAAAAAATCCACAGAATCGTGGAGAGAGAAGGGAAAAACGGGCGCCATATCATTATAATCGGCAATCCGGATCACCCGGAAGTGGAAGGAATCCGGGGATGGTGTACAGGTCCGGTAACGGTGATTTCCACGAAGGAAGAGGCCGAAAAAACGGAATTTTCGGAAGAAACGAAATTGTGCATTGTATCGCAAACGACATTTAATTACAATAAATTTCAAGATTTAGTTGAAATTCTTGCGAAAAAGAGGTATGATAAGCTTGTTATAAATACGATTTGCAGTGCAACCGAGGAAAGACAATTGGAAGCACAGCAGATTGCCTGCGAAGTAGATACCATGATCGTCATTGGCGGCAGACATAGTTCCAATACGCAGAAATTATACGAGATATGTAGAAAAGAATGTAAAAATACTTACTATATACAGACACTTGTTGATTTGGATACTAGGCCTTTTCAATGTATTGGTTGCGTAGGTATTACAGCGGGGGCTTCCACCCCAAATAATATAATTGAGGAGGTTCAAAAACATGTCAGAATTAAGTTTTGAACAAATGCTGGAAGAATCATTGAAAACAATCAGAAACGGGGAGGTAGTCGAAGGTACAGTAATCGACGTCAAAGAAGACGAGATTATCCTGAATATTGGTTACAAAGCTGACGGTATTCTTACCAAGAATGAATACAGCAATGACCCATCCATCGATCTGTCTTCCGTAGTGAAACCTGGTGATACCATGGAAGTGAAAGTTCTGAAAGTAAACGACGGCGAAGGCCAGGTACTGCTTACTTATAAGAGACTGGCAGCAGAAAAAGGAAGCAAGAGACTGGAAGAGGCATTCGAGAATAAAGAAGTGCTGACAGCAAAAGTAACTCAGGTACTGAATGGCGGACTGAGTGTAGTGATCGACGAGACAAGAGTATTTATTCCGGCAAGCCTGGTATCTGATACTTTTGAGAAAGATCTGACAAAATATGCAGATCAGGAAATCGAATTCGTTATTACAGAGTTCAATCCGAGAAGAAGAAGAATTATCGGTGACAGAAAACAGCTTCTGGTTGCTGCAAAAGCTGAACAGCAGAAAGCTCTCTTTGAGAGAATCGCTGTAGGTGATGTGGTAGAAGGAACAGTTAAGAATGTAACAGACTTTGGCGCATTCATCGATCTGGGCGGAGCTGACGGACTGCTTCACATCTCCGAGATGTCCTGGGGCAGAGTTGAGAATCCGAAAAAGATTTTCAAAGTAGGACAGCCTATCACTGTTCTGATCAAAGATATCAATGGTGACAAGATTGCGCTGAGCCTGAAGTTTGAAGATCAGAATCCATGGCTGAATGCAGATGAAAAATATGCTGTAGGCAATGTGGTAGAAGGAACAATTGCACGTATGACAGATTTTGGTGCATTTGTAGAACTGGAGCCAGGTGTAGACGCGCTGCTTCATGTTTCTCAGATTTCCAGAGAACACGTAGAAAAACCGGCAGACGTTCTTACTGTAGGACAGGTAATCACAGCAAAAGTTGTTGATTTCAACGGCGAAGATAAGAAGATCAGCCTGAGCATGAAAGCTCTGGAGCCGGCTGCTGAAGAAGTAGAAGAAACAGAAGAGTAATTTTATATAACAGACGCAAAGAACATTTGCAGAGTCTGAAAAAGAGCAGATTATACGAAGAAGTATAATCTGCTCTTTTTGCGTGAAAAAAATATGACGAATTTGATATTTTTCATCATATTGATGGAAATAGTTTGTGTTATGTGAATAATTCATGTATAATATGCTTATCTATAACGACTTAGAGGAGGTTCGTTTATGTTAGATCAGTCATATTATCAAAAAGTCGATGAGATCATAGCATGTCACGGGCGTAAGTCCAGTTCACTGATTCCCATTATGCAGGATATCCAGGAAACGTATCGTTATCTGCCGGGGGAACTTCTGACTTACGTGGCAAAAGAGATCGGAGTGACAGAGGCAAAGGCCTACAGTGTGGCTACATTTTATGAGAACTTTTCCTTTGAAGCAAAAGGAAAATACGTGATTAAAGTTTGTGACGGAACCGCCTGCCATGTGCGAAAATCAACTCCCGTTTTGGAAGCCTTGTACAAGAAGCTGGGATTGAGCAAGAAAAAACATACTACGGACGATATGTTATTTACGGTGGAGACGGTATCCTGTCTGGGAGCCTGTGGACTGGCGCCCACCATGATGGTAAATGATGAAGTCCATCCGCGAATGACCCCTGAGAAAGCAGAAGAACTGATTGATACTCTGAGAGGAGGTGCCGGCGCATGATACAGAATAAAGAAGGATTGAATCAGACAAGGGAAGAAGCGAAAAAGCAGTTATCGTCTTATGACTGTCGGATTCTTGTCTGTTCGGGAACCGGATGTATCGCCACAGGTTCCGAAAAAATATACGATAAGTTTCTGGAAATCTGCAAAGATGCTCCCGGTGTGACACTGGAATTTGCTCCCCATGAGCAGGGAGAACATATGGGAGTGAAAAAGACAGGGTGTCAGGGAATCTGCGAACTGGGACCTCTGGTGCGTATCCAGAAAGGCGAACAGGTAGTACAGTATACAAAAGTGGGATTGGATGACTGTGAAGAGATCTTCCAGAGAAGCGTGCTGGAGGATGATGTGGTGGAGCGGCTGCTGTATAAGCAAAAAGGCGTTCCCTATCAGAATCCGGAAGAAATCCCATTTATCGCAAAACAGACCCGATTAGTTCTGGAAAACTGCGGAAAGTTCGATGCGGAATCTCTGGATGAATACATAGCCAGCGGCGGTTTCCTGGCGCTGGAAAAAGCGCTTTTTGAGATGAGCGAAGAGGAAATTATAGAAGAAGTTGACCAGTCCGGCCTTCGGGGACGAGGCGGCGGAGGTTTCCCGGCAGGAAAAAAATGGAAACAGGTGGCCCGCCAGAAAGAAAAAGTCCGCTACGTGGTTTGTAACGGTGACGAGGGAGATCCGGGAGCATTTATGGATGGCTCGGTTATGGAGGGAGATCCTTACCGGCTGATCGAAGGTATGATGATCGCCGCATATGCAGTAAAGGCGGCAGACGGCTATATTTATGTACGTGCAGAATACCCCATGTCCGTAAAACGGCTGCGGGGCGCCATAGCGGAACTGGAAAAACGGGGACTGCTGGGAGAGCATATCCTGGGAACAGATTTCACCTTCCATCTTCATATCAACAGAGGGGCGGGAGCCTTCGTCTGCGGTGAAGGTTCGGCCCTTACCGCATCCATAGAAGGAAACAGGGGTATGCCAAGAGTAAAACCCCCCCGTACTGTAGAGAAAGGATTGTGGGAGAAACCTACCGTACTGAATAACGTGGAAACCTTTGCCAATGTTCCCGGTATTATCCTGAAGGGAGCAGAGTGGTACCGCAGTATTGGAACAGTGGGAAGTCCGGGAACGAAAACATTTTCTCTGACGGGAGCTATTGAAAATACGGGATTGATTGAAGTTCCCATGGGAACCACACTGAGAGAAATCATTTTTGATATTGGAGGCGGTCTGAAAGGCGGCGGTAAGTTTAAAGCAGTACAGATCGGAGGTCCCTCCGGCGGCTGTCTGACGGAAGAACACCTGGATATCCCGCTGGATTTTGATTCTGTGAAAAAATACGGGGCTATCGTAGGTTCCGGTGGACTGGTAGTTATGGATGAACATACCTGTATGGTGGAAGTTGCCCGTTTCTTTATGAGCTTTACCCAGAGAGAATCCTGTGGAAAATGTGTTCCCTGCCGGGAAGGTACCAAGCGTATGCTGGAAATCCTGGAAAAAATCGTGGCAGGTAAAGGAGAATTGGAAGATCTTAACCGACTGCAGGAACTGGCAGAAATGGTAAAAAGTATGGCTCTGTGCGGTCTGGGCAAAAGCGCGCCCCTTCCTGTACTCAGTACCTTAAAATTGTTCCGGGAGGAATATGAAGAACATATTGTGGAACACAAGTGCCGGGCAAAAGTCTGCGAGGCTATGAAACGATATGTGATCAATCCGGAATTTTGTAAAGGATGTTCCAAATGTGCCAAAAACTGTCCGGTGGGAGCGATCACCGGAAAAATTAAAGAATGTTATCACATTGATCCGGCTGTCTGCATCCACTGCGGCGCTTGTAAAGACAACTGTGCATTCAATGCGATTTACGTGGAATACTAGGAGGCGACGCTATGGGTATAATGACAATAGACGGTAGAAAAGTAGAATTTACCGATGAAAAAAATGTATTATCCGTGATCCGGAAAGCGGGAATCAATATCCCCACTCTTTGTTATCACTCAGAAGTATCTACCTTTGGCGCCTGTCGCCTTTGTACCGTGGAGGATGACAGAGGAAGAACTTTTGCATCCTGCTCCGAGGAACCGAGAGACGGGATGGTAATCTATACCAATTCCGGTAAAGTAAAAAAATACAGAAAACTGATCGTGGAACTGCTTTTGGCGGCTCACTGCAGAGACTGTACCACCTGCGTAAAAAGCGGTGAGTGTAATCTTCAGCTTTTGGCTCATCGGCTGGGAGTTATGAACGTCCGTTTTGAAAATACGAGAGAACCCCAGGAAATCGATGACAGTTCACCGGCAATCATCCGGGACCCCAACAAATGTATCCTTTGCGGCGACTGTGTGCGGGCCTGTGAAGAATTGCAGGGAATCGGCGCATTGGGCTTTGCCTTTAGGGGAACGGACGCCATGGTCATGCCAGCTTTTAATAAGAAAATTGCAGAGACAAATTGTGTGGGCTGCGGACAGTGCCGGGTATTCTGCCCCACAGGAGCCATCAGTATCCATACCAACATGGATGAGGTGTGGGATGCTCTGGCAGATCCGGAGGTGCGGGTAGTGGCTCAGGTGGCGCCGGCAGTGCGGGTGGCCGTGGGAGACTCCTACGGACTTACCAAAGGCCGCAGCGTTATGGGTAAAATAGTAAACGTACTCCATCGGATGGGATTTGATGAAGTATATGACACCACCTTCAGCGCGGACCTTACCGTAATGGAAGAATCGGCAGAATTTTTAAATCGTCTGCAGACGGGAAGAAAACTTCCTCTGATGACCTCCTGCTGTCCCGCCTGGGTAAAATTCATCACCGACCAGTATCCGGAATATAAAGAAAACCTTTCCACCTGCCGTTCTCCTCAGGGTATGATGTCAGCGGTAACAAAAGAATGGTATCGGGATCCGAAACACGCAGAAGGAAAACGGACAGTTATGGTATCCTTTATGCCCTGTACGGCAAAGAAAATGGAAATCAAACGTCCTAACAGCTTCACCAAGGGAGAACAGGATACAGATTATGTGATCACAACCACGGAACTGATCCGGATGATAAACAATTCCGGTATAGATTTTGCGGCTCTGGAACCGGAAGCCAGTGACGTTCCCTTTGGATTTGGTTCCGGCGGCGGCGTGCTCTTTGGTGTGACCGGAGGTGTGACGGAGGCAGTGCTTCGCCGACTGATCCCGGAACATGATAAGGCGGCTTTGGAAGCCATCGCAGAATGTGGTGTCCGGGGAGATGAAGCCATCAAAGAATTTACCATACACTATGGAGGACAGGATCTGAACGTATGCGTAGTCAGCGGCCTGGCCAATGCCAGAACGGTGATGGAACGGGTGAAAAACGGAGAGGCAAATTACCATCTGATAGAGGTGATGGCCTGCCGTCGTGGCTGCATCATGGGCGGAGGACAGCCGCCGAGAGCGGGAGACCGGACGAAGGCAGCAAGGACCAGGGGTATCTACAGCGCAGATAATATGTCTATTATCAAAAAACCAGATGAAAATCCTATGGTACAGTCACTGTATGAGGGATTTTTGAAGGGAAAAACACACGAATTGTTACATAATGACGGATATTGATGTGTGGTATAAAATTTCTATTCCTCAAAGATAAACATACTTTATAAATACAATAAATACCATTAATTATGCGAAAAAACGAACAACTTCATCCAATTGGAGGAGATTGTTCGTTTTTTCATCCCATTGTGTAAAAGGGTTTGCAGTATCATGTTTTTGTCTCTTGCAACTCCTGTTTTACTCATGTAAAATGGATAAGGATATAGAACATAAAGGAGAAAAATTATGAGTATTTTGAACGTAGAACACCTTTCCCACGGATTTGGAGACAGAGCTATTTTTCAGGATGTGTCTTTTCGTCTTTTAAAAGGAGAACATATTGGTCTTGTAGGGGCAAATGGAGAAGGAAAATCCACGTTTTTTAAAATTGTTACAGATCAGATGATGCCGGATGAAGGAAAGATAGAATGGGCTAAAAATGTCCGGGTGGGATATCTGGATCAGCATGCGGTATTGGAAAAGGGTATGACTATTCGGGATGTGTTATCTTCAGCATTTTCCTGGCTTTTTGAAATGGAAGAGAAGATGAATCAGATTTGTGACAGTATGGGAGAAGCTTCCCCGGAAGAAATGGAAGTGATGATGGAAGAACTGGGAACGATTCAGGATCTTCTGACTATGCATGATTTTTACATTATAGATTCTAAAGTAGAAGAAGTGGCAAGGGCTTTGGGGTTGTTGGAATTAGGTTTGGATAGCGATGTTACAGAATTATCCGGAGGTCAGAGAACGAAGATACTGTTAGGAAAGTTACTTTTGGAAAAACCAGATATTCTTCTTCTGGACGAGCCGACGAACTATCTGGATGAACAGCATATTTTATGGCTGAAAAGATATCTTCAGGAGTATGAAAATGCCTTTGTTCTGATCTCCCATGATATTCCGTTTTTAAACAGTGTAGTCAATCTTATTTATCATATGGAAAATCAGAAACTGGATCGGTATGTGGGAGATTATGAGCATTTTCAGCAGGTGTATGAAGTAAAAAAAGCACAGTTGGAGGCAGCGTATAAACGGCAGCAACAGGAAATCAGTGAATTGAAAGATTTTGTAGCAAGAAATAAAGCCCGAGTATCTACCAGAAATATGGCTATGTCCCGACAGAAAAAGCTGGATAAAATGGAGAAAATAGAATTGATGCAGGAAAGACCGAAGCCTCAGTTCTTATTCCGGGAGGCAAGGACAGCGGGAAAACAACTGTTTTGTACCAAAGATCTGGTGATCGGGTATGATGAGCCTCTGTCTGTGCCATTGAATCTGGAAATGGAGAGAGGGGAAAAAGTGGTGCTTACCGGCGCCAACGGAATAGGAAAAACAACATTGTTGAAGAGTGTTTTGGGATTGATCAGACCGTTGGAAGGTTATGCGCAATTGGGAGATTATCTCTATATCGGCTACTTTGAGCAGGAATCTTCTTACGATAACACAAAAACATGTATAGAAGAAATCTGGGAGGAGTTCCCTTCCTATACTCAGTATGAGGTGCGTTCTGCTCTGGCAAAATGCGGACTTACCACAAAGCATATTGAGAGTCAGGTTCGGGTGTTAAGCGGCGGTGAGCAGGCGAAAGTCCGGTTGTGTAAATTGATTAATCGGGAAACGAATCTCCTGGTGTTAGATGAGCCTACTAACCATCTGGATGTGGATGCAAAAGACGAGTTGAAGCGGGCGCTGAAAGCATATAAAGGAAGTATTTTGATGGTTTGTCATGAACCGGAATTTTATGAAGATATTGCCACCAGTGTGTGGGACTGCTCTCAGTGGAGTACGAAACGATAAAGCGATATATTGCAGTCAAAAAACAGAATGAAACATAGACAGGGAGGGGAAACGTATGGAACATACGAGAGACTGGATTCGGGCAGTGAGAGAAAATATGGGAAAAGTGTTGGTGGGTAAGGAGCAGGTGATTGATCTGGTACTTACGGCGTTGGCAGCAGGAGGTCATGTGCTGTTGGAAGACGTACCGGGAACGGGAAAAACCATGTTGGCCAAATCGCTTGCCAGGTCCCTGGACACATCTTTTGGGAGAATCCAGTTTACCCCGGATTTACTTCCTTCCGATATAACCGGAATGAATTATTTTAACCAGAAACAGGGAGAGTTTGTATTTCGTCAGGGACCGGTTTTTGCAAATATTATTCTGGCAGATGAGATCAACAGGGCAACGCCGAGAACACAGGCCAGTTTACTGGAATGTATGGAAGAACGACAGGTGACGGTGGACGGAGTGACAAGAAAGCTTTCGGAACCATTTTTTGTTATTGCCACGCAGAATCCGTTGGAAACCACAGGAACTTTCCCCCTTCCGGAAGCACAATTAGACCGATTTTTTATGAAATTATCCATGGGTCTTCCAAGCCAACAGGAGGAACTGGACATTTTGAACCGGTTTTTGAAGGGACAGCCTTATGAAGAATTGGAAACGGTATGTACCGGGGAGGAAGTATGTAAAACACGGGAAGAAATTAAAAAAGTTTATGTGCATCCCCAGCTTCTGGAATATATAACAGGACTGGTGCAGGCCACGAGAAAGAGCAGAGAAATTATCTCAGGAGTAAGTCCCAGAGGAACTTTGGCGCTGCTTCACGGCTGTCAGGCGTATGCATGGATTCAGGGAAGAACATATGTAGTTCCGGAGGATATTCAGGCGGTGGCAGTGCCTGTGATGGCACATCGACTGGTTCTGTCCCGGGGATACGGAAGTACTGTTTCAGGGGAAGAACAGATCAGAGCTATTCTGGAACAGGTTAAAGTTCCCACAGAAGAATGGGAGAGAAGATAAATGATCATTGTGGTAATTTTGATCGGAGCATTTTTTATTGATTTCATTCTTAATCGGGCATACGGAAAATTTTGGGACAGTTTGCTGGATGCAAAGGTGGAATTTCAAAAGGAACCTGTCACAGAAGGTCAGAAAGCATTTCTGACAGAGACAATTACGAATCAGAAATGGTTGTTTTTGCCAATTTTGCAGGTAGGGTTTCAGATTCATAAAAATCTTTGGTTTGGTGACGGAGAAAATACCAGCGTATCGGACCAGTGTTATAAAAGAGATATATTTTCAGTGGGCAGTTATCAGAAAATCACCAGAAAAATTCCTTTTCGATGTACCAGGAGGGGATATTATGAGGTGGAAAGTGTGGAACTGGTCACTCGAAGTCCTCTGATGACAAAAAAATATTATGGAACATTGAAACAACACAGTTCGTTTTATGTATATCCTTCCGGAATCGGTGAAAAAGAATTGGAAATACCATTTCAGAAGGTTATGGGGTCGGTACTTTCCAGAAAAAATTTGTATGAAGATCCCTTTGAGTTTAGGGGAATCCGGGAATATCTTCCCACAGATCCCATGAGTCGTATCAATTGGAAAGCTTCTGCCCGTACAGATCAGTGGATGGTAAATCTGTTTGATTCCACAGCAGCCCAGGAGGTTTTGATTTTTCTGGATGTGGATGATGAAACTATATGGAAATATGATGAAATTCATGAAGAAGGTATTCGTCTGGCTGCTTCTCTGGCATTTTTATGTATACAAAGAGGTATTTTTGTGGGGATACGTACGAATGGTCATGATCTGAAAACAAAAGAATTATTTTCCAGAGAGCCGGGTGCAGGAAAACAACAGATCCGATATATCAATGAAGGTCTGGCGCGGTTGGATCTTTTGCAGAAGGCAGAACCCATGGAATTTCTTTTGGATCGGGAAAGAGAGAAAAGGGAAGTTTCTTCCCGCACCTATCTGATGATTTCAAAAAATCAGAAAGAAAATTGTTATGAAAGTTTTCTGAAGCTTTTACAACAGGGGGCAGGAGGAATATGGATATCCACCCTGTATAAGGAAATGGAACTGCAGCTTAGGCAGACTCCGGATTGTCCAATTATCCGATGGGAGGTAAGAAAATGAAAAAGGGAACCAGGACTTTGGAAATTATCCACAGTTTTTTGCTGTTGAGTATGTTGTATGATCTGATCATACAAATGGTAAAACCGGGAAATCCTCAGATGATTTATAAAAATATTTTGTTACTTCCCGTGGCGGCAGCGCTGTCGGTGGCCTGTGAGCGGGTGAAAAATTTCTGGCAGTTTCTGTTTATTTCTCTGTTAACTGTTCTGGGAGTATATTATGGAGGAGGGCGGGAAATCTATCTGCCGCTTTGTGGAATATTTGCTGCAGCTTCTTATTTTCATGCAAGAGCCAAAAAAGAAAAATGCTGGCTTGAGGCCCCTGCTTATCCCTGGCTGCTGGGTTATCTGGTTTTATATATAGTGGGAGATTATCTGAAAAATGATTACATGAAAATATATCTTTCTGTGAAGGCAGCAATATATTTTCTGATTTATAATTTTCATACCAATCTTGTGGCACTGAATCAATTTGTAAGTACTCATAAGAATCTGGAACGTCTTCCTGTAAAAAGGCTGGGAAAAATTAATCAGGGAATGATGTGGATATTTAACGGAACTATAGCGGCGGCTATGGTGGCAGCGCCTTTTTTGGGAATCGATGGAATGATCAGAAAAATAGGTTCCAGCCTGAAAACTCTTTTTTTATGGATTCTTCAGTTTTTGTTCAGAAATGGCGGAGGACAGGAAGAAGCAGAGATGATGGAACAGGGCGGAGCAGTGATGCTTCCTCCGGTGCAGCAAGGAGAAACTCCTCTTCTGGTAGAAATTATTTATCGGATTTTTAATGTACTGGGATGGATTTTGGGTGTGGGACTTATTTTATTGCTGCTGTGGATACTCGTGAAACGTCTTTATTTTTTATATCAGAATTTTAACGTGAGAACAGAAGAAAATGGAGACAGAGTAGAACGGTTGACGATTCCTTTTGTATCAGAAAAAAAGAAAAAACTTTCCCGGGAAAGTAAAGAACATTTATTTTGGGATACATCGCCGGATGCGCGGATACGTAAGCATTACAAAAAAAGGGTAAAACAGGCATGGGGAGAAGAAATTCCTTACTGGTATACTCCCAGCCAATTGGAAGAAGAACTTACTATGGAAGAGGAAGAAAGAGAACGATTTCATGTATTATATGAAAAAGCCCGCTATGGAAAAAAGGAATGCAGTCGAAACGAGTTGGAAGAAATGCTGAAAATAAAAGGATAAGAGTGGAAATTCTTTAGGGAAAATGTTATAATAAATCTAAATATTCAGCAGAGAATGTGCGGCAAATATAAAAAAAGGAGGGGAGCGTATGATGGAGAAAAAGATTGAGAGTTTAAAGCGTATTCTTGAGGAGAGCAGTTACACGGTTGCGATCTGTGGTTCCGGTATGATGGAAGAAGGCGGTTATCTCGGAGTAAAGTTTCAGGAAAGGGCGTATGATATTGAAGAAAAGTACGGCGTTTCACCGGAAGATCTGTTTAGCAGCAGTTACTTTAATACCAGACCGGAACAATTTTTCCGTTTTTACAAAAATGAAATGCTGCATCATATGCCGGAAAAAACAGAATCCTGGGATGCTCTGGCTGCCATGCAGAATGCGGGGAAATTACAGTGTGTGATAACGGCAAATATTTTTTCCATGGGAAAAAAGGTGAACCTGCAGAATTTTATAGAACTTCATGGAAGCGTGTACAATAATAAATGCTCTCGCTGTGGAAGACTTTATCCCATGGAATATGTAAGAGATTCCAAAGGGATTCCGGTATGTGAATCCTGTAATGGAATGATTCGCCCCCAGATTACTCTGTTTGGAGAGATGGTGGACAGTCGATTGATTACCCAGGTGACAGATGAGGTTGAAAAAGCAGATACATTATTGCTTTTGGGAACTGCAATCAACTCCGAAGTATTTGGTCAGTATGTCCGTTATTTTAACGGCAGGAAACTGGTGGTTATTCATCAGAGAGATCATCATGAAGATCACAAAGCAGATTTATCCATTATTGAACAACCGAAAAATATATTGCCACTATTAGGATATTAGGTTTTGTTTTTCCTGATTTGTGAAGTATAAAACAGAGCTGTTTCCAGAGAAACGTGAATGTGTGACTTTGGAAACAGCTCTGTTTTTATGTTATTCTTTAAAATTATTTGCTTATTGGATAAACATGGCGTCCCCAAAACTGAAGAAACGATACCGTTCTTTGACAGCTTCTTCATAGGCGTGCATGATTTTTTCTTTTCCTGCCAACGCAGATACCAGCATCAGTAAGGTGGATTCCGGTAAATGGAAATTTGTAATCAGTCCGTCAATCATTTTAAAACGATATCCCGGATAAATGAAGATTTCTGTCCATCCGCTTCCGGCATGGAGAATTCCATCTTCAGAAGTGGCAGATTCCAGGGTACGGCAACTGGTAGTTCCTACAGAGATTACCCGGCCTCCCTGTTTTTTAGTATCGTTGATCAATTTTGCCTGATCTTCTTCCACCACATAGAATTCAGAATGCATATGGTGGCTTTCCACATCATCTACTTTTACTGGACGGAAAGTACCAAGTCCTACATGAAGGGTGACATGAGCAATGTTTACCCCCATGGATCTGACTTGGGCCAAAAGTTCTTCGGTGAAATGAAGTCCTGCGGTGGGAGCAGCAGCGGAGCCCTCGTTTTTTGCATATACCGTCTGGTAACGGTTTTTGTCTTCCAGTTTATGAGTGATATAAGGAGGAAGAGGCATTTCACCCAGTTGATCCAGGATTTCCTCAAAAATTCCTTCGTAGTGGAATTGGATCAGACGGTTTCCTTCTTCTACCACATCCAGGATTTCTCCGGTGAGGATTCCATCTCCAAAAGAAA
This sequence comes from Eubacterium sp. UBA3279, assembly GCA_002361775.1. GTDB lineage: Bacteria > Bacillota > Clostridia > Lachnospirales > Lachnospiraceae > Oliverpabstia. The sequence continues at coordinate 59,595 of DETV01000080.1, forward strand.
TAACTGCTCCGGGACGCGCTTTTTTCCCCGGTTTTACCAGGCACTCCCAGATGTCATTTTCTTTTCTCTTTAAGAGAAGAATTTCAATGAGGGCGCCGGTATCTTTTTTGTGGCCGTACAGTCTGGCAGGAATAACTTTCGTATCATTGATAACCAGACAGTCTCCCGGTTTTAAATAGCGTACAATGTGTTTGAAATCTGTATGTTCCAATTCGCCGGTAAGTTTGTCCAGATGCATCAACCGGGAAGAGGAACGATCTTCAAGAGGATCCTGAGCAATCAGTTCCTGGGGAAGGTCATAATAAAAATCCGATGTTTTCATGGATATAGTCTCCTTTATATTTTCAGTCATGGATAAAAGAACTATCCTGTGAATCGTACTCACTATACCACTTTCTTGATATTACTGCAACTGAATAATTTCTTTGCTGTCACCAGATAATCGTGGTAAAATGAACAGGAACGGAGGGGAAAGAAGGTGAAATTATGAAAGAATGGTATTCAGAAGAATCTTACGTAAAGAAATTTTTAAATACTATGGTAGAAATTCTGTTTCAGAAAATCCCATTTCCCAGACAGGCAGAGGGGCGCAACATTGATTACGATAGACAAGCAGGGGAATTTTACTATAGAACCCTATCGCTTAATGGATTTGAAATAAGGAGGAAAAGTTTATGCCAGTTTTTGATTTTACTAATGATAAAAAGAAAGAAGTAAAAGAAGGAGAATGTACATACCAGATTTTATATTCAGATGAAAGTGTGGCGTCACCGGAAAAACCCATATTGCTTTTAAGTAGCCGTACCAGAAAGAGAAGTCATCATTCCAGTGGTTTTTTTACCAATCAATCTCAGCGGACATCGTTTGAATTTAAGGAAGAAGAGGGAACCTTTGCAGAAGATATTCTGAAAATTGACGCCCGTTTTATCAGTCTGATCCGCTGGCTGGGAGAAAATCATATCAATGTCCGGTTATCGGGAGAAAACCGGGAAGAAGGTTATGCTGTCTATAAAATAAGAGAACTGGCTGGAGGGGCGGGAACAAAGCTTTCTGCTAAAGACGGCTTTTTACAGTTTATGATTGAACGATTACTTTCCAGCAGTGCGCCAAATCCGGGAGAAGACGAAGAGATGGATGAAGACAGTGCAGAAGATGGAGACAGTATGAAGCTTACCAGTCTTCAGAGTATAACCGATTTTATGAATTGTGCCGGAAAGACCATACCGGATAATATTCGGTTGTGGGCAAGAAGAAATCTGGCAGTGGCCCGTTCTCATGAAGTTTCGCCGGAGGAAAAACGCCATGCCCAGAGAGCGCTGTCTATTATGATGAATATTCAGTGGAAAAATCATTATTTTGAGTCTATTGATCCGGTGGCAGCAAGAAAAATTCTGGATGAGGAATTGTACGGAATGGAAAAGGTAAAACAGCGTATAATGGAAACGATTATTCAGATTAATCGTACCCATACGCTGCCGGCATACGGTCTGTTGCTCTGTGGACCTGCAGGAACAGGAAAATCTCAGATTGCTTATGCGGTAGCCAGAATTCTGAAATTGCCCTGGACTACTTTGGATATGAGTTCTATCAATGACCCGGAGCAGCTTACCGGAAGTTCACGGATTTATGCCAATGCAAAACCGGGAATTATTATGGAAGCATTTTCTATGGCGGGAGAATCCAATCTGGTATTTATTATCAATGAATTGGATAAGGCAGCCTCAGGAAAGGGGAATGGCAATCCGGCAGATGTATTGCTGACACTGTTGGATAATCTTGGATTTACAGATAATTATATGGAATGTATGATTCCCACAGGCGGGGTTTATCCCATTGCCACGGCCAACGATAAATCTCAGATCAGCGCTCCTTTGATGTCCCGGTTTGCGGTGATTGATATTCCTGATTATACAATAGAAGAAAAGAAAGTTATTTTTTCCCGGTATGCTATGCCAAAAGTATTAAAGAGAATGAGTCTTCGGGAAGAAGAATTTTCTATGACAGAAGAAGCTCTTGATAAGGTGATGGAATTATATAAAAATACAAGCGGAATACGTGATCTGGAGCAGGCAGCAGAGCATATTGCGGCGAATGCTTTGTACCGGATTGAGGTGGAACATCTTGAGAAAGTTGTGGTGACACAAGAGATGGCAGAAGAACTGCTGGGATGAGTGAAAAGTCCACTGATATTGAGAGATTCCTCCATTGAAGGATAAACAATCCCTTGCTATGATGCCAGAAGAATATAAAATGGGAGATGTATCAATGACAGAAAAGAATTTAAGCGCAAAAGGAACAGCAGCCCACTGGAGATTCGACTCCAGATATTTCCAGTCAGGAAGTCTGGAAGAAAATAATCTGATAATAAAAGATATTTCCGGAAAGGGAAACCATCTCAGATTAAATACAGATCGGATTCGGAAAGGCGAAAATGCCTCATTCTATATGAGTTTTCCCAAAGATAATATTCAGGAAGATCCAGAGGCGGAATGTCTCTGGATCACTCCTCTGAATGTAGAAGAGGGTAAAAAAACAGGTGCATTTTTTGAGACTGTAAAAGAGGCCCCTATCAATGGTGAAGAGTTTCGGGAAGGATATACCATTGAAGTGGTACTGAAATTGCCGGAAAAAATCTGTGAATGGTCCTCTGTTTTAGGACAGAAAGGTACAGGAAAACTGGCGAGGATGGAAGGTGGAGAGCCGGAAGCCAACGGTGGACTGAATATTTCAGAATCCTGGGAAATGCAGTGGAATCCCTGGACAACCAATAACGCAGAAGTTATAGATAACCCTACCACCTGGTCCGACGCAGGAGGAGTTCAGCCGGAAAAATGGCATTATGTAGTGATAAAAAACGATGGAAACAGCACAGTAATGAGTGTAGATGGCATCCAGGTACAACGGTGTAATACTTTTCAGCCACAGGTGGGAATCAAGACTTTAAATACAGGAGAAGAAAAAGGCTGGGTAGTAGGAACTGCCTATTGGAGTGAAGCAAAAGAGTTTTCAGAAACCGAGTGCGGAGATGGTATTTTCAGAGGGTATATCCAGGAAATTCGTATATCTCAGGGTGTTATTGCGCCTTCTGAATATTTGCAGCAGGATTGTGTTGTAGATGAGAGATATCATGTTCCTGGAGATGATCTTCCTTATCCGGAACTGGCAAATAAAGAAAACTATACTTTTGTAAATATACCTGATCCTCAGTATCAGACACAATATAAACCGGAGATTGTAGATGCTCAGATGGAGTGGATTCGGGAAAACAGGGAAAAATATCATATTGTTATGACAATGTGTGTAGGTGATCTGAGCCAGGATGGAACGAAAAGAGAGTATGAGAGAGCAGACCAGGCATTTTCTGTTTTGGATCAGGCACAGATTCCTTATCTGGTAACTGATGGAAATCATGATAATTCTTTATATAAAAAATATTTTGGTGGAAATCGGTATCAGAATATGGAGGGATATCAGGGAACAGGTCCTTCCGGAATTTCCAGTTATTCTATTCTTCCGGCAGGTTCTTATGAATATCTTTTCCTGTCCCTGCCCTGGAATCCGGCAGATATGGACGCAGATAAAGAATGGGTATTAGAGGTATTGAAAACCCATAAGTCTTATCCCACGATTATCTTTTCTCACTTTAATGAGGAACCGGAGATTTATGTAAAACCCTTTGATCAGGTATTTATGACGGTACGGGGACACATTGAAGACAGATGGGTAGAAACCTTTGAAAATAATTACGGTCATCCGGTTATTGATGTGGTGACCAATTATCAGTTTGATCTTTATGGAGGAAATGGATGGCTAAGCACCATGGAATTTGATGAAAAAAGAAATGAGATTTTATTTCATTGCTATTCTCCGTGGGTGGAAAAGAAAAGAAAAATACTTCAGGGAGAAATTGCCAATGAAGGAATTCTTCTTCCGGATGAGATGGGTCTGTTCCCATTTGACAAACTCTGTAATCGAATGAAAGATACAGATAATATAACTGTAAAAATGAATTTTGGTAAGAGATTTAATGAGATAATTTCTCAAAAATAAAAAAATATTTAGAAGAAGCTTTCTGTAGGAAGGCTTCTTTTTTTGTCCGTCCATGTTGAAAAATGTAGAAAAATATGCTACATTGATTAACAGAAAATTGGAAAAAAATGGTAATTGCAGGAGGCGATTTTTTGAAAAGGCAATATTTGGAGGAAAATGTGTATGACACATTTTTAAATCGCATGAAGCTGATTTTTGAGGATTTTGATAACATTTTTATTTCCTTGGTGGTAGTATATAAATAGTACA
>DETV01000082.1 GCA_002361775.1 Eubacterium sp. UBA3279
GCTCTTAGCTTTGCTAAGAGATTTGTATCATATCCGATAAATAAAAATACCTAAAACTCACTTTCAATCGGTTTCCAATTTTCATCCGACATTTGCTTTACATATTCTGTATTATTGATATATAAACGATTATCCTTATCTCGGACAAATCCCCATCTTAAATTTCGGTCGGCAGCATAATTTTTAAATGCATCAAATTTGTTTTCAATTTGTCGATCAATATTTTTATCTTTTCCTTTTGCCTCGCCACCCTTTGTTTCAATTACCCATACCGTTCCATCTTTCTTCATAACAATATAATCCGCATAAAAAAGCCATTGATGTTTCAAACCATCCTTATATACAATGGAAAAATACTGTTGTCCGGTATCTCCATTTTTATATACCCATTCAATATCATCTTTTCTCTCACAATATTGCTCAAACAACATTTCACACGTACTACGTATAAGGCTAATAGCAAATCCAGAAGTATAATCATGATAAGCATTATTCAAATATTCTATTTCTTCTTTCACACCCGGGTCATATTTAAAGAAATCCTGTTCTGGAATTCGAAATATCATCGTTTTAGGAGCAACAGAAAATGATGTTTGCTGTTCCATAACAGAAGTAACACTTCTAAAATCTTCTTTTAATATAGGTGCATTATTAATTACAAAAGCATAAAATTCTGCCGTCTCTAAAGCCAATAATTTCTTTCTTGAATTCCCGCCTTTTCGAAATAGTCTTTCTAAAATAGTTTTTACCTTTGCTGTCGGCATACCTATTGCTGTTTTGATACTATCAACACTGTGAAGTAACTGCATACCATGTTTATGGGTATCTACACGTTTTCTTGTAACAAAATATGATTTGCTTTCAGCAACCATATCAGTTCGTACAAACTGACCATGCAATGCTTGACCAAGTACCTCATCTCCGAAAACATATCCATGCCCCATTAGAATCTGTTTATTATTCTTTTTATCTGAACCGAGATGATATTTTGCAACAAAAGCATCATAAATTTTGTATAATACTTCACGCTCACCAAGCCCATTTGCTTCTAAATCACGCAGTTGCTTTTCTAATGTGAATGTTTTACATTTTTCTTTTAAAAATAATCTTCTCGTTTCATATGCTTTATCCATATTTGCAAGTAATCCAGTTTTGTATTTCTCATCAAAGGTAAATACAAAACAGAAATCCAATAGATCATCATCATAATGTTTTGCTTCTGGCATACGTCGAATACGACCAATTGTCTGAATTTCGAACTGCTCGCTCATACCCTCTCGTAATTTAACCAGAATTTTTGCACGTGGACAGTCCCAACCCGTACTTATCGCTTGCTTCATCAGCAAAAACACTGGAGTAGCATCATTTTCTGACAAATTATCTGGAAGATCTTTTTTATCTTCACTCATCCACTTACTGACCATGCCATTGTCATAAGTATAACCCATAGACTCCAATTTTCGTTCTACCGCTAAAATTGTTTCTGGTTGACCATTTGGAAACTGTATTAAAACAAGTGGACGAATAATTCTTTTTCCATCTAATACTTCCACATATCGCTTTGCTATTGCCTTCCTCTTTTTATCAGCAATATCTAATAGATAATCATAATCATCTGTAATTTCAACATTATCAGCAATCCCTTCATTCACATAAAGAGCTTTTGTAATAAGTCCTTGATCAATAACATCCATTTCGTCAATCTCATAAAACTCATATCTGTTATTTTGAATTGCAGTCGCACTAACACGAATGATATTTTTTGCAGAAAAAGCATCAATAATTTTCTTTGCTTTTGCAGTATTATTAGAATGTTCCTCATCAATAATTACAATAAAATCAATTCCCTTGCGATGTGCATCCGCAATTCGATCAAAGAGATTTTTCCATTCACTCTCTCGAATAGCAGTATTCCCACGTTTAGTAACTAATTCCCAATTAATGAATGTTGTGCTTTCAGCTACAAAACCTTTTTGAAGAGCATCAAATAAATTTTGTGTTTTCCGGTAAGGTGCAACTTCTCCCATTTTCTTACGGCTTTGTTCTTCCAGATCACCTTTTCCCGGACACAACCATATAAATGCAGTATTGGAATTAACCTTATTTAAATACTCATCCGCGAATCCAATAAGGATGATTGTTTTACCAGACCCAGTAGGCGCTTTAATTACGATAGTCTGTTTACTATTGCTATCTGTTGTAAAATCAAGTAACTTGACTACTGTATCCTCCTGAAAATCAAAAAGATTTATTGTTAGTCCATTTACCATGACTCCCCTACCTCCCTGAGTTCGAAATTGAAGTAATAATCTGGAATAATATGAACATCTACATCCTTAAAAAGAGTATTCTGTTCTGTAGTAAACAATACATTTTTAGATACATACAATGCTTTTATATCCGGATACTCTGCCCAACGAGCTGCAATATCATCTGCCTCATCATCATCCATTATCATAATATAATTATAATTGTCTAACTTTACACCATGCTCTAACTGAATCATCTCCTTAATATGATCAATCAACTTGTCAGAGAGATTTTCCTCATCTTTACAAACAAAGTCTGTATGATAATATTTTAAATTGGTAGGAATACCTTCAGAATAGCTGGTTCCATCGTCACGTTTTCCTGTAATGACTGTTTTTAAACGTGGATATGTGATTTTTTCACAGATTTCATTTTCATTGTTGGTACAGAGAATAAATCTACGATTACCACTATCTTCAACATTTAATTCCAGAACTGCCTGAGCGGTTGTTCCAGAACCTGCAAAAAAATCTAAAACCATAGCATTATTATATGGCCACATTCGAACAATCTTCTTTATGAGTTGTGTTGGCTTGGGATAATCAAATTTCAACGTATCATCTTTCAGGATACTTTGTAATTCTCTTGTGGCTTTTTTGTTTCCCTCAAGTTCACTCCATAAATTTGATACAGCTTTTCTTTTATCCTGTAAATAAAATTTCTGATACACCTGCCATTTACCATTTGTTTTTTTCCAATATATTCGACCTTCCGATTCAAAATATTTATATCCCTCAGGATTACAAATCCATCTGCTCTCGTACCCAGTAGGACCAATTGGATAAACTATCGTTCCATCTGGTGCTGTAATAGGAAAATACATATTCGGTCTGTCTTCCCTCCGATTTTCACCACCTGTTCTACGCAGAGGTCTAATTAAAAATCTTCCATTTTCATCTTTCATATCATATATTTTTTGATCTTTTTCATTCAAAGGCAAACCATCCAATGCACACTGATTTATATCTTTACAATACACTAATATATAATCAGATTCTCCAACGAGTGCTTTATTAACAACACCTGTATGTGTTCCGGTTGGTCTCGTTACTATTGATAAAAAGTTCATTTCTCCAAATATTTCATCACATAGCATTTTTAATGAAGCAAGCTCATTATCTCCAATTGAAATGAATATGCAGCCCGTTTCGCCAAGCAATTCTTTAGCAATATCTAATCTACTCGACATAAATGATAGCCATTTACTATGTCTAAAACCGTCTTCTTTTTTTACAAAGCTATCATCATAAATGAAATCTTTATTGCCTGTATTATATGGTGGATCAATATATATTACATCTATTCTACCCTTGTGTGTTTTTTGTAATAACCGCAAACTATGCAAATTATCTCCTTCTAAAAGGAAATTATAATTTCCACCTTCATCAATAGTTATTTCCTTTTCTTCACATTCTGTAAATACTGGAATATGAGTATGCATCATAACATCCACTGCTTCTTGATGCTTTTCCCATACAAGTCCATATTTTTTATCATTCAATTCTGCTTCTATTTCACCAAGAGCGATAAGCATATCATCATCGTCTTTATGATCTTCTTTAATCTTTTGCAAAAATTCCATCATTCTTTGTCGCTTTATCTGCGATAAATTAGGCATTCTTACTACCTCCATTTTCATATGTAAAATCCAATATATCCGAAACATCACACTGTAAAGCCTTGCATATTTTTTCAACGCTCTCCAATGAAATATATTCATTTCTTTTCATTCTGGTAAGAATGTTAGCACTGATATTCGCTTCTTCTAAAATTCGGGAAGTTGTAATCCCTTTTTCTTTTGCCATTCTAAAGTATTTCTTATAGCTCACTGCCATCACAAAACCTCCATATCAGACTCACCCGCTTATTCATTATAATATCACGCATTCGTGAGATTGTCATTGGTTATTCCATTTATTTTCCTGTCTCACTGTCGGAAACTCCGGCAGTCAGAAAAGAAAATATGATAAAAGACTTTTCTCTGATTTCTATATCAGCACCGAGGAATTGTTATCCCCCGGTACTGATATATTGTCAGGCATTTTTACTCAAAAGGAAGTTCTTCTCCCTCCGGCACATTCATAAATCCATCACTGTCTGTTGCAGCTTTTCCTTCTCCTGTGTCGACTCCGGTCTCTGCTTCATTTTTTGTTTTCGGACTGTCTGCAAATTCGTGTTCTTCCACAATTACATCGGTGGTATAAACTGTTTTTCCATCTTTATCCTTATAACTTCCGGTACTGATCCTGCCAAGTATGGCAACTTTCATTCCCTTCCGGAGATATTTCTGGGCGAACTCTGCACCTTTTCCAAATACAACGCAGGAAATAAAATCTGCTTCCTGCTCACCGTCCTTCTTATATCTGCGGTTGACTGCCAGTGTATATCTGGCAACTGCCATATCGTTATCCTTTCCTCCGTATTTGATCTCGGGATTTCTTGTCAGACGTCCCATTAAAATCACTCTGTTCATCCTGTTTTCCTCCATTTTCTTAATCATTCTTTACGCTGCGAAATCATTGTCCCACCGCATCGGTGTCAGTACAAATGCTCCTGCCGGATCATCGTCCGGGCTGAAAAAATCTTTGATGTCGAAGTACATCTGGTCATAGCCTTCCGCCACACCGTCCTGATTGATATACTTGCTGAGATTGAAAATACATTTCTTCACTTCAAAATCAGTAGCCAGTGCAGCCACATAACGGAGTCTTTTAGTTGTAAACTCCAGATTCGGGCATCCAAAACAGTACAGTAACATCATCTGGTTGATATTCAGATTCTTCATTCTGCCTCACCTCCTCTCGCTGGATTATCTATAAAAAAAGAGCATCAACCTTTATGTCGGCTCATGCTCTTTCTTTTCATTTTTACATTTTAATATTCATCCGGTTATGAAACTGACCGGATTATCTTTTTTACGATTTTGTTCAACCGGATCCCGTCTTGAAGTCCCAGCCGGTAGAAAAAAATCTCACTTTCTGCTCCACTGTCAAAAATAGCGTCACAGTATTCCCGGACTGCCTGCTGTTTATCCTCTGGAAGCAATGCCACCGCTTCCTCATATTTCTTTTCTACATCATCTTCTGTATCTGGTTCTTTCCCGGCTTTCATCTGACTGAATGCACTCTGCATCCGTTCCTGAATGATATTGTCCACAAATTCCTTCAATGCTTCCTCTTTCATCCTCATACATCCCTTTCTATCTCACACACCAGACGTTCATAATCCAAGAACCCTCGGATATACATTTCCCGGCTGATATAGGCTTCTACTGCGTGTCTTGCCGATACGATCCGGTCAATGATCGTCCAGAACTCATGTCCGTATTTCTCTATATATGATTTCAATTCATCCATCGTTTTCTCGCATTCCCCTTCCAGCTCGATCAGCTCCGGGTCAATCCGTAAATATGCCTCAAGCCTGATCTCATTCCAGTCAAAGTAGCTTTCCACCAATTCTCTTTTCATAAGTGTGTTCCCTTTCTGCCCTTTTCCTATGTAAAAGAGCGAATCCATTCTTCCAAAAAGATGATTCCCGCAATCACGATTTCAACCATACATGGCAGGAGATAAAACAGGAATCCAGCCAATACCATTTTCAGGCATTCCCCGGAACTTTCCAGACCAAAGCCATAGCTCAGCAAAGCTGTCAGAAGAAAAATCCCTGCAATTCCCCGGAAGATAACTGCTGATATTCCTGCAAGGAACTCCATAAACAGTCTTATGGCTGCCAGAGCAGCCATAACAGGCAGAAACATGATTTTCAAAATAAAATGTATGGCTTTCATCCTGTCTTCTCCTTCCTATCCGGCATTCCTGTTCACATAGTTCTGATACTTCTCATATACAGAATCTGTCACACCGTTTTTGTAGATTTTCCGAATATCTGTGATTTCTTCATCCTTTAAAAGTTTCAGCCATTCCAGAAGGTCTTTCCGGCTGTTGGCGAAATTACAGCACCGACCATCTGCATATTCAATCCGGTATCTCATAATCATCCTCCTACACATAGACCAGTTCATTCAGAATGACTTCATCCACTCTGTTGCGGATGTTATTTACCCTGCGGAGCCATTCCATCTGGTCTTTTCCCTTTAATTCCTCTGTGACACCTTCTGCTTCCATCATCTGATCCATCATGTTATCCCTGCGTTCCACACAGATTTCATTCAAATCAGCAAGATACGACCAGAGCTTCCCGGTCAGCATCAGCTGGGAATACAAAGCCTGCCGGTAATCTTTCAGATAATTCCTGCGTAGGCTTCCATAGAAACCAATATCTCTGGTTTCTTCCTCCACACGGATCAGCGGGATGTAATAATCTCCAACAAGTATATAATCCAGTCCATTTTTATCATCATGTATGATTGGCTCCAATTTTTTCATGCGTCACACCTTCCTTTTATCTTGCCTTTCCCCTGCCTCTGTGCTAACATAATTTTGAGGCAGTGGCAGAAATGCCCCGGCTTTGGTTTTAAGGCTTCGGTTCTATTTGTCAGGTAGGCTCCGGAGCCTTGTTCTTTTGCTTGTCTCTCCATTTTTTTGCTCTTTCTGCCTCTTTTCTTCTTTCTTCGAGGACTTTTTCATATTCTTTCAGGGCTTCCGGGTCACCGGCTTTCGCTGCTTCCTCAATCGCTCTGGCTTTCTCCTTTCTTTTCCGGTAGGATTTTTTATTGCTTTCCCTGTCACGTTCTCTTCGTGCTTTTTCTTTTGCAAGAATCTCCTCATACTGTTTTTGTGCCTCTTCATCCCCGGCTTCCGCAGCAGCCTTGATTCTGACTCTTTCCTCTTTCCGCTTCTGGGAAAAACTCCTGGCATTCGCCCTCTTTCTCTCTCGTTTTTCTTCCTCTTTATTTTTTTGTTGCTCTATCTGCCTTTTTCTTTCCTGTTCCAGTTCTTCCTTGGAGATTGGAACCGGAAACTGACCGATAAAATTGAAATAAATATCAATCCGCTGTGTGCGTTCTGTTCCCCGTCCGCCTTCCGCTTCATGGACTGCGATTCTGTCTATGAACTCATAGAGCATTTGTGGTGTGATTTCATCAAAATCCTGATATTTCTTTACCAAACGGACAAAACAGGCTCCATTTTCTTCTGGTTCTTCCTTCTGTCGGAGTTCCTGTTCCATTTCTTCCACTTTTACTTCCAGTTCCTGCTGTTCGGCATCGTATTCCTTCATCATCCTCTCAAAATGCCTGTCCGGGATTTTTCCTGATACATTTCCTTCATAAAGGTTCTTTATCAGGGTATCCAGTTCCTGAATCCTGCTTTTCGCTGCCTTGATTTCCTTTTGGGACTCTTTTAAATATCTCTCACTGTAGGTATCACTAAGCTGCCCGATCTGCTCCATAAATTCTTTCTGGTTTGTCAGTACATATTTAGCAACCCTCCGGATGGCATCATCCACCAGCTGATCCAGTGAAGATGCTTTGATGAAATGGAAGGTACACTCTTTGTATTTGTTTCCATAAGCGGAACAGGCAAAATTACTGTCGGAATCATAGACTTTCCCACTCTTTCTGTGCTGTGCCTCGGGACTTCGGTAACTCATCCTGCTGTCACAGTCAGCACAATATACAAGTCCGGAAAGCCGATGCTTATACGTTCCGTTGGCAACACGTTTGATTACCCTCTTTCTCAGCTTCTGTGCCTGATTCCATGTTTCTTCATCAATAATCGCATCATGGGTATTCTCAAAAATAATGAGTTCTTCCGGTCTGGCTTTTCTTCTTTTTTTGGTTTTGAAATTGTCACAGATTGTTTTCCCAAGAACCGTATGCCCCATATATTCCTGTTTGTCCAGAATACCGCTGACAGCAGTAGCATTCCATACATAAGGGTCATGGTAGCTGTGGTTCCTGCTGACTTCGCCATCCTCTGCCCGTTCCAGATATGCAGACGGTATTAGAATATGCTCCTGTGTCATAACATCTGCGATCTGTGCCGGTCCGTTTCCTTCGATTGCAAGCTGGTAAATCCTGCGGACATTTCTGGCAGCCTCCTCGTCTATAATCAGATGGTTTTTATCCTCCGGATCATGTTTGTATCCGTAGGGAATTGCACCACTACACCGCTTCCCGGACTTCATCCTTGACTGGAAGATTGCCTTGATCTTTTTGCTGGTATCCTTGGCATACCATTCATTCATGATATTCAGAAATGGAGTAAAGTCATTATCTGTAGGCACATCACTGTCAATGCCGTTGTTGATGGCGATAAACCGGATTCCCTTTTCTGGAAACAAAATTTCCGTATAGTAACCAACTTTCAGATAATTTCTACCCAGTCGGCTCATATCCTTTACGCAAATAGTATCAATCAGTCCTGCTTCCACATCTGCAATCATTTTCTGGAAACCCGGACGGTTAAAAGTGACACCACTATAGCCATCATCTGTATAATGCCGGATATTTTTCAGTCCTTTTGCTTCCGCATATTCCTCCAGATACTGCTTCTGGTTCGTAATACTGTTGGATTCCCCCTGCAGTTCATCATCCTTGGATAGACGTTCATAGAGGGCTGTAAGTTTGTTTTTCTGCCGGCTCATTTATTCACCTCCTTTCCTCGAAAGCCTTGAAAATACAGGCAAATAAGCGTTTTTTCGTTATGAAGAAACGTTTATTTCTCTGTACTTTATATATTAAACCCTTTCTTTCATTCATCAAAGATATTGTATCAGTATAATAACTCTAAAAACGAATTTTCGAGAAAAAAAAGCAACCATCCCCCAAAAGGTTAGTTGCTTTTAATAGTTAGTCTTCGATTGCTTTTTCTATGATTTCACATGCAAGTAGCGGTATTACTTTCACATTGTACGCTACAATCGCTTTACACTCCAATATATCTTCTTCGTTTATTCCTGACCATTTAGCGATTTCTGACTTACTTAATCCTATGATTTGTGATGAATCACTCAATTTATCCACATCGTCTTCTGAAGAAAAGTTTTGAATAATATAATTCCTGTAAGCACTTTCTTTTTTCGCCAAATCATACTTTTGTTTTGCAGTATCTGAAAAAAGAAAGATACTCCCTTTGCCAGTTTTAATTATTTCAGGTGAAATATAATATAAAGCACATATTTTATTCACCGCAGATAATTTTAGGTGCTGTATTGTAATATTTTCTTCAACTTTTTTTAAACAGCGATAATACTTATCTGCATCTTTAATTCGATGGATTTTTTGGGAAATATTCCATAACGTATCGCCATATTTTTCTGAAATAAATTCTAACACTGCGGAAAAGTTATAACCTTCATGTCGTTTTATTTGTTTTTTTTGTTCTACGATAGAAAGCGTTTTATCCACAATTGCTCTATTTGGTGTTTCAAAATACTTGTTCCATCTTAATCCTTTATAAGTTTCAATTCCCGCTTGAGACCTCCATATAATATTCAAGTCAATGTCTTCATATTTACGACTTTTATGCAATCCCAAAAAAAATATCTTCTCATCATTAATTATTAACTCCTTATGAAAATATTCTGACACAAACTACACCTCTTTCCTTCTGTTATAATTTAAATTATAGCACCCTTCTACTCGAAAAACAAAAATTCGAGAAAAAGGTAAAAGAATGACATGAGATTTTTTCTCGTCTCATTGCATAGTTGAATATATTAAACCACAACAATATTTTACCGTGGCAAGACATTAAAAAAAGAGATTCACAATGAACCTCTTTCATAAATTAATACTTATTTTTAAATTCTCGTTCAGGAGTTTACTCTGCTATTTCGCCACCAGATTTCTGCTCAGTTTTCGCTATTATTTTCTTTCCTAAAATTCCCATTAATTTATCATATCTCAAAACTTTTTTTAATATCTCCATGACGACAGAAACAAGAAAAGAAACCGCTAACAAAGTAAATAAAATAACTGTCCAATGTCCAAAAGAATAAATAAAACTCTGGAAATAATAAGAATAAATTTGATTGTGTACGAGGAATATATTTCCAGAGTGTTTTCCAAGACACTGCATAACCGAGGAAAATATTGGAATATGTACAAAAAGCAAACTTGACAAGATAGCTAAATTCATAGCGATTAATCCATCAACAATACCAAAATAGTTGTAATTTGTCCGTAAGGATAAAAACATCAGAAAAGCAACTATGGCAATGAATCCTTTTATCCAGATACCCCATTTTTTACCGTTCCACAATTCTCCAATTCGTTCAAACAGCCTACTTTCAAAACATCCTACACCCAGATATAAACTAAACAAATAAAAAGTATTTGCATTGGATGCATTCAAAAAAAAGAGTATGCCTATACCAGCGATGAGAACAAGCGATGTTCCCATTTTTTCAATCAGCTTCATTACAAACGGCATAAGCACTACAATCAGAATAGCAAGCGTCATATACCACCATGTAGGATTTAATGTGGGGGTTCCAAAAAGATAAGAAAGTCCCAAAAAATCTATAAAGAAATAAACGATAATACTTTTTAAATCCGTACCATAAGCGTCAAAAATAGTTCGCCCCAAAGGCTGACAGGCTAATGTAAGAAGAAAGGCAAACCAATAAAACGTCTCCAGTTTCCATAACCTTTTCCAAGTAAAAGAAACAATTTCTTTTACTTCTGCTTTTTTATGTTGAAATACCTGCCGATAGGATACGGCAATTCCATATCCACTTATAAAAACAAAGATTGCCACACAAATTTTCCCAATAATGCGTAAAAATTGATGCGTTCCTCTGTGAAAGGTGAAAAATTTATTTTAAACCCTGAATAATTATCTACTTTATAAAATAAGTGATGGAAAAGCATGAGTATAATTGCTACCCCTTTGCAAAAATTTGCTTCATATTTGCGAAATTTCATTCCGTTTCCAACTTCCGCTACTGTTTCTTTACTATTCATCATTTTTTCTTCCCTTCCCCTCAAACGGAAAATACTTCCTCCTTCGTTTCTAAATAAATACAGAAAAGTAATGCGTTTCTTATGTACTCACTGTTTAAATTTTAGCCATTTATGGCTAATATGATTATAGTCCACCAACGGGTAACATTCAAGGTAAAAAGGAGTATTTTACATGATTTCTTATGAACCTTTGTGGGCTACTTTAAAAGATAGGGAAGTAACGCAATATCAGCTAATAAACAAATATCATGTTTCTGCTGGACAATTATCAAGACTACGGAAGAATAACTATATATCCACCCATACAATAGACATTCTATGTGAAATTCTGAATTGCAAAGTTGAAGATATACTAATGTATATCCCCAGTAGTGAACTTAAAATTGACAATATCAATACACTGGAACAAAATAAACGTGATTTATAAGACGGACGCTTGCCCGAACATCCCACCGCCCTATTAGGTACACCGATGCTTCGGGCATCCTTCGGAACGCTGATTGTAAAAGAAACGGACAAGGAAAAAAATTGTACAAACTTTGTACAAGGAAAACAGAGATAGCACAAATCTCCTTTCTATGCGACTTTGTGCCTTTCCCCAAAAGTTCGATTCCGGTCTGCGGCAGTAGTTGAATAGACTCCAAACCTTTATAAATCAAAGGTTTGGAGCCTTTTTATTTTATAAAAACCTTGCTTTGTTTTCACCAATCCTGAATATTCCATAAAAGGTAAGCATGATCGCCGCAGGCAGACCGCAGCACGGGGGCATAAGTATCGGGAGTAACAACAGCAGATGTAATACGAAAATTTCATGAATTTTTCAACACGGAGGTAACTGCCTAAGACAAAAAACGAAAACATTCATTTTCCTTATATAATTCGCAATGAAACGGTTACAACTGGCTCATTTGTGATATAATAGATTCACCACAAATGAGCCGACAGCCTGAAAGGAGCGCATCATGGTCAGGAAGCTCCTCTATCAGCTCTTTTTTGTATATGAGATCCAGCTTATCATTACCGTGGTGTCGGTCTGTCTGAGCAGTGTGTTTCTCCCCTACCTGAATGCCAGCACCCATATGCTGCAAATGTTCGTAATTCTGAGCCTGGCACAGCGGGGGCTACCTTGCTGAACGATTTTTACCCCCTGCCTCTGTTATTGGGCGGTCTTTGCGGCTGGATTGTTTCTTTTCTGTTGCTGCGCCGACGAATGGAGAAACTCAATAGCTTTTTGGTGTGCTGAAACGATAAGTGGTGGAGATAAAATATAAGTTGGATAGAACGCTTTTGAAGGAGATTAGGTATGATGGGAAAACAAACAATTTTAATCGTTGATGATTCAGAGATGAATCGTGATCTTCTGGTAGATATTCTGGAAGATCAATATGATCTGATAGAGGCTGAGAATGGGGTAAAAGCAATCGAAATTCTTGCAGAGCAAAGAGAAGCGATATCCCTTGTGCTTTTGGATATTATGATGCCCGAGATGGATGGATTCGGAGTGCTCAGTCATATCTATCAAAATCATTGGAATGAATCATTTGCAGTGATTATGATTTCTGCCGATGATTCTCCGGGGAATATAAAACGTGCCTATGACCTGGGGGCGTTTGATTATATCAGCCGTCCATTTGACGCCGCGATTGTCCAGCGCAGGATTTCCAATACCATGTGTTTATATGTGCGTCAAAAACATCTTGAACAGATGGTCATAGAGCAATTTTATGAGAATGAAAACAATAATAAACTGATGATTGCTATCTTATCTCATATTGTAGAGTTTCGTAATGGGGAAAGCGGCGCCCATGTACTGCATGTGAATCAGATCACGGAGCTTTTGCTGAAACAATTGATTTTGCATACGGATCAGTATCCGTTGTCCCAATCAGATATTACTTTGATAAGCACGGCTTCCTCACTGCATGATATTGGGAAGATTGCGATATCGGAAGAGGTTCTGAATAAACCCGGACACCTTACCGATGAGGAATTCGAGATCATAAAAACCCATGCGGCAATCGGCGCTGATATGTTATTAAGCTTGCCGGCGGATCAGCAATCGGTTCCCCTTGTCAGGATGGCATTTGAAATCTGCCGGTGGCATCATGAACGATACGACGGTAAGGGATATCCAGATGGATTAAAAGGAGATGACATTCCGATTGCGGCTCAGGCGGTTGCGCTTGCAGATGTGTATGATGCATTGACCAGTGAGCGATGTTATAAGAAAGCTTATTCACATGAAGACGCTTTGAACATGATTTTAGACGGACAATGTGGTTCTTTCAATCCGATCCTGTTACAGTGCCTGCAGGAAATCACGACGGTTCTGAAACAGGAACTGACAAAGAACGTGTCGGAACAGAATATGATGCAGGGAACAGGTGGGGGAATAGACTATGGCAGAATATTTTCCGGCAAAAAGTATAACTTCCAGTCCCAGCAGCAGAAGAC
>DETV01000032.1 GCA_002361775.1 Eubacterium sp. UBA3279
TTTCTGTTGCCCTAATTCAAAAAATTCATTATAATAATTATTGCTTAGCATAGTTACATTATAACATGTAACGGAGAGAAAGATGGTTGTCGTTAGCCATCTTTTTTCTTTTTTCAGATAAACTTCAGGGAGGGTATGATTCGGTGCGAGTCATACCCTCCCTGTTTCGGAACTATCTATTTCCCGACAGCCCCTTTATTATTTTTCAAGAGAGCCTTACGTTTCCGATAGTCCATGTGGTAGATATCACAGCTGCGGGAGACGGCTATGTGGCAGTCGCTTTGGCGCGAGAGGATTCTCTGGACGAAGCAGTAGAACTGGCCGGCAGGGTTTCCAATATCGTAGTAACACGTAAGGGTGCGCAGACGTCGATTCCTTCCTTTGAAGAACTTGAGGAAGAACCTGAATAAGTAAATAAATTGGTAACTATTCAGTAGCCATTATCCCGCGAGGTGTTTTGGCATAAATATGCCAAAATCCCGAGATATACAAGCAAAAATGCCATCACCGAAGGTGATTTTAAATACATTTTGCTCGTAACTGTGAAGGTACTGAACAGTTACATAAATTGTCACAATCTTAATTTAAAATATCCGTGTAGATGTTTTTTGGAATTACATATAGTTGTTCAATTCTAAAAGAAAATTATCTCCACGGATTTTTTGCTGTTCTTTGATGTTATTGTTTACTGGTAATATCCCGCGAATTTATGCGATCAGCATAAATTCTGTGCATCGCGCAGCGTGTTGCTGGGCACGGAGTGAACATTAACTCTTTGGTTTTTCGGTAAGAGTGATGGTTTGTAAACAGTTGACTTTCAGAAAAAAGTTATATATTCTTTATATAGGATAAAGGGAAACTGTTCCGTAGCCTTACGGCGATATGGAAGGTGATAGAACAGGAGTGGGAGAATCTGATATGAAAAGAAGAAAAAGAGGGAAACAGACACTTAAAAGAAAGATGCTAAGCATTCTTCTGCTCTGTGCAATGTCATGTATTCTTGCAGTAGTGATCGTGTCGTATATGACGATCCGAATGATCCGGAATGACAGTATCCAGGAGAGTATGCAGATATATCTGGAACAGATCACACGAGAGATGGACAGTGATTACTATGACATGATTGGTATTGTCAATCAGATGAGTCCAAATGGACTTATTGGAAGTGTGACAGAAAGATATTTGAGTGCAAAAGATAACTATGATCGATATTTTGAGCAGAAATCCCTAAGAGAAGAACTGATAAAACTTGGATATGTGAATACAAAACTCCTTGGCATCGCTTATTACGATCCGAAAGAGCAAAAAGAATTAATCGGAAATTTTAACGTCAGAGTGTTGAATCCGTCATATCAGACAATCTCTAAAGTGGTAGTAGGTGCTGAGAATATCATTCAGGCCATGCATGATTCTTATCTGGGAATCAAGGAGACGCCGGTAGTATCCGTGATGCGGAGAGTTTCTTTTGGTAACAAACAGATGTTGGACATTTATGTAGAAATTGAGCCTGATATGAGTGTTTCAGATCGGCTTAATAAAGAAAAATGGCCATATACCTATATGGAGATGGATGAAAATGGCATTGTGCAATACAGCAATAATCCGGTGATTGTCCGGGGACAAAAGCTTTTGTCGAAATTACCGGAAAAAGAAGGATATGCTGTGACAAATCAGGAAGGATATAAAATTATGGTGTATCGTAGTTCCATTGGATATGCCAATGCCATTGCACTGCCGGAAAATACATATCAGAAAGAAATGAATATGTGGAGACTGAAGCTGGTGGTTATCATTCTGGCAGCATTCGGTATTTTTTCCTGTTCTGTTGTTTACCTGTACCGATTGATATGCAAACCCCTTAATCAGTTTCAAAAACAAATAATCCAGGTGGGAAATGGATCCTTACATGGAGAAAGGCAGGAATATGAGATCAAGGAATTTGATGACTTGATGCACGAAGTGGAGCAGATGAAGGAACAGATCAGGAATCTGATCGATGATGTTGTGGAAAAAGAAAAAAAAATTCAGCGGATGGAATATGAGAAGCTTCTGTATCAGATCAATCCCCATTTTCTGCTCAATACACTGAATTCTGTTCAGTGGATGGCCAGAATGAGTAAACAGGATAATATTACGGAATTTGTACAGCGCCTAAAAAGACTGTTGTCGTACAATCTGGGAAAAGAAGGAATGCAGACAACACTTCGAACAGAAATCGATATTGTGAAAGATTATATTGCACTGGAACAGATGCGCTATGATTTTGTGATCGAGATGAATGTGGAAGAAGGACGCTATCTGGAACAGCCGACGGTGCGGATGCTGCTGCAGCCACTGGTAGAAAATGCCATACGGTATGGACTTGGAGAAGACGAAAAGATAACCATACAGGTCTTTGAGGATAATATCAGAGGACTGGCGATCATCACCATATTGGACAGCGGTAATGGCCTGACTCAGGAGGAAATCAATCAGATCAATGAACCATTTGACTACGATGTGAAGAGAATGCAGCATGGAAACAGAGGAATCGGTCTGCGATATGTAAAAACAATGCTGGAATCTTTTTATGAAGGAGAAACGAATCTGTTTGTAAATTGCAAAAAAGGATATGGAACCAAAATTACAATTTTGATTCCGATTCAGGAAGAGCTTCGAAATAAAATAAAAACCACAGGAGCTGAGACGGAAAAAGAAGGTAAAGAGAAATGAAAGTATTAGTTGTTGACGATGATAAACTGGCAAGGAAAGGTTTGATTTCCATAATGGATTGGGAGAAATACGGGTTCGAAGTTGTGGGGGATGTTCAGAACGGTCGTAAAGCATTGGAATTTCTGAAGGACAATGAAGTGGATATTGTATTCACGGATATAGACATGCCGGAGATTGATGGAATTGAACTGATGAAAATGTGCAAAAAGAAATATCCGGAGATAAAATTTGTAGTTTTTTCCATGTATGAAGATTTCCGCTATGCGCAGAGTGCCCTGAGACTGGGAGCGCTGGACTACATATCCAAAATAAGCTTTGACGGGGATGAGTGTGACCGGATTCTGGAACTGGTAGAAAGAAAGTATAAGGAAAATCAGTCGAAAAAAGAAACCCGGAAGGAGGATTCCGGACTCCCAAAAAGGCTGGAAAAAGCGTGGACAAATACCAGATGGATCTTCAATGACTGTGAGTTCAACAGACTGTGCGAGGTAACCCGAGGAGTGGAGATACGGACTGCCGAAAGGGTTTTCATAAAAAGTTTCCACAGCTTCCAGAAACTCACAGGAGAAGAACTGGAATTTCCATCCTTATCTTCCGTGGATGAGATGCTGGAATGGGTAAAACAATGGAAAGAAAATCTGTATCAGACATGTCTGCAGACAGATAAAACAAAGGATATCTATATGTTTGCAAGAGTGATTCTGTATACAGATGAACATATAGAAGAAAATCTGAAGTCGGAAGAGGCAGCAGCACAGATCGGAATGAGCAGAAGTTATTTCAGCACGAGATTTAAGGAGATGACAGGTGATACCTTTCATAACTATGTGATCAGCAGAAAAATGTATGCAGCTGCCAGAAAGATGGCAAAAGGAACAGAAAATATTACCCAGATCGCCTCGGATCTGGGATATGATAATTTTTATTATTTCACAAAGGTATTTTCAAAGGAATACGGATGTACGCCAACAGAATATGCAAGCAGGTTAAAAAAATGTTCGATTTAATTCGAACATTTTTTTTGAAATCAAAAAAAAAAACCTGTGGAATCTGAAACAATATCGTCTAGTGGAAAATATGATTACAGGATAAACTATCCATAAAGGAAGGGAGGTTTACTCATGTACATCAAAAGATTTGTGAAACACTATTACATCATGCTGATCCCTGCATTGCTGTGGCTGTTCTTTTTCAGCATTGTTCCAATGTTCGGAATTGTTATGGCTTTTCAGGATTACAATCCGGGACAGGGCATTCTTCACTCAAAATTCGTTGGCCTGGCTAATTTTGAGTATATGTTTCAGATGAGTGACATTGCACAGGTTTTACGTAACACAGTTGTCATTGCCGTTGGCAAGATTATCGGAAATATTATTATTCCGCTGGTCTTTGCTTTGCTGTTAAATGAACTGGCAGTGAAGAAAATGAAACGTCCGATCCAGACAATCGTATATTTGCCGTATTTTCTGTCATGGGTTATTCTTGCGAAGATCGTACTGAATATTTTCGGTTATACAGGACCGGTGAATCAGATCATACAATTCTTTGGAGGCGATGCGGTCAACTTCTTTGGCGAAGCAAAGCTTTTCCAGCCTCTGGTAATCGGTACGGATATCTGGAAAGGATTCGGCTATAACACGGTCGTTTATCTTGCGGCGATCCTGGGCGTGGACGGATCGTTGTACGAAGCTGCGGCAGTAGACGGCTGCGGACGATTCAAAAGAATCTGGCATGTAACTTTACCTGGTATCAAAACAACGGTAGCACTTCTGGCTATCCTGTCTCTTGGAAATATCCTGAATGCAGGATTCGACCAGATTTATAACCTGTATAACCCGCTGGTTTACTCAACAGGAGATATTATTGACACATGGGTATACAGAGCCGGTCTGCAAAATCTCCAGTATTCACTGGCAACAGCTGTTGGATTGTTCAAATCTGTGATCAGTCTTGTGTTGATTACGGTTGGTTACTGGCTGGCAGATAAATTTACCGGTTATAAACTGTTTTAGGAGGTTGTAACTATGATTGAGAATAAAAGTCTCGGATCAAAGATTTTTGATATTTTAAATGTAGTGCTTCTCATTGCAGTTACTTTGATCTGTATTGTACCTGTATGGTACGTTCTCTGTGTATCCCTGAGCAGCAGAGAAGCAGTCAATGCGGGACAGGTTGCTCTCTGGCCGGTTGGCTTCAACTTGCTCTCCTATAAGAAGATCATGGGAGAGACCGCATTCTTTGGTTCCTTTCTGGTATCTATTAAAAGGGTTTTACTGGGAACAGGAATCAGTATGGTATGTATCCTTATGGCAGCATTTCCGTTATCCAGAACGAAAAAACAGTTCCCGAAGAGAGATATCTTTATGTGGATCTTCGTATTCTGCATGTTATTCAACGGAGGTACTGTTCCGTGGTATATCACCATGAAAAATTATAATCTGATGGATAACATTTTTGGACTGGTACTGGGAACGGGACTTCAGGTATTCAATGTAATCCTTGCAGTAAACTTTTTCAAAAATCTTCCAACAGAACTGGAAGAAGCATGTTTTGTCGATGGCGGCGGACCCTGGAGAAATCTGATATCTATCTACGTACCGCTGGCAAAGCCTATGGTTGCAACAGTTGCGCTGTTCACCATGGTTATGTACTGGAATGAATTCTTCCAGGGAATGGTTTTAAGTACAAGACAGACCAGTTACCCACTGCAGACCTACATCCAGCAGATGGTAGTAACCCTGGATTATTCCACGATGAACGTGGATCAGATCGCGCAGGCAATGAAATTAAATAACCTTTCATTGGATTCTGCAAAAATATTTATAGCTATGATACC
>DETV01000016.1:0-2319 GCA_002361775.1 Eubacterium sp. UBA3279
GACCTTTTGACCCTGGCATCATAAGATTATCATGAAGAAAGACAATCCATCAGATAGGCATATATTTGCTGACTTTTTTCTGACCAGTGACTGCAGAAATTCTTAGCGGTAGCTTCATCGGGAACAGTCAGTTCAAGATTGATCAGATTTGTCTGTTTCTCTTTGACCTGGAGTGAAACCACATATTCCTGTTCAGGGGTTCGGTAATACTCTGCCTTTATAGAATTTTCATTTCTCATCTCATAGGCCTTTTCGATGAGATAATTGTCGATTTCAGAACAAATCTCTTCAGATATGTTCTTGTGAAAGTAAGACAAAGTCTTTCTTCCTTCTTCCGTAGTTTCATAGCAGGTACTTTTTCCATTTTTTTTCTCTGTGATCAAATTGCTTTCCACAAGATCGTGAATCGTCTGCTGGACATGAAAATATGTGGTATATTCCCGATCAAGGAAGAAATTTGTAATCTGATTGTTGGAAAGAGGAAAAGATACTTTTTCCAGCATATATAAGATTATCATTTTGTAAAGGGTAGAAGTTTTTTCTATCATAGAGCTTCCTCCTTATAACGCTTTCCCTGCCAGATATCTTCTTCTTTCATCCGATGATGGAGTTCGTTCAGCACAGTGCGTTTGGCGCTGCTCCACAGGGGAGCGATCAGTAAATCCTTAGGACCATCTCCTGTAACCCGGTGAACCACAATATCAGGGGAAAGATGTTCCAGACAGGAAATCAACAGATTCAAATATTCTTCCTGAGAAAGTACCTGGAATTTTCTGGCGAGATAATCATCTGCCAGGTCAGTTCCCTTTAACACATGGAGAAGCTGCATCTTGATACCCTGGATGGGCTGGTGATTCAGAAAATCAATGGTTTCCAATATTTGTCGGGAAGATTCTCCAGGAAGGCCTAAAATTGTGTGAACGATAATTTCCAGATGACGGGCATGAAGTTCTTCCACTGCTTTAGTAAAACAGGAAAGAGGATATCCCCGTCGGATATAGCTGGCAGTAGCCGGATGAATAGTCTGTAGTCCCAGTTCCACCCATACCGGTTTTATCTGATTCAATTCCTCCAGAAGATCAAGAACATCAACAGGCAGACAGTCGGGTCTGGTGCCGATACTCAAAGCAACTACCTCCGGATGAGAAATTGCCTGCGTGAAAATAGAACGAAGATAAGCCACCGGAGCATATGTGTTAGTATATGCCTGGAAATATGCGATAAATTTGCTGACAGGTCTTTTCTGGCAGATAAGGTCTTTTTGCCGGGAAATCTGTTCATCAATACTCTGCGCAGGATCAGCGGCAAAATCTCCCGATCCGCCTGCGCTGCAGAAAATACATCCCCGTGTTCCCAGTTTGCCATCCCGGTTGGGACAGGACATCCCTCCGTTTAATGTTAACTTGTATACTTTTTCACCAAACCGTTCTCTCAGCATAAAATCCAGAGAATGATAGGGCTTTCCCAGCCATTTCATAACAATACCATCCTTTGCTCCTGCCTTGGCAGGGTCTTTCATTTATCATAGCATTGTGTCAGGGCGAATGCAAGGAAAAGCTGGGAGACCCTTCAGGTTCCTGTCAGGATAAAGCACTTCTCCGTACCTGCTCCATAGCTTTCTTTACAGCAGGAATGGATAATAAGATAAGTGTAAGCGCAGCCTCCGCCAGAATATAGCTGTAATTGTAGATTACCGGGTAGAGAAAAGAAAGCGCTTTTGGAAATTCCTCCGGCATATAATCCATCCAGTAGAGATATCCTCCCAGTGTGTGGAAAGCTCCCCGGGTTATGATGGCTGCCAAATATCCTTTGATAAGTCCGTGTTTAGAGTTTCGGAAAAATCCACCCAGTCCAAGAGCAGCAAAAGCCAGAAGGTAATCACAGCATACCTGGAAAAAGGAAAGAACATACGGCTCCTGAAGAAACTGCATAATTCCGTAAGCAAAGCCTACCAGAATACCTGTTTTTGGGCCATACCAGTAACCGATCAGAACGATAAATAACATACTGAAAGCTGTTACAGAACCACCGAAGGGCAGAGGAAACAGCTTAATGTATGAGGTGGCAAATCCGAGAGCCAGAGCCATGGCACAGAATACCAATTGTTTGGTAGATAATTTTCTTTTTTCTGTGGATTTTCCTGCAAGAACAAGTGCGAGAATCAGGGCAAGAACTGCCAGAATAATAGTGACGGTGTAGCCGGCGGTGGTCAGACCTCCTTCGGCATTGACAAATAAATTGAACATATAAGTTCCTCCTTCTTGTATAGAGAACAAGAACGAGAAACGACAAAAGATCCCTACGTTGGCATTATCCAAA
>DETV01000016.1:2616-3888 GCA_002361775.1 Eubacterium sp. UBA3279
ACGTTGGCATTATCCAAATCAGGTATAAGGGTCGAAGCAAAACTTCCTCTCAGCCTTCCGGCTCCCCTTCTTGCTCTTCTATATTATTTTTCGATTAGACTATAGCACGAGAAGAAAATGATGTCAAGAAAAGCAAACAATAGTAGATTTATTATAGAAAAAGCCATGAAAGTTTAAAAAAAATATAAATAATGATAAAGTTTGATAAAACCCCTTGCTTTTCTAATGCATTGTGTTAAAATTAAAAAGTAGCATTACTGGCAGACTAGAATCATTGGGGTGAAAAGGAGAAAAATATGAGCAAAAAAATACATACGGAAGCAGTGGACCATTTATTTGAAGCAATTTTATGTTTGAAAGATAAAGAAGAGTGTTATACTTTCTTCGAAGATGTGTGTACGATTAATGAGCTGCTGTCTCTGTCACAGAGATTTGAAGTGGCACGTATGTTGAGACAGAAAAAAACGTATTTGGAGATTTCTGAAAAAACAGGTGCATCTACTGCGACCATCAGCCGTGTGAATCGTTCATTGACATATGGAAATGACGGATATGAAATGGTATTTAACAGAATGGAAGAAAAAGAAGATTAATAAAGGACTGTCGCTTGTAAAAGCGACGGTCCTTAATTTTTTGAGTTATTCTTATCGGAAATCTGATCGATAAGGTTCTCGATAATCTGCTTTTTGACATAAACATCAAAGCTGAGAAGACATATAAAAGAGAAAGTCTTCAGAAAATCCTGATCTTCCTGGGGAGCCTGAGAAAAAGTCTCCTGGGATATTTTGTAACGATTTATAATATCTTCTTTCAGAATCTCCACCTGTTCCTTTTCCAAATGAAATACTTCATTATAAATATCTTCCAGTGAGAGATTATCATTTTTGCTGAAATACTTATCTGTGATAGGCTTCAACAGAGACTGGATATCGGTAATGGTTAAAAGATTTTTGAAATAATAAATAAAAATCAGCACCAGAAGATGTTCCCGGGAATATTTCTTCTTCAAAGGAGGGGGAAGTAAATCATTTTTGGCATAATTGTTGATCATTGTTTTGGTAAGAATCTTATCTTTTTCATATCGTTTGGAAGAAGATAACTGAGTATCCATGTAGGTGGTTACCTGATCCATATATAAAGGAATATTGGGGATGTCTTCCGGTTTGATATAATCAATGCGGGACAGACTCTCCAGTATGCTGTTCAGTATATCATTCGTATCTATTGTCATCATATCACCTCTGTTCCTTATTATATAGTTTTTAATACTAT
>DETV01000090.1:0-16384 GCA_002361775.1 Eubacterium sp. UBA3279
ATAACCCCTCTTTTTGAGCTTCCCGTACCAGGTAACCGCTGAATGTTTCTAATTCGGAGGTTTTTCCTGCAGCTACATCCCGCATAAGTGAACTGGTGGCATTGTCTGCGTAGTCATAATAAAATTTGTGGATTATAGATATCACATCTTTTTCGGTCACATGAACGCCTTTTGACAGAGCTACCTGAAAGGCTTCCCTTACCAGAGTTTCATATTCTTCTGATTTTACAGGATTTGAACGAAGAGAACCAATAGGTTCATTATAATAAGCTGTAGCTACATTATAGGCACAGTTGAGTATATATTTTTTCCAGATGGCAGCCTGGATATCAGGAGCGATATGCTGATCAATTCCCGCTTCCCGGAGAAGATTGGCAGCAGTCTGGATGTTTTCCTGTTGAGCAGATGTGGCATTGGGAATTCCCAGATAAATATCCGCAAATTGTCCCTGCTGGGTAATGGAATAATCCGGGTTGGAAAAAGAGACAATGTAGATAAGGGAATCAATGACAGTTCCTTTTTTCAGATAGTTTCTTGTTCTGTCTCCGGGATCGACTCCGTTCATTACAGGAATAATGATAGTGTGGTCTGTGATCGCATGGGCGATTTCCCGGCAGGCAGATTCCAGAGAATAATTTTTCACGCAGATAAAAATAAAATCCTGAGGTTCAAGCTCAGATGCAGTGCATATTTTCTGGGGATGACCGATGATTTCACCGTGATATTCGCTGTGGAGAATCAGACCATGTTGTTCCAGGGCTTTTTTTCGGTTGTTCCGGGCGATCAGAGTAACCTGGGAAAATGTATTGCAGAGCATTCCGGCCAGATATCCTCCTACCCCGCCGATTCCCAGAATTGCTATTTTTTTGCTGTTAAAATCTAACATGGGAATACCTCCAGATTTTGATGTTTTATAAGGTAACGTTAGCCATGCATCTTTCTACTTACAGCAGAGAAGAAGCGTTGAGCTGTTGCTCTATATTATACCATTGGAAACAGAAAATTCACAATCCGGCAAATTTAAAATTTTTATAACCAATCCGGCGTTTGCTTGCCCATTTATAGGAAGTATGCTAAGATGAAAAATAAAAAGGCAAGGGGTAATTCTTGTGAGAAAAGACAATAAAATATTTGTGATCGGTCATAAAAATCCGGATACGGATTCTATTTGTTCAGCGATTGCTTATGCGGATATAAAAAACAGAACATGTAAAGGATCGTATGTGGCGAAACGTGCGGGACAGATCAATGAGGAAACGGAATTTGTTTTAAATTATTTTAAGGTATCTACACCAGGTTATCTTCCGGATGTAGGAACTCAGGTGAAGGATATGGAACTTCATGAGACGCCTGGAGCAGAAAAAAGTATGTCTGTGAAGCGGGCATGGAACCTGATGAAAGAACATAATGCGGTAACACTTCCCATCACAACTCAGGATGGGAAGCTGGAAGGTTTGATTACCACAGGAGATATTGCAAAATCTTATATGGATGCCTATGATAATACGATTCTGGCTCAGGCAAGAACTCAGTACAGGAGTATTGCAGATACAGTGGATGGGGAAATTATCGTGGGAAATGAACATGCGTATTTCGTAAAAGGAAAGGTGTGGATCGGGGCAGCCAATCCGGATACCATGGAAACCTATATAGAAGAAGATGATCTGGTTATTCTGGGAAATCGTACAGAAGATCAGTTATGTGCCATTGAAGAGAATGCCAGTTGTCTGATCGTCTGTCTGAATGCGAAAGTTCCCAAAACCATTCAGAAACTGGCGGCAGAACGTGATGTGGTGATTATTACCACACCATACGATACATTTACAGTAGCCCGGTTGATACATCAAAGTATTCCCATCAAATATTTCATGAAGAAAGATAATCTTATTACTTTTCGAAATGATGATTTTACGGAAAAAATAAAAGAAGTTATGACGAAGAATCGTTACCGGGCATTTCCGGTGGTCAATACCCGGGGAAAATATATCGGAACAGTATCCCGTCGTAATTTGTTGAATATTAAAAAGAAACAGTTGATTTTAGTGGATCATAATGAAAAATCCCAGGCAGTAGATAATATTGAAGAAGCGGAGATTCTGGAGATTATCGATCATCACAGAATTGGAACTTTGGAGACGTTTCAGCCGGTTATGTTCCGTAATCAGCCTGTAGGATGTACAGCCACTATTATGTATCAGATTTACAGTGAAAATTATCTGGATATTCCTCAGAATATAGCGGGACTGTTATGTTCTGCAATTCTTTCAGATACGCTGATGTTCCGGTCACCTACCTGTACGGCCCTGGATCAGGAAGCGGCAGAGGAACTGGCTAAGATTGCCAAGATCGACATACCGAGTTATTCAGAGAAGATGTTCCGGGCAGGAAGCAATCTGTCAGGGAAGACGCCGGAAGAGATATTCTATCAGGATTACAAAAAATTCATTGTGGATAATCTGGTATTTGGTGTGGGACAGATCAGCTTTATGTCAGAAGAAGAATTACAGACGGTAAAAGAACGTCTGATGCCGTATATGGCAAAAGAATGTGGAAAGCATGGAGTCAAAATGGTTTTCTTTATGCTGACAAATATTATCAAAGAATCCACAGAACTTTTGTGCTATGGAGAAAAATCAGAAAAACTGGTTTACGAAGCATTTTCACAGAAAGTAGAAGACAGCTCTTGTCGTTTGAAAGGCATTGTCTCCAGAAAGAAACAGTTGATTCCGCGCTTTATGAATGCACTGCAGC
Source organism: Eubacterium sp. UBA3279 (assembly GCA_002361775.1). Classification (GTDB taxonomy): domain Bacteria; phylum Bacillota; class Clostridia; order Lachnospirales; family Lachnospiraceae; genus Oliverpabstia. The sequence goes on from DETV01000090.1 coordinate 2,752, forward strand.
AATAGGAGGGGGATATGTCGAAACAACAATGGAAACCGGGAAATATGTTATATCCTCTTCCGGTAGTTATGGTCAGCGTAAGAGATTCCAAGGGGAAGGATAATATTATTACAGTAGCATGGGCGGGAACAGTATGCACGAATCCTCCCATGGTTTCCATATCCGTAAGACCGGAAAGATATTCCTATCATATGCTGGAAGAAAGCGGAGAATTTGTGATCAATCTCACCACAGAAAAGCTTTGCTATGCAACAGATTTTTGTGGAGTGCGTTCTGGAAGAGATGTGGATAAATTTGCACAGATGAAACTGACAAAAACAGAGGCAACTCAGATCAATGCCCCTATGATTGAAGAATCACCGGTAAATATTGAATGTAAGGTAAAGAAAATTGAAAAGCCCGGTTCTCATCATATTTTTATAGCGGAAGTTGTGGCTGTTCATGCAGATGAAGCTTATATGGATGAAAAGGGCAGATTTGATTTGAATCTGGCAAAACCGATTGTATATTCTCATGGAGAATACTATAGTCTGGGTGAGAAAAAGGGGAGTTTTGGGTATAGTGTAAAGAAAAAGAAGAAAAAAGAAAATGTCAAAACAAAAAAAGAAAGGAAAAAATGACGGAAAAGCATGGAAAAGTTTCATAAACTACCAGTAAAAAATACAAAAACTGTTAAAAATGAAACTTTTCAGTATAAAACTTTCTTTTTGCGTTAAATTTTTTCTTGTATTTACCACTTTACCGTGATATAATAACCCCATGTTTTAAAAATGAAAAGAAATCCAAGGAGGAATTAAAAATGTCTTATGTAGATGAAGTATACGAATCTGTAGTAGCTAAAAATCCAGGCGAGCCGGAGTTCCATCAGGCAGTGAAAGAAGTTTTGGATTCTCTTCGTCCGGTGATTGATGCCAATGAAGAAATTTACAGACGAGAAGCTCTTCTGGAACGTATGGTAGAGCCGGAGAGAGTAGTGATGTTCCGTGTACCCTGGGTAGATGATAAAGGACAGGTTCAGGTAAATAAAGGTTACCGTGTACAGTTTAACAGTGCAATCGGACCTTACAAAGGAGGTCTGCGTCTGCATCCTTCGGTATATCTGGGCATTATTAAGTTCCTGGGATTTGAACAGGTTTTCAAGAATTCTCTTACAGGACTTCCTATCGGTGGAGGTAAAGGTGGTTCTGATTTTGATCCGAAAGGAAAATCTGACCGTGAGATCATGGCATTCTGCCAGAGCTTCATGACAGAACTGAGCAAACATATCGGCGCTGATACAGATGTACCTGCAGGCGATATCGGAACTGGAGCAAGAGAGATTGGTTATATGTTTGGACAGTATAAGAGACTGAAAAATGTATATGAAGGAGTTCTCACAGGAAAAGGTCTGACATATGGCGGATCTTTGGCGAGAACACAGGCTACAGGTTATGGTCTTTTATATCTGACAAAAGAATTGCTGAAATTAAACGGAATTGATATTGCAGGAAAGACTGCTGTAGTATCAGGAAGCGGTAATGTGGCAACTTATGCTATTGAGAAAGCACAGCAGATGGGTGTGAAAGTACTTACCTGTTCTGATTCTACCGGCTGGGTTTATGATCCGGATGGAATTGACGTAGCTTTACTGAAAGAAGTAAAAGAAGTGAAACGCGCAAGATTGACAGAATATGCAAAAGCTCGTCCAAATGTGGAATATCATGAAGGAAGAGGAGTATGGACAGTAAAAGCTGATCTGGCTCTGCCATGTGCAACACAGAACGAACTGCACCTGGAAGATGCAAAAGCGTTGGTGGCAAATGGCGTTACTGCTGTATGTGAAGGAGCAAATATGCCTACTACTTTGGAAGCTACCAAGTATCTTCAGGAAAATGGCGTGATTTTCGCACCTGGAAAGGCTGCAAATGCAGGTGGCGTTGCCACATCTGCTCTGGAAATGTCACAGAACAGTGAAAGACTGAGCTGGAGCTTTGAAGAAGTAGATGCAAAACTGCAGAATATTATGATCAATATTACACATAATATGGATGATGCGGCTAAGAGATATGGTTTTGAAGGAAACTATGTGGTGGGAGCCAATATTGCAGGATTTGAAAAAGTTGCCAATGCTATGTTAGCACAGGGAATCTGCTAAAAATTAATTATACAAATATGTTGTAATAAAAAGCTTGTGCCATCAGACAAAGGGTCTGATGGCACAAGCTTTTTTGAAAGACAGGAGTTTTCTTATCCAAGATAACTCTTTAATAATTCAAAAGTATTTTCTACGCCTTTTTTATGACTTCTCTCGTAGCCGTGGGAAGCGTAGACTCCAGGACCGATCAGACCGTGGCGGGCATCGATCCCGGCTCCCAGCGCGGCGTCTGCATCAGAACCGTAATAGGGGTAAACGTCTACTGCGAAATCCACATTTGCTCTTTTTGCAGCTTTAATCAGGCCGGAAACGACATCATAGTGATAAGGTCCTCTGCTGTCTTTGGAACAAATAGATACCTGACATTCTGTACAGGAAAGTCCATCTCCCACGCAACCCATGTCTACAGATAAAAGTTCTGTAATGTCAGAAGGAATAGAACCACAGCCGCCGTGACCAACTTCTTCGAATACAGTGATGTGGTGATAAATCCGACGGGAAGGTGTGATATGTTCATCCTTCAGGTATTTTGCGTAACCCAGCAAAATAGCAGTGCTTAATTTATCATCCAAGAAACGGCTTTTGATAAAACCGGATGGGGTAACCACAGTTCGTGGATCAAAGCAGACGATATCACCGGTCATGATCCCCAGAGCTTTTACATCATCTGCAGAAGTTACCAGCTCGTCCAGAAGAACCTCCATATCTTTATAGGTACGTTTTGTATCGCTGTAGTCTCCATTTACGTGAACGGATGCGTTGCACAATTGGAAAGTTCCGGTGAAAATCTTTCCTTCCCGGGTAATGATACGACAATTTTCTGCTTCTGCATTGTTGGGGTTCATCCCCCCCAGAGGAGTAAGTTTCAGATGACCGTCGGGAGTGATTCCGCAGACCATGGCTCCCAGTGTATCGGTATGAGCCATAACGAGAACAGGTCCTTTGGCAGGATCTTCCGGATGTTCATCAGTTCCCTGGGAAATCTGAACAAGTACCCCGCCCTTGGCGGTAAGTTTCGGCTCGTATCCCATTTCTTTATAAGTTTTCATCAGCCAGTCAGCGGCATTTTTTGTGTAGCCGGAAGGACTGTCAATGGACAGAAGCTTTTCTGCCTGTTCCACAATGTAATCTGTGTAATTTTTCATGTGTCTTCTCCTTTATGTGATAATATTTCACGGGAAACTCCGCGATGAATGGCATCGTCGCCGAATTTTTCCCGAATTTTTTCCATGGCTTTATCTAGTTTTTGTCTTTTGGCAGTTTCAGCCGGATCATAATGGAAAATATCCATTTGAAACGGTTCGCCCACATCCGTGAGTTTTCCTGCCCGTACCCCTAAAAGACGTATGGGATTTCCATTCCAGAGCGCGTCAAATAAAAGACAGGCATAGCGATATAATTCTTTACCGCTTTGCGTAGGAGCTGTCAGAGGCATTTGACGGGTATATTTATCAAAAGTAGAATATTTGATTTCCACACACAGGTTATTGGCAGCCTGCTCAGAATGTTTCAGCCGTTCTCCTACCTTTTTGCAAAGCTGTTGCAAAACAGGATATGCTTCCGGGGCGGTAGAAAGATCCTTTGCCAATGTGGTAGAATTTCCCACTCCCTTTGCCTGAGAAGGTTCACTTTCCACAGGAGAGCTGTCGATGCCGTTGGCATATTCCCATAACATTTTCCCGTGACCTTTTAAATGAAGGGAAATAAGAGAGGGATTCATTTTTGCCAGATCACCGATGGTCTGAATTTCCAGTTTCTGGAGAATGGCTACAGAAGCGTGTCCTGCCATAAAAAGACTGGAAATGGGAAGCGGCCACATTTTTTCCTGAATTTCCCAGGGAAATAAAGTGTGAGTTTTGTTTGGCTTTTCAAAATCAGAAGCCATTTTGGCCAGAACCTTATTGGAAGAAATTCCCACATTTACTGTAAAACCAAAATTTTCATAAATGTAATTGCGAATATAGGCAGCGCCTGCTTCGGGACTGGAAAAGTGCCGGGAGATTCCGGTGTAATCCAGATAACATTCATCAATACTGACCTGTTCGATTTCGGGAGTCATTGACCGTAAAAATCCTACAAACTTTTTACTGCACTGAGAATAGAGCTGATGATCCGGCGGCACAATAACAAGAGAAGGACATTTCTTCAATGCATTGGCTACCGGTTCCGCTGTCTGAATATGATATATTTTTTTAGCAGGCACAGACTTGGCAAGAACGATTCCGTGACGGGTTTTCTGATTACCTCCGATAATTGCGGGAATGGTGCGAATGTCCGTACTTTCAGGATTTTCACGGAGCAGTTTTAAGGCGCTCCAGCTTAAATAGGCGGAATTAACATCTATATGAAAAATAATACGTTCCATACTATTCCCTCCTTTTGTCCATTGTAGTATAAGAAGGGCGAGATGTCAAAAGGCTTGTGTGAATGTATGGAATGTGATAAAATAGAAAAGATATGAAATAGTTTTGTAAAAATTACAAAGGATAATATATATGAAAAATATTGTACTGATTGGGATGCCCGGTGTGGGAAAAAGTACCGTGGGAATCATTTTGGCAAAAGAATTAGGGTATCAGTTTATTGATGCAGATTTGTTGATTCAGAAACGGGAAAAACGTTTATTGAAAGAGATTATTGCCCAGGAAGGGGTAGATGGTTTTATTCAGATTGAGAACCAGGTAAATGCATCGATAGAGACAGAACGCACGGTTATTGCTACGGGGGGAAGTGTAGTCTATGGAAAAGAAGCCATGGAACATTTAAAAAGCATATCCACAGTGGTATACCTGAAACTGCCGTACCAGTTATTGAGAAAACGATTAGGGAATTTGAAAAATCGGGGGGTGGTTTTACGCGACGGACAGACATTGAAGGATCTGTACGAAGAGAGGGTAGTACTTTATGAAAAATACGCAGATATTACAATTGATGAAGAAAATAAAGGGATAGAAGAGACTTTGCAGTGTATTTTAAAAGAAGTGTTAAAAAATCTGTAAAATCCGAGGGGCAATGTGAACAAAAATAGAAGGATTATTTAATTTTTATTTACAAAAAGTTTGATTTGGTATAACATGAATACATGTATAAGACTGATTTTTGGCTCATATTGCGAGTATAAAAGCATAGAGGTGAACTATGGAACAATATATTATCAAAGGCGGTAACCCGCTGGTCGGAGAAGTGGAGATAGGAGGAGCAAAGAATGCTGCTCTTGGAATTTTGGCTGCGGCAGTTATGACAGATGATACCGTTCGGATTGAGAATCTTCCGGATGTAAATGATATTAATGTGTTGTTGGAAGCAATCGAAGGGATCGGGGCCAGAGTGGAAAGACTGGACCGGCATACTGTAAAAATTAATGGTTCTACCATTGGTGAAATCAGTGTGGAATACGATTATATAAAAAAAATCAGAGCATCTTACTATCTTTTGGGGGCTCTGTTGGGAAAATATAAAAAGGCGGAAGTGCCTTTGCCGGGCGGCTGCAACATCGGAAGCCGTCCTATTGATCTGCATTTAAAAGGTTTTCGTGCGCTGGGAGCCACTGTTGAGATCAAACATGGCGCTATTGTAGCAACAGCGCCGGATGGACTGTATGGAAGCCATATTTTTATGGATACTGTGTCTGTGGGAGCCACAATCAACATTATGATGGCTGCTTCCATGGCAAAAGGCCATACAATTATAGAAAATGCTGCGAGGGAGCCTCATGTGGTGGATACAGCCAACTTCCTGAACAGTATGGGAGCCAATATTAAGGGAGCAGGAACAGACGTGATCCGTATCAGGGGAGTGGAAAGACTTCACTCTACAGATTATTCTATTGTTCCGGATATGATTGAAGCGGGAACTTATATGTTTGCGGCGGCAGCTACAAAGGGTGACGTTTTGATCAAAAATGTGATTCCTAAACATTTGGAAGCGATTACAGCAAAATTGCAGGAGATTGGTTGTGAAGTGGAAGAATTTGATGATGCAGTTCGTGTGATTTCTTCTAAAAAGCTTCGCAGAACTCATGTGAAGACGTTGCCGTATCCCGGTTATCCTACAGATATGCAGCCTCAGATTGCCGTAACATTGGCGTTGGCTAACGGTACCAGTATTGTGACGGAGAGTATATTTGAGAATCGTTTCAAATATGCGGACGAGCTTACACGAATGGGCGCAACCATCAAAGTAGAGGGAAATACAGCTATTATCGATGGCGTAAATGGTCTGACAGGGGCAAGAGTCAGCGCGCCGGATCTGAGAGCAGGGGCTGCGTTGGTAATTGCAGGACTGGCAGCGGAAGGCATTACGATTGTAGATGATATTATATATATACAGCGAGGTTACGAAGACTTTGAAGGTAAGCTTCGTATGCTTGGAGCTGAGATTGAAAAGGTATCCAGCGAGAAAGAGATTCAGAAGTTTAAACTGAGAATCGGATGACCACTACAGAACACCTCACGGGATAGTGTCATTTGAACAATAACTCCCCTCTTTCGGATATGGGGGAACTGCGTTTTCTTTTGACAAGAAAAAGGCAGTATGGTAAACTTAAACAGATTATAACCAGGTATTTTTAATAAGAGGTGAGTACAGTGGATAAGACAGAGTATCGCATGAAGTTGGATGAAATAAACAGATTGGTGGAAGCGCAGGATTATGAAGGGGCCCTGGCGATAGCTGATTCCATAGACTGGAGGAGAGTAAAGAGTGTAAGGACTCTCTGTATGGTTGCAGATATTTATGAGGTAAATGGTGAACTGGAAGAAAGTATGAAGATGCTGCAGCTTGCTTATAAGCGTTCTTCTGTGGGAAAGATGATTCTGTATCGTCAGGTTGAACTGTCTTTAAAGATGGGAAAATACGATGATGCTGTGAATTATTACAACCATTATCTGGAAACTGCTTCCAACGACACCTCCAAATATATATTAAAATATAAGATTTACAAAGCACAGAATGCTCCTTTGGATGATCAGATCGCGATTCTGGAAGAATATAAAGACAGAGAGTATACAGAACGCTGGGTATATGAGCTTGCCCGTCTGTATAAGAAAGCAGGACGACAGAATAAGTGTGTGGAGACCTGTGACGATTTGATTTTGTGGTTTGGTGAAGGAAAATATGTAAAAAAAGCCATGGAGCTTAAGATGGATTTCGTGCCGCTTACTCCGGAGCAGAAAACAAAATATGATCTGTATCATACAGATAAGAAGACGGTAAAGAAACCGGAACAGAAGAAGGATGTAGCTTCTGCGGTGGCAGGAATTTCGGCAGCAGCGATGGCAGGCCTTCAGAAAGCTTCTGGTACTGTAAAAGATAAAGAAAAGACAGCGGATTATACTGTAACGGGTATGGAAAAAGCAGCCGCAACTGAGGAGATTTCCCCGGAGCAAATGGAACCGATTGAGATTCCTCAGGTACAGGAACCTCAGGTGCATGTGGATACCGCTCAGCTTCAGGAACGTCTGGCTAAGAGTTTTCAGGAAGTTTTATCCGGATTTAACAGAACCAGGGTTGTGGATGCATTTGAAGCATTGGGAAGAGCAACCGGAAGCGATACAGTTGTGGAGCAGGAAGAGGAAAACATAGAAGGATACCATGTGACCGAACTGGAGCCGGAAGAAGAGAATGAAACGGTAATTGCAGCGGATCAGGATGCTTCTGTAGCCCATACCACAGTGGAACCGGATATGCCGGAAGAAGAACCGAAGATTGAAGAAAAATCAGAAGATAAAGAAGTTACCAGTATTCAGGAAATGAATCTGGAAGAATTATTTGCAGAAACATCCGGGGCATTGGCGGAAGCAGCAGGAGGTAATATTCTTCAGGAAGAAGAGAATACGGTTGTTGAAGATACACTTTTGGAAAAACCGGAAGAAGAGGAAAATGATTCTCAACAGGAAACAGAAACGGCTGAAGAATATCTGCCGGAAATTGGCGATGAGATGCTGCCGGAGATTCAGATTATAGATCCGGAAGAAGCTTTAAAACTTTCTGAAACAGAAGAAGAGACAGTTCAGGATATACCGGAAGAAGTGACAGAAGAGATTATAGAAGAAGTTTCTGAGGAAAAACAACCGGAGGAAGAGGAAACAGCTCAGGAGGCTATGGAAGCTTTTGAGAATTCTCTTTTTGAAAATCTGGGAGTAGAAGAACTGAAAGAATCCTTCTCTCCGGGAGACACACAGGAGATCAACCTGGAAGAGCAGCTTCTGGCGGTAATGAACGAACAGGAACAAAATGAAGAAACAGAAGTAGAAGAGCTGAAAGAACCAGCTAAAGAAGAACCGGAAGAAGACAATACAGATCATATTCAGTTGATGCTGGATGAGGCAGAAAAAACTCCGGAATTAAGTTTGGAACAGCTTCAGACAGAAACTCCGGAGGAGAAGAGAATTCGTATTCTGAATGCAACCCGTCCGGAAAAACTTACAGAACATCAGAAAAATTTATTCTCTTATTTTTCAAAAGTTCCGGGTATGGATGAGCAGATTTTAGACGCTATTAACAGCGTTTACGAATATGCCGGTGAGAAGACTTCCCGTCGCGGTAATATAGCTATTATGGGAAGCCACGGAACAGGAAAGACCCGTTTGACAGAAGGGCTGGTAAAAGCAATCTGTAAAGAATTGGGATTGGAAGCAGCAAAATATGCCAATCTGGATGCTTCTGATATGAATAAAAAAGACCCGGCAGCGGTGATCAATAAGATGGCAGGCGGATTTCTGCTGATTGAGCGGGCAAGCTTTATGACTGAGGAAACGATTCAGAAGCTTTCCAAAGCGATGGATTTCCGTACAGACAGTATGATTCTGATTATTGAAGACGATAAGGCGAATATGAGAAAAATGCTGGCGGATTATCCTGAGTTTGCAAAGAAATTTGCCACAGTTATCTCTATTCCGGTGTTTACCAATGACGAACTGGTAACTTTTGCCAGAACTTATGCAAAAGAAAACGGATATCGTATGGATGAGATGGGAGTGCTTGCGCTCTATACACTGATAGGAGATAATCAGAGAGAAGATGAGCCGATCACTATCGGAAAAGTAAAAGAAATGGTGGACGGAGCGATCAGAAAAGCCAGTGGTATCCGGCTGGGAAGAAAGATTTCCAAACGTCATACAGATGAAGATGGTCGAATTCTTCTTTACGAAAAAGATTTTGATATATAAAAATCCAGGGATGTCGCATTAAACATTGTGAAAGAGTTAGTGTGGCATCCTTTTTTTCAGGCAGAAAGGGAAAAATATGGAAAAAAAGAGACAGCCTTATCTGGGAAATCCACAGGAAACAATTGCTGTATTAAATAAATATCAGTTTACATTTCAGAAAAAATTCGGACAGAACTTTTTGATCGATACTCATGTGTTGGATAAAATTATTTCTGCCGCAGGAATTACGGAAGATGATTTTGTGTTGGAAATCGGTCCGGGAATCGGTACAATGACCCAATATCTGGCCAGCGCAGCCAGAGAAGTATGTGCGGTAGAAATTGATAAAAGCCTGATTCCTATTCTGGAAGATACGCTCAAAGAGTATGATAATGTGACAGTGATTAATGAAGATATTTTGAAAGTGGATATAGGGAAATTGGCAGAAGAAAAAAATCAGGGACGTCCGATCAAGGTAGTAGCAAATCTTCCGTATTATATTACAACCCCTATTATTATGGGACTTTTTGAAAGCCATGTTCCTGTGGAATCTATTACCGTAATGGTACAAAAAGAAGTGGCAGACAGGATGCAGGTGGGACCGGGAACGAAAGAATATGGAGCTTTGTCACTGGCAGTACAGTATTATGCTAAGCCGTACATTGTGGCAAATGTGCCGCCCAACTGTTTTATGCCCCGTCCTAAGGTGGGAAGTGCAGTAATTCGTCTTACCAGACATGATCAGCCGCCGGTACAGGTAAAAGATGAAAAACTTTTATTCAGTATCATACGCGCTTCCTTCAATCAAAGACGGAAGACGTTAGCTAATGGACTGAAAAACTATGAAGGTTTTCATTTTACAAAAGAAGAAATTGAAGCGGCCATAGCACAGTGCGGTTTCTCTCCTTCTATCCGTGGTGAAGCTTTATCATTGAAAGAATTTGCAATGTTAGCGGATGTATTGGCGTCATAAAAGAGGAATACAAAAGCGTGTTGGCCTGAACGAGGAAATTCAGACCAACACGCTTTATTTTAAAGGAAGGAGAGTCGATATTGCTATCGACATATGAAAAAGAAAAGTTATAAAATAAATCTTTATTTATCTTATGAGATAAGTATATCCGCAAAATGTGAGAAAATCGTGTTCAACTTGTAACAAATATGTGAATGAATAAAAAAACTTTTGTGAATAACTGGAATCTTCGATGGACATCTTGTATACTACAGGAGTAGGAATAGAAGCAGAAGGAAGGGATTAGTTATATGGGAAATGATACGGGGCGAATTCATATTTATTGTGGGGACGGAAAAGGAAAAACAACAACAGGGATGGGGCTTTGTACAAGAGCAGCAGGATTTGGATATCGAGTTTTGATTTATCAGTTTATGAAAGATAATAAAACCAGTGAACGGGCGATTCTTGAAAAAGTACCGAATATTACTTTTGAAGATGGTTTGAAAAAAGAAAAATTCAGTTTTCAGATGACTCCGGAAGAAAAAAAAGAAAGAAAAGCTTACTACGAAGCAAAATTTATGGAAATAACAGCAAAAGCAGAAAAAGGAAAATATGATGTGCTGTTTTTGGATGAAATCATTTATACAATTCGGGCGGGATTGTTTGATGAGAAAATTCTGGTTGAGTTTTTGAAAAATAAACCTCAGAATCTGGAAGTGATTCTTACGGGGCAAAATCCAGGAGAAGAGCTGATTCGGTTGGCAGATTACGTGTCGGAGATAAAAAAGGTAAAACATCCTTTCGATCAGGGATTGCCTGCGCGAAAAGGTATTGAAAAGTAAAACAGTTAGGAAGTGATTAGATGGAACCATTGGATTTCGCAAACAACTGTCTGGAAGAGGCGGAGAATTGGGAGACATTAATGTTTCTTTATGATGCTGCGCTGCGCCAGGTGGTTACTAAGATAGATATATTAAACGGAGAATTTGCTCATGTTCACAGATATAATCCTATAGAACATGTAAAGTCCAGGATTAAGGAACCGCAGAGTATAGTGAAAAAATTAAAAAGACAGGGACATGAGGTAACGTTGGAAAATATGCTCAAATATATTAAAGATATTGCAGGAGTGCGTATTATTTGTTCGTTTACCTCAGATATTTACAGGATTGCAGATATGCTGGCGCAACAGGCAGACCTGAAGGTCCTGGAACTTACGGATTATCTGGCAGAGCCTAAGGTGAGTGGATATAGAAGCTACCATATGCTGGTAACAGTTCCTGTGTACCTGTCGGATGGAGTGGTGGATACAAAGGTAGAAATTCAGATTCGAACCATAGCGCAGGATTTCTGGGCCAGTCTGGAACACAAAATATATTACAAATTTGAAGGAAATGCGCCTGCTTTTATCAGTCAGGAGTTAAGAGATTGTGCAAGAATTGTATCGGAATTAGATGCAAAAATGTTATCTTTGAATGAAGCAATTAAACAATGCCCCAAAGAAGAATAAAAAAGGGAATAAAATGAGGAGTGCCCGGATACCGTTAGATATCCGGGCAATTATTATGAAAAAATTTTATGTGTAATGAACCCATTACAATACACAACTTCGCTATTCCTTTCGGAACTGTATTTATCATACCAATGGATTGTGAATAAACTGTGAACAAATGGTTAATTTATGGTTAATCTGTACAAAAAAACAGAAAAACTGAAAAGAACACTATGCAAATTTACCACAGCAATTCTCTACCATAATAGAGAAATTCGTGATTTATCAATTGAACCAGCCTTTGATCGCATTCCATGCCTGTTGCAGCCAATTCATAATCGTGGCAAAAAAGCCATCTACCTGTTCCTGGGTAATGTTTAAATCCAAACCCTCCAGTTTTTCGTACAGGTCTTTTGCCTGCTCTTTTAATGCATCAACATCCAGGTCCAGTTCTCCAATCTTTTCCATAAGAGAAGCGATTTTTGCCCGGTCTTCCTCGGAAAGTTCAATTTCCAATTGTTGGGCGGTGTCATCGATGATGGCTTCAATTTGCTCAGGTTCAGATACATCTTCGGAGACAATCACATCTTTGACTGCGCCAATTAATTCTTCGGCTTTGGACTGATCACCAAGAGTTTCTCCCAGTTCGCTGGTGGTAACCAGTTCTTCAGTGGCAGCGTCAGCATTTTCAGCTTTGATTGTTTCACCGGTCATAGCGCCATAAGCCTTCATAGCTCCTACTAAAGCGGCGGTACCTGAAATCTGAAATGGTCCGGCTACGCGGATTTCTGCATTTTCCAGACCGGCAGTAGCCAGGGCATTCTGATACATTCCGGTGGTACAGTAGGTGATGTTTTGAGTTTTTACTTTGATACCTGTACCTTCTTCCTTCTTTTCTACAACAACAGAGGAGAGAGCTCTTGTTCCGATTACTTTTGCATCCATATAAGAATCAAGATAACTGTGTTCATCCTGATTGGTAACGGTGACTACCATATATTGATCAAGTTTTGCCAGATCGACTCCTAATAGATTCAATACGGTAGATTTTTCTGATTCGGAAAGATCGGCGCCCAGAGCAAGGTAGGGAGCATCCACCTGATCAGCCTGTACAGAAACGGCGCCGGCTAAGCTGCTGAAAATAGTGAGAGCAGACAAAGCGGCTGCAAAAAATTTTTTTATCATCATAGTAACATAATCTCCTTTTGAAAAAAACGGTTAAAGTGAATAGTGTTTTGGCACCATTCTATTATAACACTTTTAGGGGAAGAAATCTCTTAAAGTTTTTTGAAGAAACTTTATAGATAATAATTATTTAGAAATAGGAACATAAAAAAGAGAGAACAGCAAGCCGTTCTCTCTTGATAATTATAAGCTATTTCTTAGCCAAAGTATCTCTTCAGCAGACCTTCGAATGCTTTTCCGTGTCTAGCCTCGTCTCTGGCCATTTCATGAACTGTATCATGAATAGCATCCAGGTTAGCAGCTTTTGCACGTTTAGCCAGATCGAATTTACCAGCAGTAGCGCCGTTTTCAGCTTCTACTCTCATTTCCAGGTTTTTCTTTGTGCTGTTAGTAACAACTTCGCCCAGCAGTTCTGCAAATTTAGCAGCATGTTCAGCTTCTTCGTAAGCAGCTTTCTCCCAGTACAGACCGATTTCCGGATATCCTTCTCTGTGAGCTACTCTTGCCATAGCCAGGTACATACCAACTTCAGAACATTCTCCTTCAAAGTTTGCTCTCAGATCAGCCAGGATGTCTTCGCTAACGCCCTGAGCAACACCAACTACATGTTCAGCAGCCCATGTTCTTTCTTCTGTCTGCTCAATGAACTTATCTGCAGGTGCTTTACAGATAGGGCAAAATTCAGGTGCTGCATCTCCTTCGTGAACATAACCGCATAC
>DETV01000090.1:16694-17405 GCA_002361775.1 Eubacterium sp. UBA3279
CCGCATACGCTACAAACAAATTTTTTCATGTGATATTCTCCTTTTCTTGTATATGATATTTTTAAATTTATCAATAATAGTAATTATTACTATTTTAATTTAACATATTTATTTGTGTTTGTCAATATTATTTCTGATTTTTTTGCTTTTTATTTATTAATGAGGTAATTCCGTACGATTAATGAGTTTGTGTCTCATCTTTCAGACAATTCTCGCAAATACCATAGAAATTTGTAACATGACCTAAGATTTTTCCATGAAAATGTGCGGAGGCCTGATCCTCAATTTGAGAAAAGTAATCCATGTCAAGATCCATAACCCGATGACATCTGGTACATACTACATGGTAGTGTTGGTGTATCTGTCCGTCAAAGCGATCTGCACCATCTCCGGTGTGAATCTTTTGAATCTCCCCCAGATCCGCTAATAAAGAAAGGTTTCGATAAACAGTGCCAAGACTGATATTCGGGTACACTTCTCTCAGATGCTGGTAGACTACATCAGCCGTGGGATGATCCGTTCGGGTCATGAGAAATTCCTTGATAGATTCTCTCTGGCGGCTGTATTTCAGTGTTGCCATGGTTTCCTCCTTTCAATAATAATAATGATTACTATAATTAATATATACCAGAAAGCAGAAATAGTCAAGAGAAAAATAAAAATATTTTTTGAAACAAAAAATGATAAACTATTGATAAAGTTATGATTAAA
>DETV01000090.1:17503-45761 GCA_002361775.1 Eubacterium sp. UBA3279
ATAAAGTTATGATTAAATGATATAATTTTTTCAACAAAAAATGATAACTTTCAAAAGGAAAATAATAAAAAGGAGAAAAACTATGGTAACAATTGGTATTATTGGAGCTGGCCGTATTGGTAAAGTACATGCAGAAAGTATTTCTAATTATGTAAAAAATGCAACCGTAAAGACAATTGCTGACCCTTTTATGAATGAAGCTACAGAAACATGGGCAAAAGGTCTGGGAATTGAGAACACAACAAAAGATTATAAAGAGATACTGGCGGATCCGGAAATTGATGCGGTTTTAATCTGTTCTTCTACAGATACACATTCCCCGATTTCTATTGAAGCAATTGAAGCAGGAAAACACGTTTTCTGTGAAAAACCGATTGATCATGATGTAGATAAAATCAAAGAAGTAATCAAAGCTCTGGAAGGAAAGAAAACAAAATATCAGGTTGGATTTAACCGTCGTTTTGACCATAACTTCCGCGCTGTTCAGCAGGCAGTTGCAGCGGGAAAAGTGGGAGATCCTCATATTATCAAGATTACATCCAGAGATCCGGAACCACCTTCACCAGCGTATGTGGCAGTATCCGGCGGTATGTTCCTGGATATGACCATTCATGATTTTGATATGGTTCGTTTTCTGGCAGGATGTGATGCAGAAGAAGTTTATGTACAGTCTGCTGTACTGGTTGATCCGGCTATCGGTGAAGCAGGAGATGTGGATACTGCAGTAATTACACTGAAAATGGAAAATGGTGCAATTGCTGTTATTGATAATTCCAGAAAAGCAGCTTACGGATATGATCAGAGAGCAGAAGTGTTTGGTTCCAAAGGTATGGTTGCCAATGCAAATGACAGCGTATCTAACGCAGTGATCACCAATGCAGACGGAGTAACAGGAGAAAAACCACTGTTCTTCTTCCTGGAACGTTATATGGCAGCATATGCACAGGAAATCAGTGAGTTTGTAGACGCTATTGTGAATGATACAGAAACACCTGTTGGCGTGGAAGATGGACTGAAACCAGTTCTTATGGGATTGGCAGCAAAGAAATCTGTAGAAGAACACAGACCGGTGAAAATTTCTGAAATTGAATTTTAATACATAAGATATTTGAATAAAAGAAAAAGAGCTGTGACATTACAGCTCTTTTTTGCTTTTGCAAAAGCAAAAATGAATTGATAATATAAAGAGAGTGTGATAAAATTTACTCAATAGTTAACAATAAATTACTCGTAACTGCTCAATATTTTGTGTTTGAGAAAATTTGGTTGAAGGGGGGATTTTATGCGTTCCCAGAGAATTGCAGAAATTGAACAATATATTTATACTCATAAAACGGTTACGTTGGATGAATTGTGTGAGGTTTTTCAGGTGTCTAAAAACACCATTCGACGAGATGTGGAAGAGATTATTCAGAATCCTGATATTGTGAAGACGTATGGCGGAGTTATGATCAATACACAGACAAAAAAACTTCTCGTGTCCTTTACAGAAAGAAATATTAATCATCAGGATGCAAAGAGAAAGATTGCTGCTGAAGCTGCAAAGCTGGTAGAGGACGGAGACAGTATTTTTATTGATTCCGGGACTACCACATTGTATATGCTGGAATATTTGAAGAATAAAAAGATTACATTATTGACCAATAATATGGAAGTTATGTTTCAGGCGATTCCTTATGAAAATATCAATGTGATTTCCCTGTCAGGTACATTGAATAGGAAAACGTTGTCTCTTACAGGGAATAATGCAGCCAAATTGTTATCTACTTATAATATAAAGAAAGCTTTTATGGCTGCTACGGGGATTACTATTGAAAATGGAGCCACAAATTCTTCGCCGGAAGAGACTTGCATCAAGGAGATAGCGGTAAGGAAGAGTGGAGAGAAGTATCTTTTGGCGGATTCCAGTAAGTTTGGAGTGGTATCTTTGCTTACATATTGTGATGTGAAAGATCTTACGGGAATTATTACGGATGCAAAACCGCAAGAGGATTTTTTGGAATATGCACAGGATAATCAGGTGAAAATCATTTTGGCAAAAGCTTAAATGTGATATGGGGAAGAATATGAAAGGTTTAGAGAAGGTTGAAGTAAAGCATCAATATTCTGTGGTGCAGGCATTATACTGGATGACGAGTTGCGCATTGGCAGGTTATGCGGCGGTTTATCTTCAGGATCGTGGCTTGTCCAATACTCTGATCGGAGTTGTAGTGGGTGGGGCGGCCTTTTTTTCCATGGTGGTACAGCCGTTGGTGGCGCAAATTGCAGAAAGTATTTCCTGGCTGACGGTAAAGCGTACTATACAGCTTTTGGTTGTGGGTATGGCGGTTATGTTTGGAGCGTTGACGGTATTTCCGATTCCTGTGGCGGGTGTGGTTGTCCTGTATATGGGAATGAATATATTAAATTATTGTATGCCGCCTATGCTCAGCGCTATGGGAATGGAATTTATCAATCAGGGATATTATTTGAATTTTGGTTTGTCCAGAGGTTTGGGATCTATTTCTTATGCGGTATGTGCGGCAATTCTGGGATTTGTGATTGACCGTTTTTTCCCGGGCGTGCTGGGATATGTTTATGTGGTGTTAGCTGTTTTGCTTTTTCTGGCAGTTTCGGTTATGGAAGATCTGGGAGTTGGAGAAAAGAATTCCAGTCAGATGAGGGAAAGGAAATGTCTGGGAAAAGAAAAGCGGGATACCGGGGAAAATATCTGGAAAGTTATATGGAAAAATAAAACTTTTGTATGTCTGATGATTGGCTTTTGCCTTGCCAATATGAATAATGCGGCAGTTGCCACATATACGGTAAATATTATAAAAAAACTTGGGGGAACTGATACAATACTTGGTTTTGCCAATTTTGTATCTGCGGCCAGCGAAATGCCGGTTATGCTTCTTTTTGGTTATTTTATGAAAAAAGGGAATTGTATCCGTTTGTTGAAGGTCAGCGTATTGTTTTTTGTGATCAAGCCATTGATTTTAGTGAACGCAGGAATTTTGCCGATGGTATTTCTGGGACTGGGTCTGCAGGGGTTGTCCTTTGGAATGTTTACCCCGGCGGCGGTATATTTTGTAAATAGTTCCCTTGCTCCGGAACATCGGGTAAGAGGGCAGGCTATTTTCAGCGTGATTACTGCGGGAGCAGCCACCTGCGGAGGAAATTTGCTGGGTGGATGGCTTCAGGATACGTTTGGTCTGGATACCATGTTGTGGGTTTGTGTGAGTATGGCAGTGATAGGATTGTTGTTTGTAATATGGCTGCCTGAAAATCGCAGAGATTCAATATAGTATATTTAAGAGGAAGGGAATCGATGTTTCGGACCCCTTCCTCTTTTGATGTTGTGTGGTTTGGAAGTTACTGGAATTGAAACAGATTTAATCCTATTTCTTCGTTAAAGCAGCGGTCTACTCTGCCGGGGATGATGGTTATTACCATTTCACAAGTGGCGCTTACAACGGCTTTGTTCAGATGTCCTCCAAAAACTTCTCCTTTTTCGTTTCCGGCGCTCATATGGAGATGGCAATAAAATTCATTGTTCAGCGTGTTGATTGTGCCGGTCAGGGAAACGATTTCAAAGCTTCCCTGAAAATGATTTGCCAGATATTCTTTTTCTTTTGTTTTGAATACGCCTACAGTAAATTCATCAACAGCGCCCAATGCCTGTACACTTGCCAATGTAATCTGTTCTTTTAATGAAATTTCTTTTACTTTTTCAATGATTTCTTCGCCTTTATCAATTCTTGCAATGATGGTATTTTCAAATTTTCTGTATTCCATTAGAGTCCTCCTTAAAGTTATCGTAAAATATCATATTTCCATAAGAAAACTGACGTCTGACTGGTGAATTGTTCGAAAAGCTTTTTCTTTTATTTTGCCTGTAGCTGTTTCTCTTTCAAGAAATACCACAGTTCCGCTTTTTTGGTTGGCGCTGACCAGGAATCTGTCTTCATCTGTCAATGAAATGTGCCGGGGCCAGTCTCCCAGACAGGATGTGCGGTCACAGTACGTTGGCATACCCTCTTCATCTAAAAGAAAATGAGCAATAGTATTTTCACCTCTGTTGGCGGCATAAAGGTGTTTCTGGTCTTTTGTTACAGCAAGAGTGGAGCCGAAGCTTTCTCCTGAAAATTCAGGATCCAGAAGAGGTTGAGCCTGTACCAACTGCATTTTTTCCGGGTTACTGTAATCGATGGTGAGAAGCTGGCTGGAATATTCCGTGACACAGTAGAATAATTTGTGTGTTTTGTTGGCATATATATGGCGGGGACCTGTGCCTTCTGGAAGCTTCAGCCGGGAATATTCTTCCGGGATTCCGTTTTTCTGACGGTAACAGATAATCAGATCCAATTCGATGTTTACCACGTAAATAAATGAATCTATAATCAGAGCGCAGTGTACTCGTGATTGTTTATCAGAACCGTCTGTTTGTTGTTCTTCATATAAGATGTCTCCAAAGTGACCTGTTTCATCGTAGGACAGGGTGAAAAAGGTTCCGTCACCCCAACAAGATCCTGCCAGGAAATGTTCTTTCTCCATAGCGTGGAGATGGCAAAGGCAAGTTCCTTTCAGGCGGATCGTATCAATTTTCTTCCAGGAAGGATGAGAGGATGAAGAATCCTGTAAAAAAGAAGTAACTGTACAATAATCCTCGAATTCTCCTACTGCAAAGAGAAGATTTCCCGCCTGACAAAGAAAAGAGGGATTTGGAATGGATGAAGACCAAAGCGGTACATCCTGGGAATCGTATAGAGTAATATTGGAATGGTCATCGGGACCATAGCCGGAAATTAAATATGGCATATGAAAGTACCTCCTCATAAATAAATCTTAGTTTTATTGTACCAAGCCATGGGTTTGAATACCAGTACCAGAAGTATAAAAAGTTACTGTTACTGTTCGTATTGTAACAGGTAAAATTTCAATTATAGTTATGAGAGAAAATACTTGCCGAATGGATAAAATACAGGTATGCTAAGGGTAAAAAGGTAAGGAGGATGTTGATTATGTGGGACAGAGAAGTAGCGAAAAAGCGGGCAGAGGAGCTGGTTTCACAGATGACGGTGGAAGAACGGGCTTCACAACTTCGTTATGATTCTCCGGCGATTCCCCGATTGGAAATACCGGAGTATAACTGGTGGAACGAGGCTCTTCACGGAGTGGCAAGAGGAGGCTGCGCCACCAGTTTTCCTCAAGCTATCGGCCTGGCTGCGTCTTTTGACAAAGAGTTGATGAAACGAGTGGGAGAAGTGATTTCCGAAGAAGGACGGGCAAAGTATAATGCTTACAGTAAAAAAGGTGACAGAGATATTTACAAAGGACTTACCTTCTGGTCTCCCAATGTGAATATTTTCAGAGATCCCCGGTGGGGGCGGGGGCATGAAACCTATGGAGAGGATCCTTATTTGACGGGAAGTCTGGCGGTGGAGTTCATCCATGGTATCCAGGGGGAAGGGGATGTGATGAAAGCTGCAGCCTGTGCAAAGCATTTTGCGGTACACAGCGGCCCGGAAGATGTGCGCCATGAATTTGATGCAGAAGTGACGGAAAAAGATCTTTGGGAAACTTACCTTCCGGCTTTTGAGGCCTGCGTAAAAGAAGGAGAAGTGGAAGCGGTGATGGGGGCTTATAACCGTACTAATGGAGAACCCTGTTGCGCTCACAGTGTTTTGATGGAAGATATTCTGCGGGGAAAATGGAGCTTTTCCGGTCATTATGTGTCTGATTGCTGGGCGATAGCGGATTTTCATAATGGTCATATGGTGACGGATACTCCCTGGGAATCGGCAGCTTTAGCTTTGGAAAAAGGTTGTGACGTCAATTGCGGCGTTACTTACCTGTATGCTTTGAAGGCTCTTGAATTGGGAATGGTGACAGAAGAACAGATTACTCAGGCAGCGGTAAGATTGTTTACTACCCGTTTCCTGTTGGGATTGTTTGATGATACAGAGTATGACCAGATTCCTTATGAGAAAGTA
Organism: Eubacterium sp. UBA3279; assembly: GCA_002361775.1. GTDB lineage: Bacteria > Bacillota > Clostridia > Lachnospirales > Lachnospiraceae > Oliverpabstia. Next base: position 23,479 of record DETV01000090.1, read on the forward strand.
GAATGTGAAGAGCATCTGGAACTTGCCCGCCAGGCGGCAGGAGAGGGAGTGGTTTTATTAAAAAATAATGGCATTTTGCCGTTAAAAAGAGACGAGATAAAAACAATTGGTGTGATTGGTCCCAATGCCGACAGCAGAATAGCGATGATAGGAAATTATTATGGTACTTCCTCCCATTATACAACGATTCTGGAAGGGATTCAGAGTGAAGCGGGAAAAGATATTCGGGTGCTTTATTCAGAAGGATGTCAATTGTGGAAAGAATCAGCAGAAGGTCTGGCAAGAAGACAGGATCGTTTGTCAGAAGCGTTGATCGTGGCAGAACACAGTGATGTGGTGATTCTTTGTCTTGGTTTGGATGAAACACTGGAAGGAGAAGAGAGAGATCAGGGAAACGGCGTGGGTAGTGGAGATAAGAAAGATTTGCTGCTTCCTCAGGTTCAAAGAGAATTGATGGAAAAATTGCTTGAACAGGATACTCCGGTGGTTCTTTGTCTGCTGGCAGGCAGCGCTGTGGATGTGAGTGAAGCGCAGGAAAAGGCAGCGGCAGTTCTTCAGGCCTGGTATCCGGGAGCTGGGGGAGGAAAGAGTGTGGCGGATATTCTTTTTGGAAAAGTTTCCCCATCCGGGAAACTTCCGGTAACATTTTATTATAATGATGATTTGGAGCATATGCCGGAATTTACAGATTATTCTATGAAAGGAAGAACATATCGGTATTTGGAAAGAAAACCCTTATATCCTTTTGGTTACGGTTTGACTTATGGAGATGTTCAGGTGGAAAATGTGGAGACAGCCGGAGAAGCCGGGGATGTACAGTTGGATATCTGCGTGAAGAATCATGGAGCTTGCGAAACAGAAGATGTAGTTCAGGTATATGTGAAGGATATGGATTCTGTTTATGAAGTAAAAAACAGCAGGCTGTGTGGATACCAGAGAGTGAAACTGCAGCCGGGAGAGGAAAAAAACATCTCGATTTTTCTTCCCAAAGAGGTATTTTATGTGGTCAACGAACAGGGAGAGCGGCTTTTGGACGGAAAGCATTTTCGATTGTCTGTGGGAACAAGTCAGCCGGATGAGAGAAGCCGGGAGTTGACAGGAAAAGACCCTGTATCCATAGAAATTCAGCGGGAAGCTTTAAAGGATTGACATAGGATATTATGAAAAAATGCGTGCTTTTTGCGTGCAAACGCCCCGGGAAAATTGCACAATTTCCCCGGGGCGTTCTTGTATCATTTGTGAAAAGATGGTTATATTCTGATAAAGTTGTTGCGGAACCTGAGGGGATATGGTATGCTGAAGGCAACATGAAATGATAAATGTGCGTGCGATATAAAAAGCACGCAGAGAGGCAGGTTGAAAGCATGAAGTATATTGAGTTTGATGCATCCAGACCATTTGATCTGGTCTTGCTGGGACGAGTAGCTATTGATTTTAATCCGGCATACAACGATCAGGTGAAAGAAGAGTTTAAACCACTGAAAAAGGTACATATGTTTGAAAAATTTGTTGGAGGTTCTCCGGCAAATATAGCAGTGGGTGTAACACATCATGGTATGAAAGCAGGATTTATCGGTAAGGTTTCTGATGATCAGTTTGGAGAGTTTGTTGTAGATTACTTTGACGAGCAGGGAATTGATACTTCTCAGATCAGCAAATGTACTAATGGAGAAAAGCTGGGACTGACTTTTACAGAGATGCTTTCTCCTAAGGAAAGCAGCATTCTTATGTACAGAAACCGTATTGCAGACTTGCAGCTTTCTGTAGACGATATCAGTGAGGAGTATATCCGCAGCGCCAAAGCAATTTTAATCTCAGGAACTGCACTGGCAGAAAGTCCTTCCAGAGAAGCAGCTTTAAAAGCGGTTATGCTGGCAAAGAGAAACGATACAAGAATCATTTTCGATATTGATTACCGGGAATATAACTGGAAAAATGCAGATGAAATTTCTATTTATTATTCTGCAGTGGCAAAAGAAGCGGATATCATCATGGGTTCCAGAGAAGAATTTGATCTTACAGAAAAATTGATCCAGCCGGGTATGACAGATGAAGAATCTGCAGCTTTGTGGCAGAGTTATCGGGCAAAAATCGTTGTGATCAAACATGGTATGAAAGGGTCTACCGCATATACCTGTGACGGTCAGAAGTTCTCTATCAAACCTTTCCCTGTAGAGGCAAGAAAAGGTTTTGGCGGCGGCGATGGTTACGGTTCCGGTTTCCTTTATGGTTTGTATCAGGGATGGGAGATCATTGATTGTCTGGAATTTGGTTCAGCAGAAGCATCTATGATGGTACGGAGCAATAACTGTTCTGATTCTTTGCCAAATCCGGAACAGGTTCATGCATTTATAAAAGAAGAAAAAGAAAAATACGGTGAAATGATCGCCCGGGTATAAATCCCCGGTATATAGGAGGTATTTCGATGGCTCAGACAAAGAGAATGACAGTTGCACAGGCAATTGTAAAATTTTTAGATAATCAGTACGTAGCTATGGACGGTGTGGAAACAAAGTTTGTGACAGGATTTTTCACTATTTTCGGTCATGGTATTGCAGTAGGTCTGGGAGAAGCTTTGGACAGTAATCCGGGCCAGTTAAAGGTAATGCAGGGAAGAAATGAACAGGGTATGTGTCATTCTGCGATTGCTTATGCAAAACAGAATGGAAGAAAAAGCATTATTGCCTGCTCTTCTTCTGTAGGACCGGGAGCAGCTAATATGGTAACTGCCTGTGCGACAGCTACAGTTAATAATATTCCTCTTCTGGTATTTCCGGCAGATACGTTTGCATCCCGCCAGCCAGATCCTGTACTGCAGCAGCTGGAAGTAAGCTCCAGTCTGGCTGTTTCTACAAATGATGCGTTTAAACCGGTATGCAAGTATTGGGACAGAGTAACCCGTCCGGAGCAGATTATGACAGCTCTCATTAATGCTATGCGTGTATTGACAGATCCTGCAGAGACAGGTGCTTGCTGTATCGCTCTTCCTCAGGATGTAGAGGGAGAATCTTTTGATTTTCCGGAGTATTTCTTCCAGAAGAGAGTACATCGGATTACAAGACCGGCAGCAGTGGAAGAAGAGTTGGAAGATATTGCAGAAGTAATTTCTCAGAGTAAAAAACCGTTGGTAATCGTAGGCGGCGGTGTGAAATATTCAGAAGCCGGAGAAACTGTGGAAAAATTCTGTGAGGAATTCCATATTCCGTTTGGTGAGACTCAGGCAGGTAAGAGCGCTTGTAAATCCAGCCATCCGTATTGCCTGGGAGGTATTGGTGTAACAGGAACTTATGCATCTAATGTGATTGCCAAAGATGCCGATGTGGTTATTGCTGTCGGTTCCAGAATGTCTGATTTTACCACCAGTTCCAAATGGCTGTATCAGAATGAAAATGTGAAATTTGTTACAATCAACAACTGTCGTTTCCACGCATATAAAATGGATGCAGTGAAAGCAGTAGGCGATGCAAAGGTGACAGTAGAAGTGCTGGCAGAAAAGCTTCGTGAAAGAAAGTATGTTTCTGCTTATAATGGAGAAATTGAAGAAGCAAAGAGAATCTGGGATAAAGAAATGGAACGTCTGGGAAGTATTTCTTATACGGGCGAAGATTTTGAACCGGAAGTAAAAGCAAGAGATCCAAGAACAATTCCTGAGTTTGTCAAACTTACAGAGGGAAGAATTACGCAGACAGCAGCTTTGGCGGCAATTAACCGTACAATTGACAAAGATGCTACGATCATTACTGCGGGAGGCTCTCTGCCAAGCTGTATGCAGCGTATGTGGAGGACAGACAAACGGGGCGGATATCATGCAGAGTATGGATATTCCTGTATGGGATATGAAGTGGCAGCTACTTTGGGCGTAAAGATGGCTGAGCCGGATAATGAAGTATATTGTGTGGTGGGAGATTCCAGTTTCCAGATGCTGCATAGTGAGATTATGACCATTATGCAGGAGAGAAAGAAAGTAAATATCCTGATCTTTGATAACTGTGGATTTGGATGTATCAATAACCTGGAAATGAACCATGGTATTGGCAGTCTGGCAACAGAATTCCGTTATACAGACGGTAAGAAACCTACCGGAGATCTGATTCCTGTAGATTATGCAAAAGTCGGAGAAGGATATGGATTAAAGAGCTATACCTGCCGTACTATTGAAGAATTGGTAGCGGCTCTGGAAGATGCAAAAACACAGGAAGTTGCCTGCCTGTTCGATCTGAAAGTTATTCCGAAAACAATGACAGACGGATATGAATCCTGGTGGAATGTAGGTCTGGCAGATGTTTCTGAAAAAGAAAGCGTCAGAACAGCCTGGGAAGGCGTGAAAGCCGGAAGAGATGCAGCCAGAAGATATTAAGGAGGATAAGATTATGGGAAAAGTATTTGGTTATCCGGAATTCGATGAACATGGTGAGCAGATTCTTACCACCTATGACAATGATTATAAAGAAATGATGATGGATATCCGGGTGTATCGGATGAAAGAGGGAGATGTAAAAACCTTCTGCAAAAAAGGGGAAGAGACAGCCGTACTCCTTCTTTCCGGAGACGTGGTATTTTCATTTGATGACAACCAGAAAGAAGTTACAAGAAAAGACGTATTTACAGAAGGTCCCTGGGCGGTTCATGTATGTACCGGCGCTCAGGTAAAGGTAGAAGCAAAAGCGGATTCTGAAATTCTGGTACAGTCTACCCATAATGATACAGAATTTGCTTCTAAGTTATATTGTCCGGAAGATGCGCCATGGGGATATTCCTGCGTGGGCAAATTTGGAAATGTGGCAAAAAGAAGAGTTAATACTATCTTTGACCATGACATTGCGCCCTGGTCCAATATGGTATTGGGAGAAGTTTTGAATGACCGGGGAAACTGGTCCGGATATTTGCCTCACAGACATCCTCAGCCGGAAACATACTACTTCAAATTTGACCGTCCGGAAGGATTTGGAGCAAGTTTTGTGGGAGATCAGGTGTTTAAGAGCGTGGATGGAAGCTTTTCCGCTATTCCTGGAGGCGAACTGCATCCTCAGTCCGTAGCTCCCGGATTCCAGATGTATACCTGTTGGATGATTCGTCATCTGGAAGGAAATCCATGGCTGCAGACAGATCGCTGCGAGGATGAGAGATATACCTGGATGCATGATGCAGAATTTTAATGGATCAAGAATAATTAATCCTTGAATTAAAAAAAGTTTCACCGTTTCAGTGCTTCTGAAATGGTGAAACTTTTTTGTTGTAGGAGAATTTTCTCCATGATATAATTGCGAGTAGGGAGAAGAATATAAGGCACTTGGCAAAATGGAATACAGCAAAGATGGTTGATGATTTGATGCAAAAATATTTTGAATAATGAAGGGGAGATTTAAGTGGCAAAAATGACGGTTTATCATGGCGGATATACTCCAGTTAAAAATCCAGAAATTAGAATCGGACGAAATACGAAGGATTTTGGTAATGGATTTTATTGTACCATAATAAAAGAGCAAGCAGAGCGATGGGCTAAACGGTATGATATCGGTATTGTATCTATTTATGATGTGCGATTTAAAGCTGATTTGCAAATAAAAGAGTTTCGAGATATGACCGATGAATGGTTGGATTTTATTATAGATTGCAGAAGTGGAAAGAAACATGCGTATGATATTGTGATTGGAGCAATGGCAGATGATCAGATTTATAACTATGTGTCTGATTATATGGATGGAAGTATTACAAGGGAACAGTTTTGGGTTTTGGCAAAATTCAAATATCCGACACATCAAATAAATTTTTGTACAGAGAAGGCATTGGAATGCCTAGAATATCGAGGATTTGAGGAGGTCTTGTAATGGTAAATATGGGAAGAGAATCCGCAAAAGATAATGATCTTTTCTTTACATGTTCCTTAATTGAGTATATCGCAAGAAGGACAAAAAACAGAAGAAAAGATGTAGTTAGCATGTTAGATAAAAAGAATATATCAAAAATCTATGATTTGGCAGATATTTATCACAGTGACAATATAGATCGGGTGAGTGATGATTTTATAAAAACTGCAGAAATTACAGAAGGAACATTTGATAATGTTGCAAAATGTCAGTATTCGATACCATCACATTGGGATATTGGAAAAGTATATAAAAGACTAATAAAATCTGTAGCGGAGTATGAAAAAATTGATGTAATTGATGCTTTGATGAAAGTTTATAAGTCTTTTCTTAGTGATAAAATTGATGACTATAACAGTAGTATGTATTATGAAAATCCATCCTATTTGTTAGAGTGTTATTTGGAAAATAAAGTAATTTAAAAAGTTTCACATTCTCCTCAAAGAAACCTCGGAAGCCCTTGAAAAAATAGGTATCCGAGGTTTTCTGTCCGTTATTCAAACTTGGCGTGTTCTTCATAGTCTCAAAGATTTGTATCAAGTATTTCTTTTGCACGATGTAAAACAGGTAATTCTCTGTTTGCCACAAGTTTTCCCAATCTTGTATCTGCTCTGTTTATATACTCTTGAACGGCCTCTTCATAAGAAAGTTTTAGTGTAGATAAATGGAAATACTTCATCTCATCTGGTGTCAGATTCTTTTCTCCAAATGTCACAACTTTACATAAAAAATAATTATTGATATTATGTCTGTGAATCAGATTGTAATAATCTTCTATCACACCAATTTGGCAAATCACGTCTGCTTGTAAATCTGTTGCTTTGCGGGATATAAATATTTTCGGTTGAGAAAAATATCTACAAATAATTATATCACTGGAAAAATAGAAAAAAAGGAAATATTTTCGGTAAATGTGGTATGATGGGATTATGATAAATGATGCAGTAAGCACAGATGGAGAGAAAGAAGATGGCAGAGAAAAAACCTACTTTGCGAAAAGAGCTTATAAAGATGACGATCAGTATCAGTGGGGCAACCATGCTGATTCTGGGATTGATATTGTCTGTTATTGTTTTTCGGCAGGCCACAGCAAGAGCCCGGGAAGATATGGGCTTTTATATGGAAAGTGTCCAGGAACAATTGGAGAGGCAATTGCAATTTCTGGAAACTACGGTGGTTTATATTAGGGAAAACCAGACCTTGAACAATTTTTTGAAAGGATTTGCGGAAGATTCGGAAATGGTAAAGGATCAGTTGGAGCAGGGAGCCAATCTTTTTTCGGAGGGAAATCTGGTATCAAAATCCTATCCGCTGATCAGAGATTTTTATATTTTTAATGAAAGGATGCAGACGGTAGAAAATCATTTTTATCCGTTAAGCGTATCAGAAAAAAAGGAATTAAAGCGAGATTTTATAAAGCTTCTGAATAATTTTAAGGAAGAGAAAGCAGAGTTTTCTTACCGGAGAAGAGAGGGAGTGTTGGATCTTTGTTTTCGGCTGTATGATGAGCAGATGGAACCTATGGGGTATTGCGCCGTGGCGATAGATCAGGAAGGTCTGGGACGGATTTTTGCGCCTTTGGAAAAATACGAAACGTATTATTGGGGACTTCTGAGTCGGCAAAATGACGGCAAAGTGATTTATTTATAGAAAAGATACGTAAGGGGTGTGGATTGGAAATATAAAAATATTCCGGTCCACACCCCTTTTGGTATAAGAAGATCAGGCGGTTTCCCTTGAAACTTTCTCCGGAAGCTGCGCCAGAATGATTGCGGTAAACATTAGTACGCATCCGGTAAGTTCTCTTGCTGTCAATTTCTGATTCAGTAAAATCCATCCGGACAGAACAGATATACAGGATTCCATACTGAGTATCAGGGAAGCCACGGTGGGATTCAGATTTTTTTGTCCCACGATCTGCAGTGTGTATGCCACACCGCAGGAAAGGATTCCCGCATAGAGAAGAGGTCCCCAGGCCATGAGGATATTGGACAGGTTTGGCGTTTCGGTTCCGAAGGCAAAGATTGCGGAAATTCCTCCACACACAAAAAACTGGATACATGACATTTTGATTCCGTCTACCAGAGGAGAAAAATGGTCGATCACCAGAATGTGAAGAGAAAATAAGAGAGAACATATAAATATGTAGAAGTCGCCTTTTCCAATATCGAACCCATCGGTGATACAGAGAAGATAGAGTCCTACCAATGCAAGCGCCACCGCCGCCCAGATGGTTGAGCGGCATTTTTTATGGAAAAAAGTAAGTCCGATCACAGGTACAATGATAATATAACAGGCAGTGATGAAACCTGCCCGTCCCACTGTGGTGTATTGGATTCCTACTTGCTGAAAGCCTGTGGCAAAAGCCAGAAGGATTCCGCAGGAAATTCCCCCTTTCCAGAGAAGCCGTTGATTTTCCTTTTTCTGAGCGGGATTATTTTTCTCTATGTTGCGGGGAAATACCCGGTTCAACAGGAGAATACAGGGGAGGAGAAATAAACCTCCCAGAAGACTGCGGAGCATATTGAAGGTAAAGGGTCCGAGATAGTCCATCCCTACGCTTTGAGCCACGAACGAAGTTCCCCAAATGGCTGCGGTGAGAAGAAGGAGTAAGGAGTTTCTGATTTTTACTTTTTGCATGATGTAAGTCCTTTCGTTGTCGGTTAATAATCCTGCATATAGGATTGTAAAAATTCCTTTCGATATTGGGAAGGGGTAATGCCTTTGTATTGAGTAAATAATTTGGAAAAATATGCCGGCTGCTGAAAACCTACGGCATAGGCAGTATCTGTAACGCTGAGAGAACTTTTCCGCAGAAGGACACAGGCCTTTTCTAAACGGAAGGACTGAAGATACTGACTGGGGCTTTGTTTTGTATATTTTTGGAATAATTTGAAAATATAGGTTCTGTCGATGCTGGCTGCCGCTGCAATATCCGAAATGGAAATATTGTTGGTATAATTTTTCTGGATGTAGTTCAGAGCCGTCTGGAAATAAATCTCACTGGGAGTCAGCCGGTCCCTTCTGCTGTTGTATACATTATTTTTAATGTAATCCAGAAGCTGGTAGGTGATTCCAATGGCTTTCAATTCCCTCTCTTCGTGGAAATTATCATGGATCTGTTCGAACAATGTCTGAAGTCGGGAGTCAGTCCGGTGATGTAAAACGTGTTCGTCCGGGGTAAGTCCACATTTTTCCAGGATCGCAGGTACCAGATTACCTTTCAGCCCGATCCACTGGTAAGTCCAGGGATTCTGCTGGTCAGGGTAATATTTATTTTTGGTGTGGGCGGGAATCATAAAAATATCTCCCGGATGGATGTGGGTGTAATGGTCTTTGACATAGAAATGTCCTTCTCCGCTGACACAATAATGAACCACCCAATAGTCGATGAAAATATATTCGTAAGGTTTATTTGGACGGCATTCCTCATAACCGCATTCACAAAGATGAAAATCGGTTCCTGTAGGATTATCGTTGGTAAGGATACTCATCTCTTTTTCAAAAAATTTTCCCATGCCTGTTTCCTCCTTATGAGTAATCGATAAAGGCATCAATTTATTTCATTATACCGTTTTGTAAAAGGGTAGTCAACATATGTATAAATAGGAAACATAAATCATCATTTGTATAAATGGAAAAAATCGAAATAATAAAAGAAACAAACAAAATCATGTATAAATAAAGGAAAAACTGGAAAGAAATAAAAGAAAAAACAAAACAAAAAAACATAATGGCAACATAAGTACAAATTAATGCATCATTGCTATATAGAAAATGAAATAGGGTGGTGATACAATAACATCATCAGGCAGATGCGCAAATGCTAAGAGGAAAATGAAAAGAAAAGGAGAATCTCTCATGGAAAAATCTAACTCAAGAGAAAGATTGGGATCAGCAGCGCTTATGATGATGACCTTCTCGGCTGTATTTGCTTTCCCGAGTATCATTAACAACAGTATTCAGATCGGACTTGCTACGATTCCAGCTTACATTTTTGGATCGATCTTTTACTTCCTTCCCTTTATCCTGATGATTGCGGAATTCGCATCTGCAAACTCCGGTAAGGAATCCGGCGTGCATAGCTGGCTGGAATGTGTTCTGGGACCAAAATGGGCGTTCCTGGGCGCATGGACTTATTTCTTTGTTAACTTGTTTTACTTTTGTTCTCTGCTTCCCCAGACATTGATTTACGGTTCTTACGCTTTTGTGGGAAGAAACGTATTTGAAGGAGAAAGCGGAACAAAAATTATCGCAGTAATTTCTATCCTGCTGTTTTGGATTGCAACTTATGTATGTGTAAAAGGTGTAAGCTGGATTTCCAAGGTTACAGGTTTTGCAGGAAGCGCCCGTCTCTTCATGGGTGTGATCTTCGTAATCCTGGCTTTTGTGGTAATCTTTGGATTTGGTGAAGCTCCTGCACAGGAATTTACCATGAAAACAATCACACCTAAATTTAACTGGACCTTCTTTATGACAATGGCCTGGGTTCTGCAGGCAGTAGGCGGCGGTGAGAGTATCGGTGTTTACATCAAAGACGTAAAAGGCGGTAACAAAACATTCGTTAAAATCATGATTCTTTCCACTATCGTTGTTGGATTGATGTACGTACTGGGCGCTGTAGCAGTAGGACTGATCGTTCCGGCAGAAGTACTTTCCGGTAACTTCTCCAATGGTATCTTCGACGTATTCCAGATTCTGGCAGCACACTTCGGAATTCCAAACGGTGTGATTGTTCGTCTGGTAGGTGTTATTCTTCTTCTTGGAAACCTCGGTTCTCTGGCATTGTGGACAGCAGCTCCGGTAAAAGTATTCTTCTCTGAGATTCCGGAAGGGGTATTCGGAAAATGGCTGGTTAAAACAAATGATGAAGGTAACCCAACAAACGCTCTGTTTGTACAGGGTATCGTTGTAACAGTTCTTCTGGTAATTCCTGCACTGGGAATCGGTAACATGGACAGCTTCCTGGAAATGCTGATCAACATGACAGCAGCAACTTCTCTTCTTCCGGTACTCTTCCTGATTGCCGCTTATATCGGACTTCGCTGGAAGAAAGATGATATGAAACGTGACTTCAAGTTTGGTACCAGAGGATTTGGTATTGCAGTAGGTATTTTCCTGATGATGGTATTTATGTTCGTATTCTTTATGTCTACAGTTCCGGAACCAACCCTGATCATGCAGGCAATCAACGGAACATTACCTGAAGGAGTGGCAAATCCGATTGGAACTTTGGTTTACAATGTGCTTGGTGTGGTAATCTTTGTTGGTATCGCATGGATTTGCTGGGTACGCTATGAAAAAAAGAACAAAGCATCTGAAAATAAATAATAAACAAGGAGGGTTTTTACTATGAAAATATGGGAAAATCATCAAGTGGACGGAATTAACAGAATGCCTGCAAGAGCGCATTTCCTCACATTTCCAAATCGGGAAAAAGCTCTGCTGGGAAGCAACCGGTATACACACGCATTTAAAAATCTGAATGGCGTATGGAAATTTATGTTCCTGGATGCTCCGGAATATAGTCCGGAAGGTTTCTATGAAAGCGGTTTTGATACCGCTTCCATGGATGACATTACTGTGCCTGGTAACTGGCAGCTTCAGGGATATGGAAAAATGCACTATTCTGATCTGTGGTATAACTTCCCTATCAATCCGCCGTACGTACCAACAGAAAATCCTACAGGAATTTATAAACGTACTTTCTATGTGGAAAACAGCTTTGCAGGAAAACAGATTATCATCCGTTTCTGTGGTGTGGATTCAGCATATCATCTGTGGATTAACGGACAGGAAGTTGGCTACAGCAAAGGAGCCAGAAATGAAGCAGAATTTGATATTACAGATCTGGTACGCGTAGGGGAAGAAAATGATATTACTGTTCGCGTATACCAGTGGTCTGACGGAACATATCTGGAAGATCAGGATATGTGGTGGGAGAGCGGTATCTTCCGTGATGTAGAACTGATCGGCGTACCGAAAAATGGTATCAACGATTATAAAGTGGAAGCTGACCTGGATGATACATATACAGATGGTCTTCTTTTTGTAAATGCATCTCTTCGCAGTGAAGAGCCGGTACAGGTTACTTTTGAACTGCTGGATGCACAGGGCGTATCTGTATTGAAAGAAACAGTTGCTTCTGAAGGAAATAAAGTGACTTTTAAAGCAACTGTAAAAGAAGCTGAACACTGGACAGCAGAAACACCATATCTCTATAAAATGCTCATGACTGTGGAAAAAGATGGTGAAGTGATCGAAGTAATCCCACAGAATGTAGGATTCAGAAATATCCGTCTGAACGGAGATACTTTCCTGGTAAATGGTGTTGCCATTAAATTTAAAGGTATGAACCGCCATGATTACAATCCGAGAAATGGCCGTGTAGTAGCAAAAGAAGAGATTGAAAAAGACATTATTCTGATGAAACAGTTTAATGTAAATGCAATCCGTACCTGTCATTATCCGGATTCTTACTATCTGTATGATCTTTGCGATCAGTATGGTATGTATGTAATTGATGAGACAGACCTGGAGTGTCATGGATTTGAGCTGACAGGAAATTATTCCTGGATTTCCGATGATCCAACATGGGAATTGGCTTATGTATCCCGTATGGTCCGCATGATTGAAAGAGATAAAAACTATCCTTGTATCCTGATGTGGTCCCTGGGAAATGAATCTTCTTCCGGATGCAACTTCTTCAAGATGACAGAAGTAGCTCATCAGATGGATTCTACCCGTCTGGTACATTATGAAGGCGACTTTGATATGGAATACGCAGATGTATATTCTACCATGTATACATGGCTGGAAAATCCTGCAAAACCGTTCCTGATGAAAGATATTATTGAAAACAGCAAACATCCTCATCTGCTGTGCGAATACTGCCATGCAATGGGTAACGGCCCTGGAAACCTGAAAGAGTATCAGGATCTGTTCTATGCTCACGATAAGCTGCAGGGCGGATTTATCTGGGAGTGGTTTGACCACGGTATTGAAACTTATACAGAAGATGGAGAAAAATATTATCGTTACGGCGGAGACTTTGGTGATGATCCAAGTAACAAAGACTTCTGTATCGATGGTATGCTGATGCCAGACCGTACTCCGTCACCGGGACTTTACGAATATAAGAAAGTAGTAGAACCAATTACTACAACAGAAGTAGATCTGGAACATGGTGTGGTTCGTCTGCTCAGCCGTTATGACTTTGCTGATCTGAATCAGTTCCGTATGGTATATAACATTATGGAAGATGATGTGATGATCTTCAGCGGAAGTATGGATCTGCCTTCTATTCCGGCAAGAACATCCAAAGATATCACCATTCCTTACGATCTGAAATCTATTCAGGCTGTTCCGGGAGCAGAATACTATGTAAATATCTCTTATCAGTTAAAAGAAACTGTACCATATGCTCCGGCAGGACATGAACTGGCAACTGCACAGTTTAAACTGCCTGTATATAAAGAGGGAATTGAATTTATTCCGGAAGGAACTTTGAAAGTAACAAAGAACCATACAACACTTCGCGCAGAGGGCGCAAACTTCCATGTGGATTTCGATCTGGTTCGCGGAAACATTATCAGTGTAGTACGTGATGGAATGGAAATTATGAGCAAAGGTCCGAGACTGACTCTCTGGAGAGCTCCGATCAGCAATGATATGGAAATCATTGACCAGTTGAAGAAGGTATACTTCCTCCATCTGGAGCATGAAGTGGTTATGGATATCAAATATGAAGAAGATGGTCATTTCCTGAAAATGGTTGTAAAGACTATCAATGGAACTACAAATAGCGCATGGCATTTTGATACTACTTATGAATATGTGGTATGCCCGACAGGTGATGTGATGATCAGTGTATCCGGTGTTCCGGCAGGAAAACTGGAAGATACAGGAGCAACCATGTCTGCAAACGGTTCCTCTGCCAATATGGCAATGGGAGGAAAACTGGGATGCGCTCCGGATATGTTCCCGAGAATCGGTGTGACCATGCATTTGGATGAGTCTATGGAAAATGTACGTTACTTTGGACGCGGACCGAGAGAGAACTACTCTGATTCCAAAGAAGCAGGTTTGATGGGTGTATACGAGAACACTGTAGACGGATTGTTTACAAACTATGTAGTACCTCAGGCTAACGGCAATCATATGGATTGTAAGTGGGTATCTCTTACCAACGACAGAGGTATGGGTCTGGTAGCATCAACAGAAGACAGCTTTAACTTCAGCGCCTCCTTCTATGAAGAAAAAGACCTGGATGATGCAAAACATACCTGCGATCTGGTAAAACGGGATTATGTAGTATTTAATATCGACTACAAACAGAATGCATTAGGATCTTACTCCTGTGGACAGTGGCAGCTGGATAAATACAGAGCTAAGAACGAACCATTTACAATTAATTTCCGTGTAACACCATTTAACAATAAGGAAATGGCGGATAAACACATTGCACATGAAAGAATTCGCTTTTCCAAATAAATCATAATACCTTCTGAAAAGAAATGCCCGTTATCGGTTTATATTACTGATAACGGGCGTTTCGATTTTTTTATCGAGCCTTCTGATACAGTTCTGTAATCCAGGCTCCTTTTTTGTAGGCTTCTTTCAGGAATTCTTCTTCGCTGTCCATATGGCAGCTCAGTTCCATAGTCAGAGGCAGTTCATATGCAGAATCTGCCAGCGCTGCCATAACCTCTTCCCAGTTAATATTTCCCATTCCCGGAATATCATGGGAATCGGCATTTCCTGGATTGTCGTGAAGATGTACAGAATAAATTCTTTCGCCATATTTGCGGATGATCCGGATCATATCCTCGCCCCACAACATATTGGCATGGCCGGAATCCAGGCAGAAGCCAAGAAATTCTTTTGGATAATTTTCCAATACCCAATCCCATTCTTCTTCCATATAGTGCATCGGCACGTCAAATAAATTTTCCATGCAGATACGAACGCCTTTTTCCAGACAGTAAGGCTGAAGTTCATCCATGGATTTTTTTACATTGCTGTAGAATTTTGCTTTCTTTTCCGGTTCCGCATCAAGAGTTTTGTAAGGGATATACAGGTGAAGAACAATTTCGGAAGTTCCCATGCAGGCAGCCAGATCTACTCTGTTTTTGATCAGTTCCACACCGGCTTTCCGGTTATATTCGCAGTCGGCAGTAAAGTCCCTTCTGTAATTACCGTGGATAGAAAATACGTCATGATCCGTTCCGATGGTAGCGTGGAGGGATTTTGCTTTCAGATTGTATTTGTCCATCCATTCACGGATCTGCTCCATTTCGTAGGTGGAGTAGGTGTAATCTCCATCCCATTCATGGCACCAGTGAATGTGAGTGAATCCCGCTTCGGAGACCATTTTAAGAATATGTTCCAGATCTTCCGTTTTTTTACTTTCCCCCATGTAATCGGTGGCGATAGCCAGTCCTAATTTATTCATATTGACAGCTCCTTTTCTGTAGATAATGTTGATATAAGACTGTATTATGACCGAAACAGTCATATTGATCAATTCAGGTTGACGATAGCATAGAAACAGGAAAAAGACAATGGATAAAACTATAAATTTCAGAGGATAATTGGGAGTAATACTTTTTGATATTTATTTGGGGGATTTGGGCATGGGACATATAAATTTCTATATATGCCCAAAATGACCGGGAAAAAGATGGATTTTTCGGTGTTTTGGGCATATAGCAGGTGAGTATATGAAATAAATCCCGTGTAACGGCGATTTTTTGGGCATATGAGAAAAATGATGCATATGTATGCCCAAACAAGATCAAAAAGTGAGGTTCTGAAGAGGAAATTTGGGCATAGGACGGGGAAGCAAATCTTATATGCCCAATACTCCTGGATTCAGCCTTGCCATAGGCAAAAGGGAGAAATTAAAATTGACGATAAAAGCATTTGAGAGGTAAAATATATATGATGATAAACAAAAATTCTGGGGAGGATTTTGCGCTGCTTTGTGTTCTCAGACCGGTGATGATGCCATGGATTATTGGATATTATCAAAAAAGGAACGCTGGGAGAAATCTCTAATGTATCGATGTCAGCGATTCAGGGATATCATGCAGTCAGTATTTTTCGAAAGTTTTTGGGAATCTGTATGGAAAATTGTAAAATCCAAGGTCGAAGCTACTCTTTTCCTGTTACAAAGACAAGAGACAGGGATGGGTGGCATCAGACGGGAGAATTACTGACAGGGAGAAGAGATCGGGTAGATTTTGTTTTTGAAAATGGGAAGACAGCTTTTCTTGATTTTGATGAAGAACAGTATTTCTCGCCGATACGAAGCAGAACCTGGAATATACAGGGAGATCGAGGTGAAATTCGTGACTGGAAGGTGTGTTATCTTAACGAAGGAAATGATCCGGTAACGGAACAACTCCACAGAGAAGATTTTTATCCTTTGAGAGAAGGATTGCAGGATGCATATTTGAAATTTGTGATGGAGGAAGTGCTGCGAACCGGGGAGGAAAAATACACTTGCAGACAGTCCTGGGCAGAATAGGAGGAAGCTATGGATAATTTATATTATGGTGTGGCATATTATGACGAATATATGCCGTATGACCGGTTGGAAAAAGATGTGGAAATGATGAAGGCAGCAGGAATCAATTTGGTACGGATTGCCGAATCCACCTGGAGTACCTGTGAACCCCAGGAAGGAGTTTTTGATTTTAGTCATGTGACCCGGGTACTGGATGCTATGGAAGAGGCGGGAATTTCTGTAATTGTGGGAACTCCCACTTATGCTGTCCCTACCTGGATGGTGAAATCTCATCCGGATGTATTGGCAACTACGGTGAAGGGCAGAGGGATTTATGGTCCGAGACAGATTATGGATATCACCCATCCGGTCTATCGGTATTATGGGGAAAGAGTAATACGAAAACTTATGGAGGTTTGTGCAGAACGGAAGTGTGTAGTTGGATTTCAATTAGATAATGAGACTAAATATTATGACACTGCCGGAAGAAATGTACAGGAGCAGTTTGTAAAATATCTCAGAAAGAAATTTCATGATGATCTGGATGCTATGAATGCGGAATTTGGTCTGGATTATTGGAGCAATCGAATCAACGCCTGGGAAGATTTTCCTGATGTGAGAGGGACGATCAACGGAAGTCTGGGGGCGGAATTTGAAAAATTCCAAAGGACACTTGTGGATGATTTTTTGCAGTGGCAGGCAGATATTGTAAAAGAATATTTGAGAGAAGATCAGTTTATCACCCACAATTTTGATTTTGACTGGAGAGGTTATTCCTATGGGGTACAGCCTAAGGTCAATCATCTTCATGCGGCAAAAGCTGTTACGATGGCGGGAGTGGATATTTATCATCCCACCCAGGATGATCTGACGGGAGCTGAGATTTCATTTGGAGGTGACAGTACCCGGTCATTGAAAAATGATAATTATTTTGTGCTGGAAACAGAAGCGCAGGGATTTCCTCAGTGGGTACCCTATGAAGGACAATTGCGGCTTCAGGCGTATAGTCACCTGGCGTCGGGAGCCAATATGGTGGAATACTGGCACTGGCATTCCATTCATAACTCTTTTGAAACTTACTGGAAGGGACTTTTAAGTCACGACTTCAAGGAGAATGATACATATCGGGCGGCAAAAGTGATTGGAAATGAATTTGCCCGAATCGGAAGCCATCTTGTAAATCTGAAAAAACATAACAGAGTGGCAATGCTGGTGAGTAATGAAGCGCTGACAGCCCTTGACTGGTTTCCTGTTGACGGAACCTGTGGAAAAGAGGGAAAGCTGAAATACAATGATGTGGTGAGATTTGTGTATGATCAGTTATATAAAATGAATGTGGAATGTGATTTCCTGTGGCCAGAATCAGAAAATCTGGAGGACTATGATCTTCTGGTGGTTCCTGCTTTGTATGCTGCTTCGGAAGAATTACTGGACAAGATCAATCGATATGTAGAGAAGGGAGGACACCTGTTTGCCACCTTCAAAACAGCATTTGCCAATGAAAATCTGAAGGTATACTCTGACTGTCAGCCTCATATCCTGAACCAGTGTCTGGGAATATCTTACAGCCATTTCACCATACCGAAAAACGTAAAACTAACCTGTGAAAAATTCTCGTGTGAAAATAACGAAGTGAAAAACTTCATGGAACTGATCGTTCCGGAGGGAGCGCAGGTATTGGCCTCCTACGATCATTATAACTGGAAGAAATATGGGGCAGTTACAAGAAATCAGTACGGAAAAGGCAGCGCCACATACCTGGGATGCTGGGTAAATGATGAAACCCTGAGAGAAATTCTCATAAATACCATAGAAGAAGCTGGGATAGAGAGAAAAAATCTCAAAACAGAATTTCCTGTTATCATAAAGAGGGGAAGCAATGATTTTGGAAAAGAAATCACATATTTTCTGAACTACTCTTCCGAAGTACAAAGGATAGAATATTCAGGAGAAACAGCGATGGAATTAACAGAAAACGTATCTGTGGAAAACGGGCAGATTCTGGAGATCGCCCCCTGGAATTTGATAATTCTGGAATCGAAACAGGAAAATCCAAAAGCATAGTCTATATTTAATAAATCTTAAGATATTTCCAAGCCAGTCCTAAATATTTGCCTGATATGATATGGGCAATAAAAGAAAGGACTGGCTTTGTCTTTTGCTTTTGAGTATAATGGAAGGCGAGGTGATGAAAAATGTTTAATATTTTAGTTTGTGATGACGATAAAGAAATTGTTGATGCTATTGATATTTATCTTTCTCAGGAAGGATACAGAATTCTGAAAGCCTATGACGGGCTTCAGGCTATACAGATGATGAAACAGGAAGAAATCCATCTGTTGCTGATGGATGTAATGATGCCGAACCTGGATGGGATTCGCGCCACGCGAAAAATACGGGAATACAGCAGTATCCCTATTATCATATTGTCTGCTAAGTCAGAAGATGTGGATAAGATTCTGGGATTGAACATAGGGGCGGATGATTATATTACGAAACCCTTTAATCCGCTGGAGCTGATTGCCAGAGTGAAATCCCAGCTTCGTCGTTATACCCAGTTGGGAAATATGCCGGTAGCGGAAGCGCAGGCTGTTTATACCTGCGGCGGACTGACTGTGAATGACGATCTGAAGACGGTGACGGTAGACGGGGAGAGTGTAAAACTTACGCCAATTGAATATAACATTTTATTGTTATTGATAAAAAATCAGGGGAAAGTTTTTTCTATTGAACAGATATATGAGAATATTTGGAACGAAGAAGCGATAGGCGCAGATAATACAGTGGCTGTTCATATCCGTCATATCAGGGAGAAGATTGAGATCAATCCCAGAGAACCCAGGTATTTGAAGGTGGTATGGGGAATCGGATATAAAATAGAAAAAATGTAATCCTCGTCAGGAGGTTATTTATGGAAGAAAGTAAACGTAACAGCTTTTTTTTTGGAAAGGGTTTTAAAATCCTGATTACCGTTTTGTTTTTATTATGTGTGGGAGTTTTTTCCTCTGCCGCCTTACTAATGACAGGGCTTTTGCAAAACGGAATGAGGCTGGAGAACTTTAGCGGAGAAAACAGCGTTTCATATGAAGAGACATACCAGTGTGGTGTGGATGTGGTTTCTTATATGCAAAGGCAGCATTCCGCCATACAGTTGGGAATTCCTTTTGTCACGGAGGGGCAATTGGATATTAAAAAGACGGTGGATATTACTGATCTGTCAAAAAATGAAAAAGATCAGAATAAAGATACATCCTATACAGTAGAAGCTCTTCGGGAGATGCTGGTTCAGGGAAATATTCAGAATGTTGCTGATGTTCTCAGTAACGCACAGAATGGATATTTTTATAATGAAGAAGAGATGTATGGGGCAAAAACTGAAGAAATAGCAGAATATTCTGAGGAATTTCAGTATTTGTACAGTGGCAGGATAGAAAATGAGGGGTTAAAGACGCAGAGCGGAAAATATCTGGCAGACTATGCCAAAGAGAATCCGGATACTGTTTCTTTGATGGACCTTTATCAGAATCTGTTGGATACAGCATATCAACTGGAGAATTATTTATCCGCAGAGGAAGAAATAAATGAAGAAAGCAACATTATGTATGTGGTGGAAAATCCGGATACAAATGCGGTATATACAAATGTGACTGCATGGAAAAAAGGATATGATGCTAGTGTGATCCGGAATATGGATAAGAAATTGTTCTTTCAGGCAAAAAGAGAACATGGAACATTTACGGATGCAACTTTGAAGAATGACAGTGAAGCAGAACAGTATATCCGGAATTATATGAAAAATATTTATTTTTCCGGTGAAAATGAAACCATTACTCTGTTTTTGGATACGGATTACCCTGTATATGACAAACTGGAATACAGCAGTCGTTTTTTTGCGAAATATGCCCGTTGGGGAAAGGTGATTCTGGGATTTGTGACAGGAAGTCTGGTTCTGGGAATTTTGTTTCTGATACTTTTTACTGTGCAGGCAGGAAGAGTTCGGGAAAACCAGGAACTTCATCTGCGAAGCAGCGATAAACTGCCTACAGAAGTGATGCTGGCAGTGGGAGTCGTCAGTCTGGTTTGTATGACAAGTCTGGGAATCTGGTATGGAAACAGCGGAGAGAGCTTGTGGGATCTGTTTTTCTTTGTTCTGATGATTATGGGAGTCCTGTTTCTGGCAGCATCATTTTTGTGGTCGTATGCCAGCCTGGTGAGAAGAATGAAAGGCCATCTGGTATGGAAAACAAGTTTGACATATACGATCATACAAAGCTGTAAAAATGTATATATGGCAAGAAAAACTTCCGGCAGAATGATTATAGGATTTATTGTGCTGGTTTTGGGAAATATTTTCGTTGTTATGGCATTTTCCTTTTTTGGACTTTTGATTGCACTGATAGGAGATGGGGTAGTGCTGCTTTATCTGATCCGGGAAAGTGCGGGACGTCAGGTGATCCGGGATGGATTGGCGAGAATAGCCAGCGGAGAACTGGATTTTAAAATAGACGAAAAAGAACTGATCGGTGACAATAAAGAGATGGCAGAAGCAGTCAATCATGTGGGGGACGGTCTTCAGAATGCGGTGAAGGAAACACTGAAAAGTGAACGACTGAAAGCAGACCTGATTACCAATGTATCCCATGATATCAAAACTCCTCTCACTTCTATTATTAATTATGTAGATCTTTTGAAGAGAGAAGATATTAAGGATCCTAAGATCAAAGGATATATTGATGTGTTAGACAGTAAATCCCAGAGATTGAAACAGTTGACAGAAGATCTGGTAGAAGCATCTAAAATAAGTTCCGGTAACGTGGTGCTGGATATGCAGCCAATCCGTTTTGGAGAGCTGGTGTGGCAGACGAACGGAGAATTTGAAGAAAAATTCAGCGCCAAAGGATTGGAACTGGTGTATAAGATTCCTGATGAACCTATGGTGATCATGGCGGACGGAAGAAGGATGTGGAGAGTAGTAGAAAATCTCTATAACAATGTGGCTAAATATGCTATGCCTAATACGAGAGTCTATGTGGAAGTTAGAAAAATAGGATGCAGAATTATCTTTGATGTAAAAAATATATCAGAGAGGCCGCTAAACAGCATCAAAGCAGAAGAACTGACGGAGAGATTTGTCAGAGGAGATGTATCCAGAAGTACAGAAGGAAGCGGTCTGGGATTGTCCATTGCACAGAATTTGGTAAAATTGCAGCATGGGACCTTTGATATTTATCTGGACGGAGATCTATTTAAGGTAACGATTACTTTTGAAGTTGCAGGAAAATAAAAAAGGGGCTGTCGGTAAATAACGTTTTTTAAAGCTGACAGCACCAAACAAAAATATCCTGACAGTTACAAGGCTTTCTGGCTCTGCAACTTATTCAGGATATTTGGTAGTGTAAAATAGTTTGTGTTTCTGGTAAAAAATGGCTCCTTTTTGGTAAGAATACAGATATGACTATTCTTATCGAAAAGGAGTATTTTTTATGGCAGTTGCAAAGGAACAAATTCGACAGATTATCTCAGAAAACAACATTAGTAGTGTTGCTGATGTATATGCTCTTCTAAAAGACAGCTTCAAAGATATCCTGCAGGAGCTGATGGAAGCTGAATTGGATGCAACTCTCGGTTATGAAAAAAATCATAAAGGAGACCTGCAGACAGACAATAAAAGAAACGGACATTCCACCAAAAACTTAAAAAGCCAGTATGGGGAATTTCAGATCGATGTACCAAGAGACCGCAACGGGGAGTTTGAACCGAAACTGATTCCTAAATATCAGCGGGACATTTCCGGAATTGAAGAAAAAGTAATCTCTTTATATGCCCGTGGTATGAGTACACGTGACATTCATGACCAGCTTCAGGATCTTTATGGAATTGAATTATCAGCAGAAATGGTCAGCAAG
>DETV01000037.1:0-631 GCA_002361775.1 Eubacterium sp. UBA3279
TGAATGTATCTTTATTCATATAAATGTATGATAAAACAGGTTTTACAAGAAAATGTAAACTTTATACTGCATAATATACAACAACGAGAAAGAAAAATCAAGAGAAAATTTAAAAAAAATAAACTTGCATATTATTACTCGTTAATGTATAATTATGCAATCGGAAGAGTAGCAGGGAAATTTCCTGCTTTACTTTGATAAAATAAGAGAGTAAAATAAAAAGATGTTAAGGTGGAATGACCACATACAGGTGAAAGGAGAAAAAGATTGTGATAAAAGCAGGAATTATTGGCGCTACAGGATATGCAGGTTCAGAGTTGGTGAGAATTCTTCTTGGACATAAGGAAGTGGAAATCAAATGGTATGGTTCCAGAAGTTATGTAGATCAGAAATATGCGTCTGTTTATCAGAATTTTTTTGAATTAGTAGATGAAAAATGTATGGAAGATGATATGGAAGCGCTGGCAGATCAGGTGGATGTGATTTTCACAGCTACCCCCCAGGGATTATGTGCTTCCCTTATAAATGAACATATTCTTTCTAAAGTAAAGATTATTGACCTCAGCGCAGATTTTCGACTGAAAGATGTAAAAGTTTATGAAGAATGGTATAAAATAGAACATAAAGCGCC
>DETV01000037.1:906-1156 GCA_002361775.1 Eubacterium sp. UBA3279
GTATAAAATAGAACATAAAGCGCCTCAATATATCCAGGAAGCAGTTTACGGTCTTTGTGAGATCAATCGTGAGGATGTAAAAAAAGCCCGGCTGGTGGCAAATCCCGGCTGTTATACGACTTGCAGCATTCTGACGTGTTATCCTCTGGTAAAAGAAGGTCTGATTGATCCGAATACATTGATCATAGATGCAAAATCTGGAACTTCCGGTGCAGGACGGGGAGCAAAGGTGGATAATCTGTTCTGTGAA
>DETV01000037.1:1445-6829 GCA_002361775.1 Eubacterium sp. UBA3279
AAGGTGGATAATCTGTTCTGTGAAGTGAATGAAAATATGAAAGCTTATGGGGTAGCCACGCATCGTCATACGCCAGAGATAGAAGAACAACTGGGTTACGCCTGTGGACAGGAAATTCGTCTGAATTTTACCCCCCATCTGGTTCCGATGAACAGAGGAATTCTGGCAACAGCCTATGCTTCTTTGAAAAAGGAAGCTACATATGAAGAAATCAAAGCAGTATATGACAAATATTATCAGAAAGAAAAATTTGTCCGCGTATTGGAAAAAGATGTATACCCCCAGACAAAATGGGTGGAAGGAAGCAATTATGTGGATGTGAATTTTAAGATTGATCCAAGAACCAATCGGATCATTATGATGGGAGCAATTGATAATCTGGTAAAAGGAGCAGCGGGACAGGCAGTACAGAATATGAATCTTCTGTTCGGTTTGAAAGAAAGCGAAGGTTTGGAACTGGTTCCCATGTTCCCGTAACAGTCAGGAGGAGATTAACGTGAAAAAAACAGAAGGCGGCGTGACCGCAGCAAAAGGATTTCTGGCAGCAGGTCTGGCAGCGGGAATTAAAAAAGGAAATACAAAAGATATGGCTATGGTGTACAGCGAGATTCCCTGTGTGGCAGCAGGAACATTTACTACTAATGTGGTAAAAGCGGCTCCTGTAAAATGGGATCAGCATATTGTATATGATCAGTCGGTGGCTCAGGCAATTGTTTGTAACAGCGGTGTGGCAAATGCATGTACCGGTGAGGAAGGGTATTCTTATTGTCGGCAGACAGCAGAGGAAGCAGCAGGAGTACTGGGAATTCCCACAGAGTCAGTTCTGGTGGCGTCCACAGGAGTTATAGGAAAGCAGCTTCCCATGGAGATATTGAAAAAAGGAGTAAAAAATCTTGTTCCCTTACTTTCTCCTACCCGGGAAGCGGGAACTTTGGCGGCACAGTCGATTATGACCACAGACACTGTATCCAAAGAGGTGGCAGTGGAACTGGAATTAGGAGGAAAAAAGGTTACTATAGGAGGAATGTGTAAAGGTTCCGGTATGATCCACCCAAATATGTGTACCATGCTGGGATTTGTAACAACAGATGCAGCTATTTCCAAAGAGTTGCTTCAGAAAGCCCTGAGTCAGGTGGTGGCAGATACGTATAACATGGTTTCTGTTGACGGAGATACTTCTACAAATGATACGGTATTGCTTCTGGCAAACGGCATGGCAGAAAATCCTGTAATTACAGAAGAAAATGAGGATTATAAGGAATTTGTGAAAGCCCTTCTTTATGTAAATACCTGTCTGGCAAAGAAAATTGCGGCAGATGGAGAAGGAGCAAGCGCATTGTTTGAGGTGAAAGTAGTGGGAGCAGCCACCAAAGAACAGGCAGTTACCCTCAGCAAATCAGTAATCACATCCAATCTGACCAAAGCTGCTATTTTTGGACATGATGCTAACTGGGGACGGATTTTATGTGCTATGGGATACTCCGGCGCAAAGTTTGATCCGGAAAAGGTGGATTTATATTTTGAAAGCGCAGCAGGGAAATTACAAATTATAGAAAACGGGGTAGCCCTGGATTACAGTGAAGAAGAGGCAACGAAAATACTGTCAGAAAAAGAAGTGACAGCCATTGCTGATATTAAAATGGGAGAGGCATCGGCGACGGCCTGGGGCTGTGACCTTACCTATGAATATGTAAAAATCAATGCGGATTATCGTTCATAAATGGTATAAATGAGGAGGATGAAAAAATGGTAAATGAAGAATATCTTCAGAAGGCGCAGGTGCTGATTGAGGCTTTGCCTTATATTCAGCGGTTCAACCGGAAAATCATTGTGGTAAAATATGGCGGAAGCGCTATGGTAGACGAAGAACTGAAACAGAAAGTCATTCAGGATGTGGTACTTTTGAAACTGGTAGGCTTTAAACCGATTATTGTTCACGGCGGTGGAAAAGAAATCAGTCGGTGGGTAAATAAAGTGGGAATGGAACCCCGGTTTATCAATGGCCTTCGGGTGACAGACAAAGATACCATGGAAGTGGCAGAGATGGTATTGGGAAAAGTAAATAAGGAACTGGTGACTCTGGTGGAATCTCTGGGGGTAAAGGCTGTGGGAATCAGCGGAAAAGACGGTGGGCTTCTTACAGTAGAAAAGAAATATTCCAATGGAGAAGATATTGGCTTTGTGGGAAATATTACTGAGGTCAATCCAAAGATTATTTATGACCTTCTGGAAAAAGATTTTCTTCCGGTTATCTGTCCGGTGGGAATGGATAAAGAATTTCAGACCTATAACATTAATGCGGATGATGCTGCCTGTGCCATTGCCAAGGCAGTTCATGCAGAAAAACTGGCATTTTTGACAGATATTGAAGGGGTATATCTGAATCCTGAAGATCCTTCTACCCTTCTTTCCAAGTTATTTGTAAAGGATGCGAAGGAATTGATCGATAATGGAAATGTGGGCGGAGGAATGATCCCCAAACTTCAGAATTGTATTGACGCTATCGAAGAAGGGGTTTCCCGGGTACATATTCTGGATGGAAGGCTTCCTCATTGTCTGTTGCTGGAGATATTCACGAATAAGGGAATCGGAACGGCAATTTTGCGAAAGGATGGTATGAAAGATTATGATGTGCAATAAGGAATATATTGACCGGGCAGAGCAGGTAATTCTCCATACCTACAATCGGTTTCAGATTGTTCTGGAAAAGGGACAGGGAGTGCGCCTGTATGATGTGGAAGGGAAAGAATACCTGGATTTTGCAGCAGGAATTGCGGTATTTGCGCTGGGGTATAACCATCCGGAGTACAGTAAGACGTTGAAAGAACAGATTGATAAAATAATCCATACGTCCAATCTGTATTATAATGTGCCTATGACGGAAGCAGCAGAAAAGCTGGTAAAAGCTACAGGTTTATCCAAAGTATTTTTTACAAACAGCGGAACAGAGGCAATAGAGGGAGCGATCAAGGTTGCCCGGAAATATGCGTATCTGAAAGACGGAAGTACCGATCATGAGATCATCGCCATGAACCACTCCTTCCATGGAAGAAGTCTGGGGGCGTTGTCTGTGACAGGCAATCCCCATTATCAGGAACCGTTTAAACCTCTGATCGGAGGAATCCGTTTTGCGCAGTTTAATGATCTGGAAAGTGTGAAAGCGCAGATTACAGAAAAGACCTGCGCTGTCATCATGGAGACCGTACAGGGAGAGGGGGGAATCTATCCCGCAACCGAAGAATTTTTACAGGGGGTGCGGAAGCTTTGCGATGAGAAGGATATCCTGCTGGTTCTGGATGAAATACAGTGCGGAATGGGAAGGACGGGAAGTATGTTTGCCTGTCAGTCCTATGGGGTGCAGCCGGACGTGATGACCTGCGCCAAGGCGTTAGGCTGTGGCGTGCCGGTGGGAGCTTTTGTGCTCAACGAAAAGACTGCTAACGCTTCTCTGGTTCCGGGAGATCATGGAACTACTTACGGAGGTAATCCCCTTGCCTGCGCGGCAGTCAGTAAAGTGTTTGATATTTTTGAACAGGAACATATTCTGGAACACGTACAGAAGATAACCCCCTATCTGGAGGAAAAACTGGATGAATTGGTGGATAAGTATGAATTTATCACTGCCCGGAGGGGAAAAGGTCTGATGCAGGGCCTGGTTCTGGAAGGAAAACCAGTAGGGGATGTGGTGAATAAAGCATTGGAAAATGGACTTCTGGTAATTTCTGCCGGAGGAAATGTACTGCGATTGGTGCCTCCGCTGGTGATCACAGAAAAAGATGTTGATGAGATGATAGAAAAACTGGAAAAGAGTCTGTAAAATGTAGGTTGATATACGATTAAAAGAGATTAAAAAAAGTTTCAC
This sequence comes from Eubacterium sp. UBA3279, assembly GCA_002361775.1. Taxonomy (GTDB): domain Bacteria; phylum Bacillota; class Clostridia; order Lachnospirales; family Lachnospiraceae; genus Oliverpabstia. The sequence goes on from DETV01000037.1 coordinate 5,308, forward strand.
TATTTATGACAGGAAAAATAGTGAAACTTTTTTATTGGTTTTATTTGGAATCTTTTTTCTTCATCCTGTATTTCATTTCAAAATCCTTCAGGGATTCCACTGCCTTCGGTGTTAATGGAATCAAAGCAATCATATTAAAGACCGTCATCAGTCCCACACCGATATCTCCCAGATCCCAGACAAAGGTATAGGTAGCAAGTCCGCCGATAAACAGCATGATCAAAGCGAGAATCTTATAGAGAGTCTGAGAGGTCCAGTTGTCACCGAAAAGGTAAGCCACATTAGGTCTGGCATAGAAAAGAATTCCGATGAAAGTGGAAAAGCTGAACAGCCAGAGAATTACGGCAATAAAGAACACGCCAAATTCTCCCAGATGGTAGCGCATAGATTCCTGTAAAAGATCCATGCCAGCCAGTCCGCTGGTAAGTTTTGCCGGTGTGAGCAGCATGATCATGGCGGTACAGCTGCAGATTACCAGTGTATCAATAAATACGCCCAATGCCTGAAGCAGTCCTTCTTTTGCAGGGTGATCAATGTCTGCTGCTGCGGCGGCGCAGGGAGCAGAACCGGAACCGGCTTCATTGGAAAACAGTCCTCGTTTTGCACCGTTCATAATCACAGCACCGATACCGCCGGCAGCAACCTGGCGAAGACCAAAAGCTTCCTGGAAAATCTGTTTAAAAACAGAAGGAAGTAAGGTGATATTGCTCAATGTGATAAAAAGTGTGATGCCAAAAAAGCAAACTGCCATTACAGGAACTACCACATCCAGAACTTTTACAGTGGCATTTTTACGAAGCACGATCACAGCGGTTATGGCTACCAGAATTACAGTTGTGTAAATAGGCGGTATATGGAATGCATTTTCAAAGGAAGAGGAAACTGAATTTCCCACTACCTGACTGATTCCGCACCAGCATAACAGGCCGGACAGGGCAAAAAGTACAGCAATCACAGAACGCTTCTTTCCCGTATGTTTTTTTTTTTCATAAAAAGATGATGAATATAATAAGCAGGGCCTCCCCGGTATCCACCGTAGAGAGGATCCTTTTCCTTGTAAATCTGAGCTAATGTGGCTTCCACAAAAGCAGTGGAAGAACCCAGAAGTGCGATGATCCACATCCAGAAAACAGCTCCTGCGCCTCCGGCAGAAATAGCGGCAACCACACCCACCAGGTTACCCATGCCTACCCGGGTAGCAGTGGAAACAATCAGAGCCTGTACACCGGAAATATGATGTTTATGAGTGACTTTTTTCTTTTCTGTGACAGTCCGGATCATTTCCGGAAAAAGACGGAAAGGAAGAAAACGTGTCCGGATGGTACAGTAAATTCCGGCAGGAATCAAAATAATTACCAGAAGAGACAATCCCAGAGAGCTTCCACCGGGAAGCGGGATGGTAATCAGATCTCCCCAAAGTAAATTGTATATAAAATGAATCAGTTTCAGAAAAAAATCACCAATACTTTCAAAAAATGACATAAAATAGTCCCCCTTACATTTTCATAACATTTATTATACA
>DETV01000037.1:7054-18271 GCA_002361775.1 Eubacterium sp. UBA3279
AACATTTATTATACATGGGGAAACAAAAACTGTAAAATGAATAGTTATAATAAATATAATCGAAAAAATCAATTATATAAAAGTGGGAGTACTGTACATAGCTGAAAAAATTTGATATATTCTATTTATGACAAAAGTGTGGGAGAAAGCAGCGCGAAACAATTTGCCAGGCATCTTTTGCTCACAACATTTATTTGAAAAAGTGTATGCGGTAAATCCAGAAATAAAAGAGGAGAAGAAATGAGATTGCGATATGTAAATCCAGGATATGAATATATGATTACACAAATAATGGAATTTCAAAAAGAAGAAATATCTGCATTTTGGTCAGAGCCACTTTTTTATTTTTATCCGGAATTAAACAGGGATTATGTGCAATCCTTATCGAAAGAAGAAAAAGAAAAGTATTTTGAGGAAAGTTTCAGGAAGATTTATGAGGAAAAACAATCTGTTATAGACGAGAAAGTAGTTTGTTACAACAAATATTGGGAAAAATGTAAACCGCAGATTGAAGCAGCGTTATCGGATGCTTTTGAGCTCGACAGCAGTGAGATTTTTAATGATATGAAATGTAATATTTCCCTTAATCCCATCGAGCCCAGGTATTTGCAGGACCATTCATTTGATGTGTTTTATCTGAACAGTGAGAAGGGAGCAATTGGTTCGGCAATCCACGAAATCATTCATTTTGTATGGTTTTATGTGTGGAATCAGACATTTGCAGACAGTTATGAGGAATATGAAACGCCGTCCCTTAAATGGATATTGAGTGAAATGATCGTGGAATCTGTGATGAGAGATCCCCGGCTCAGTTCCATTAATCCTTATTTTGAACGGGAGCAGGGAGGATGTATTTATCCCTATTTTTTTGATATGAAAGTTGGAGAGCAATATGTATTGGATGTGATTGATGAGATGTATCAGAATCAGCCCATTAGAGAATTCATGAAAAACAGTTATGCATATTGTGAAGAACATGAGAAAGAAATACGGGCCCATATAGAAGAGGCGGAGAAACATTTTTAAGACGGGAAAAAGTTAAAGCTATGGATATTAAGAATTTGATTACCTTTATTCATGTGGCGGAACTGGGAAGTTTTACAAAGACAGCAGAAATATTGGGTTTTTCTCAATCAACAATTTCTGTTCAGATCAAGCAGTTGGAGAACGAATTGAATTCTCAGCTATTTGAGCGAATCAATCATACGGTGGTACTTACAGAAAAAGGAAGAGAAGTCCTGGGTTTTGCTCATCAGATGAATAAACTTACTCAGGAATTAAAAGTGAATATTCAGAACGAAAAGACTGTAAAAGGGCATATTCGTCTCGGAATGGCGGATTCTCTCTGCAAATCCATGCTGAGAGAAGGATTTGGGAAATTTCGGGAAAATTATCCGGAACTGATGCTGAAGATTATTCCGGCAGGTACGGAAGAGATGCTCCGTCTTTTAAATCATAATGAAGTAGATGCTATTTTAACGTTGGATAACCATACGTATAACAAAGAATATGTAATCGCTGCGGAAGAAAAAGTGGGAACACATTTTGTTGCCGGGAAGGATTGTCCATTAAATAAGAAAGAAAATATTTCTGTGCAGGAGCTGCTCACGTATCCATTTATCCTTACGGAAAAAGGAATGAGTTATCGGAGACTTATGGAGGAGCGATTGGCAGAATTGTCTTTGGAAGTGGAGCCGGTATTGGAAATTGGCAGTACAGATCTGATCTGTCAGTTGATCTGCCAGGGACCGGAGATTTCTTTTTTGCCGGATTACGTGACAAGACAGGGGGTGGAAGAAGGAAAACTGGTGTATCTGTCAGTAGAAGGATTTCAGATTGAGATTTGGAAACAATTGTTATATCACAGGAACAAATGGCTGTCTCCCCAGTTGGAGGCGGCGCTTAACTATTGTATAGAACGGGAATTTTCCTGAAGAGGGATGGAATAAAAGGCGAAAGAATCGTTGACAAATAAGGGAGTCATGGTATAATGGACACATAATTAATGTCAGGCAAACACGTGGAAGAGAAGAGTAAGCTGGGAAACGTTTCAGAGAGAGATGGCAAGTGCTGGAACCATCTTAACGGGAACCTTCTGAAAACTACCTCTGAGTGGCCCCAATCCGGTCCGGTGATTCCGTTACCATCGCAAAAGAAGTGGTTTTACGTTTTTTAACAGACAATCAGGGTGGAACCGCGGGTGAAGAAGTCCTTATCCGTCCCTTGCAAACAGAGAGCAGGGAAGATGAAGGATTTTTTTATTGCCTGAAACCAACAGAAGAAGGGAGAATAATCAGATGATCATTACATTAAAAGATGGATCAGTAAAAGAATACGAAAGTCCAAAGAGCGTATATGAAATTGCTCAGGATATCAGCGAAGGTCTGGCTAGAGTTGCAACAGCAGGTGAAATAGATGGGGAGAGCGTGGATCTGCGTACTGTGGTAGACCGTGACTGCCAGTTAAATATTCTTACTTTTGATTCTGCGGAAGGCGCTGCAGCATTTCGCCATACAACTTCTCACATTATGGCACAGGCTATCAAACGGTTGTATCCGCAGGTAAAACTGGCAATCGGACCTTCCATTGCTGACGGATTTTACTATGATGTGGACAGTGAGGAACCGCTGACCACAGAAGATCTGGAAAAAATCGAAGCTGAAATGAAGAAAATTGTGAAAGAGGCGCTGCCGATCACAAGATTTACAAAGTCAAGAGAAGACGCAATTGCATTTTTTAAGGAAAAAGAGGAACCATATAAAGTGGAACTGATCGAAGATCTTCCGGAAGATTCTGAAATCAGCTTTTATCAGCAGGGAGAGTTTATCGATCTTTGCGCAGGTCCTCATCTGATGACTACAAAACCGGTAAAAGCATTCAAACTGACAAATCTGGCAGGCGCTTACTGGCGTGGAAGTGAAAAAAATAAAATGCTTACCAGAATTTACGGAACTTCTTTCACAAAGAAAGCTGATCTGGATGAATACTTAACCCGTCTGGAAGAAGCAAAGAAGAGAGACCACAGAAAACTGGGAAAAGAACTGGGACTGTTTATGATGCGGGAAGAAGGACCGGGATTCCCATTCTTCCTTCCAAAAGGAATGATCCTGAAAAATACGCTGCTGGATTACTGGAGAGAGATTCACAACAAAGCAGGTTATGTGGAAATTTCCACTCCGATCATGCTGAGCCGTCATTTGTGGGAAACATCCGGTCACTGGGATCACTACAAAGAAAATATGTATACCACAGAGATTGATGAGACTGATTTTGCCATCAAACCAATGAACTGTCCGGGAGGAATTCTGGTATATCAGTCAGAGCCACGTTCTTACCGTGATCTTCCCCTGCGTATGGGTGAGCTGGGACTGGTTCACCGTCATGAGAAATCCGGTCAGCTTCATGGTCTGATGCGTGTACGCTGCTTTACTCAGGATGACGCGCATATTTTCATGATGCCGGAACAGATTCGTGATGAGATTAAAGGTGTGGCAAAATTAATTGATGAAGTATATCAGTTATTTGGTTTCAAATATCACGTAGAGCTTTCCACTCGTCCGGAAGATTCCATGGGAAGTGATGAAGACTGGGAAATGGCTACAGATGCTCTCCGGGGCGCGCTGGATGATCTGGGACTGGATTATGTGGTAAATGAAGGGGACGGAGCATTCTACGGACCAAAGATTGACTTCCATCTGGAAGACTCTATTGGAAGAACATGGCAGTGTGGAACAATTCAGTTGGATTTCCAGCTTCCTCTGCGGTTCAATTGTGAATATATCGGAGCTGATGGTGAAAAACATCGTCCGATCATGATCCATCGTGTGGCATTTGGTTCTATTGAAAGATTTATCGGAATCCTGATCGAGCATTTTGCAGGCGCATTCCCAACCTGGCTGGCGCCGGAGCAGGTAAGAGTACTTCCTATTTCCGACAAATACATGGATTATGCTGAAAAAGTAAATGAAACTCTGAAAGAGAACGGAATCCGTACCAGCGTGGATACAAGAGCAGAAAAAATCGGATATAAGATTCGTGAAGCCCGTCTGCAGAAAGTTCCGTATATGCTGATCGTGGGAGCAAAAGAGGAAGAAGAACAGAAAGTATCCGTAAGAAGCAGATTCCTGGGAGATGAAGGACAGAAATCTCTGGATGCATTCGTGGAAGATATTAAAAAAGAAATTAAAAATCGTGAAAATCGAAAAGTAGAAACAGAGGAATAAAAAATAAAAAACGGCACATACTTACTGTGAAATAAAAAAAGGAGGTATGTGTTATGCCAGCATTGAGATGTACAGCAGTAAAATGCGTATATAACAAAGAGGAACTTTGTTCCAAAGGAGATATTAATGTAAGCGGAGATCATGCAAAATCAGTGGATGAAACCTGCTGCTCCAGTTTTAAAGAACGTACAGGAAATACAAATGCAGCAGAAGGCTGTGGTTGTGATACGATCAAGGTGGGATGTTCTGCCTGCAACTGTAAGTTCAATGAGAACAAATACTGTGAAGCAGGAGCTATTAACATTAACGGATCTCAGGCTTGCAGATGTGAGGAAACCTGCTGTGGAACCTTTCGCGAAAAATAAATACAGATAAAAATTGCTGCATCTGATGGAAAAATCAGATGCAGCAGTTTTTTGCTGAAAATCAAGTTCTGAGAGACACAAGTCCATTCGCAGACAAAGAAATCTGATTTACAAAATTCTCTGTCAGGAAAGAGAAACAGTAACCTGGAAAGGACTCTGGATCTGAGAATTATTAACATAAATTGTTATTTCATTACAGGAGGCGCTGACTCCGTAGGCAAGGGTTGCAGTAACAGCAGCTCCGTCTTTTTGGGCAATATCTGCAGCCTGAAGATTCTGCAGATAATATGGAGAACAGGTAGTGTCTCCTTCCAATACTTTGAAACTCATCTGATCATAGAGAACAGGATCTTCCATCAGAAGATTTTTATACGTGTAGGTGATCACCACTACTTTTTCAGGATTTGAAGGATCGAATTCACTTCGTTCGTCAGTTACCTCTACCTTATCAATGGAAAATTCGACGGCATCCTGTCCATCCTGCTGAAGAATAAATGTTTCTCCTGCCTCATGGGAAGGTGTCTGAGCCAGATCTTCAGGATAAGACTGATCGGGAGATCCTTCAGACAAAGGAGTGTCCGGTGTTACATTGGAATCTTCTCCTGAAATATTTGTGGTTGGATAGATTCCGGAAGTAAATACTTTGTCTTTGACAGTCTGAATGTCTTCTTCGGAAATAACCCATTTTTTTCCTTCGTCAGGAGAAAGTGTGATAGTAGTTTTTTCAGGATCTGCATAGGTGAGATCTTTCAGAACTTCCTGATAAGATTCTAACATCAAATTCAGATAAGTTTCTGTAGTGCTTCCATCTTCCTGTCCGGTCTGGTTTTCACTGTAATATTCTGTCAGCTTATCAGTGAGAAGATTGTTTACCGGAGTATTAAGATCCATCATCTGAGTTTCCACTGTGATAGAATAAGCGTCCCCTTCTTTTTTTGATTCTATGGCTTTATACTTCGTGCTTTCCAGAACCTGTTTCCACATATCAGAATAATCCTGATATAATTGAGGGGAAATAACTTCGCTTCCAGGAGCATTTGCATTTTCACCAACTGAAAGAGTTACGAGAGCCTGAAGATTCTCATCAAAAAGAGCTTTCAGATCCTCTCCGGATTCTTCGGAAAGGCGGGTATATTCGTCGGTGTCTCCCTTGATATGAGCGTCCAGAAGAGCCTGGGCATAACCGGCAGCATCAAAATCATCTTTCTTTTCAGAACATCCTGCAACTGTCATGCATAAAATTCCAACAGCCAACAGGGGCAGCGTATATTTTATTTTCATATTTTCGAATCTCCTTTTCGTATATTCTTGATTTTTTTATTATAACAGATTTGATGGGATATACAAGTTAGGAGGGAGGAAGATTAAAGAAAATGTAAGATTTAAAGAAAAAATGTTGACAGATAGAAAAAAATATGATAAGTTATTCAGGTATGAAAAACAAAGAAGAGTATCCGCTCTCACCTGGCACAAGTAAGTGACCAAGGTTAATAAGTCAATAAGGTAACCTTATGATATTATTGCGGATAGTCTGTCTATCTGCTTTTTTTATACCTGATTTTAATGATGGAGGTGTACGGCTATTAGCGATTTAATGATTAATGAGCAGGTCAGAGACAGAGAAGTACGTCTGATTGGCGAGGATGGGGAACAGTTGGGAATCATGTCTGCCAGAGATGCATATAAACGTGCACAGGAGGCTGGACTGGATTTAGTAAAGATTGCACCAACAGCAAAACCGCCGGTATGTAAGATCATCGATTACGGAAAATACAAATATGAGCTGGCCAGAAAAGAGAAAGAAGCAAAGAAAAAACAGAAAACCATAGAAGTAAAAGAAGTTCGTCTGTCACCAAATATCGACACGAACGATCTGAATACGAAAGTGGGAGCAGCCAGAAAATTTATCAGCAAAGGTGATAAAGTAAAAGTTACCCTGCGTTTCCGCGGAAGAGAGATGGCACATATGCAGAGCAGTAAGTACATTCTGGACGAATTCGCTGAAAAGTTATCAGATATCGCTGTTGTCGAAAAAGCTCCCAAGGTGGAAGGCAGAAGTATGACTATGTTTTTAACTGAAAAACGTTAAAAATAGATAAGCAAAATCAAGGAGGAACATAAAATGCCAAAAATTAAAACAAGCAGAGCCGCTGCTAAACGTTTCAAAACTACAGGTACAGGTAAAATCGTAAGAAATAAAGCTTATAAAAGCCATATCTTAACAAAGAAATCTCAGAAGAGAAAAAGAAATCTCAGAAAAGCAACAGTGCTGGATCAGACAAACGTTAAGAACATGAAAAAAATCTTACCGTATTTATAAGATTGAGATTGAAGGAGGAATATAAGAAATGGCAAGAATTAAAGGCGGTTTAAACGCAAAAAAAAGACATAATAGAGTACTGAAACTGGCAAAAGGTTACAGAGGAGCAAGATCTAAACAGTACAGAATCGCAAAACAGTCTGTTATGCGTGCTCTGACAAGCTCTTATGCTGGAAGAAAACAGAAAAAACGTCAGTTCAGACAGTTGTGGATCGCTCGTATCAACGCAGCAGCAAGAATGAATGGTCTGTCTTACAGCAAATTTATGTACGGACTGAAACTGGCTGGTGTTGAACTGAACAGAAAAGTGCTGGCTGATATGGCAATCAACGATGCAGAAGGATTTGCTACACTGGCAGAACTGGCAAAAAGCAAACTGGCTTAATTGAAATTTAAGAGAGAAACAATATCTCTGAAATATAAAAAATCCCTCATAGAAATCTGTGTTTTGGCACATGATATTTCTGTGAGGTATTTTTTTGCTCTTTAACTTTGATGAGAATACTTAGAAATCCATAAGAATTTGTGAATGATGATGAATGAGTATGAATGAATGTGAAAAATAAGCAAGAAAAGTGGGGAAAATTTGTGAATTAATATGATTGAATGTGAACGTATAATAGAATCATCAAAGGAAATCAAACAGGAGGCAGGAACATGGTTTATACAGTTACCTTTAATCCTTCGCTGGATTATATTGTTTCCGCAGAAGATTTTCAACTGGGAAAGACGAACAGGACAAAGACAGAACAGATTCTTCCCGGTGAAAAAGGGATATTCCCGGATTAATGTGAAATTGAAGGATTTTGACGGAACAGAATTGAATGGGCAGGGGTCGGAGATCAGTAAAGAGGAAGCGGCTCTATTATTTGAAAAACTGGAGGATGTGAAAGAAGGAGATGTGCTGGTATTGGCCGGCAGTATCCCTGGAAGTCTACCAGACTCTATTTATCGCGATATTTTAGCCCGTCTGGAAGGCAGAGGAATTTTATTTGTGGTAGATGCTACAAAAGCTCTTTTGATGAACGTGCTGAAGTACCATCCTTTTTTGATAAAACCCAACAATCATGAATTGGGAGAAATCTGCATGACGCCGGCGCCGAAAGGAAAACTGGTGAATGCAGTAGGTGCGGGATATTCCACATTAAAGAAAAGGGAGGAAGATGAAGTATGAGAATTACAGAACTGTTGGACAAGAGGAGTATTTCTCTGGATGCTGCTCCTGCTTCAAAAAAGGAAGCTCTGGATCAGGCAATCGCCCTGATGGTGAAAAGTGGGAAAATGTGATGCAGTGACAAAACCGGGGCTTGCTGCAATGGTGGTGAAAAATGGAGTTGATTTTGACTCACTGTACAATAAAGACAACAAATCTGATAAAAGGGGAGGACGCATATGCTTACAGAAAAAAGACAGGAAGAGATTTAAATGTCCTTCATCAAAAAGGAGTCCTTGTCAAAGTATTTGGTGGCGCTGTCAGAAAAGAATCCAGGATCAATCTGAAAGAAGAAGTGTCACTGCGAAAAGAGCAGCTTCGGGATGAAAAGATACGAATTGCCCGGTATGCCGCTTCCCTGATTCAGCCGGAAGATTTCATTTATCTGGATGCAGGAACAACAACAGGTTACATGATTCCTTATATTACAGAGCGAACAGCAGTATTTGTCACAAATGCAGTATCTCATGCGCTGACTCTGGCTGAAAATGGTTTTCGGGTGATTCTCATCGGAGGAGAACTAAAAGCAGCTACAGAAGCGATTGTGGGAAATGAGGCATATGTAAGCCTTCAAAAATTTAATTTTACAAAAGGCTTCTGGGGAACCAATGGGGTAAGTACCGTATCCGGTTATACTACTCCGGACATTAACGAGGCTATGATAAAAGAATGCGCCATGAAACACACACAGGCTCCCTATGTGCTGTGTGACAACAGAAAGTTTCACCAGGTAAGCCCGGTGAGTTTTGGAGATTTTAATTCTGCCACAGTAATTACAGACCGGGTACCGGAAGAATTGTCAGGACACCATAAAAATATTATTGTGGTATAAGAAAAGAGAGTATTGTCATACATATTTATAAACCGGAAAAAGAATTGCCAGGAGCAGATATGGAAAGAATAAAAAAAATACTTGTATGTATTCTGGGAATAGCAGGGAGTATCTGGTGTATAGGAAGTATGAGGGCAAGAGAAACAAAAAAAACAGAAACACAGGTTCAGGAAAGCGGCAATGTTTTCCGGGAATCAGAAGCGCCAAAGGACATTATGAAAATTGCGTTGACCTTTGATGACGGACCAAGCCAATATACCAGCCGTTTATCAGAGGGACTGAAGAAAAAGGGAGTTTCGGCTACCTTTTTTTTGTTGGGGGAAAATATGGAGAAGTATCCGGAAGAGGGAAAAAAACTGGCAGAAGACGGTCATTTACTGGGAAATCATTCCTACAGCCATGTGCAATTAAATAAAATATCTTTGGAGAAAGCCTGCCAGGAAATAATAAAAACAAATAATTTGATTTTTGAAGCTACCGGATCTTATCCACAGTATGTTCGTCCTCCCTTTGGAGAATGGAGCAGCCAGTTAGAAAAGAAGGTGGAGATGTTTCCTGTATTCTGGAATCTGGATTCGCTGGACTGGAAAGTGAAAAATACAGAAAAGATTGTAAAAACTGTGACAGATCAGACAAAGGAAGGCTCTATTATTCTCATGCATGACGGATATGAAACCTCCGTGGAAGCTGCATTTCAGATTGTGGATTTATTGCAGAAAAACGGATTTGAGTTTGTGACTGTAGATCAGATGATTCTGGATTAGAGGGAAAATATATTGAGAATTCAAGGATTCTCTGCTACAATAAAACACAGTAGAAATAAACGGGCTGACAGGAGAATGCAAATGGATTTATTTGATTATATGAAAGAAACAACTCTGGAAAATGAATCTCCACTGGCTTCCAGGATGCGTCCCTCCACCTTGGATGAAGTGGTAGGACAGGAACATATTATAGGAAAAGACAAATTACTGTACCGGGCGATTAAAGCAGATAAATTAGGTTCTGTTATATTTTACGGTCCTCCGGGAACGGGAAAAACCACATTGGCAAAGGTGATCGCCAATACGACCAGCGCGGAATTTACCCAGTTAAACGCCACAACAGCAGGAAAAAAAGATATGGAAGAAGTGGTAAAAGAAGCGCAGAGCCGACTGGGAATGTACGGAAAAAAAACCATCCTTTTTGTGGATGAGATTCATAGGTTTAATAAAAGTCAGCAGGATTACCTGCTTCCTTTTGTGGAAGACGGCACTTTGATTTTGATTGGCGCAACAACGGAAAATCCTTATTTTGAAGTAAATGGAGCATTGATTTCCCGCTCGATTATTTTTGAGTTGAAATCCCTGGAGAAGGAAGATATTAAGAAATTACTGCTGCGGGCGCTGACAGATTGTAAGAAAGGTCTGGGCAGTTACGGAGCGGAGATTACAGAAGAAGCTTTGGAGTTTTTGGCAGATATTTCCGGAGGAGATGCCAGAGCAGCGTTAAACGCTATAGAATTGGGAGTTCTTACTACAGAAAAAGGGGCAGACGGAAAGATTCATATCGATCTGGATACGGCTTCCGAGTGTATTCAAAAAAGAGTAGTCAGGTATGATAAAACGGGTGACCAGCATTACGATACCATATCTGCATTTATCAAAAGTATGCGGGGGTCTGATCCGGATGCGGCTGTTTATTATCTGGCAAAGATGCTGTATGCAGGAGAAGATATTAAATTTATATCCAGAAGAATTATGATATGTGCGGCAGAAGATGTGGGACTTGCAGATCCTCAGGCTTTGGTGGTGGCATCAGCGGCAGCTCAGGCTATCGAAAGAATCGGAATGCCGGAGGCGCAGATCATATTGGCAGAAGCAGTGAATTATGTGGCTACTGCTCCTAAGAGCAATGCCTCGTATCTGTCTGTAGCGGCAGCTATGGAATCTGTGAAAAACCAAAAAACAACGGTGCCGCCTCATCTTCAGGATGCTCATTATAAAGGGTCAGCAAAACTGGGGCATGGACTGGGGTATCAGTACGCCCATGATTATCCGGAACATTTCGTAAAACAGCAGTATCTTCCTTCGGAACTGGAAGGGACAAGATTTTATCATCCCACAGATATTGGGTACGAAAAACAGGCGGGGGAGAGACTGGAGCGGCTGCGAAACAGAAAAGAATAGATGAAAATAAGGGAATTGGGAAATCCGGTAAAAAGGATTCTCAATTCCCTTATTTGTGTATAGACAAATAAGATGATGTTGGGGTCAAAAGATGCC
>DETV01000067.1:0-19435 GCA_002361775.1 Eubacterium sp. UBA3279
CTCCGTAAATATTATCCGGATCCAAATATAATTCCTCGTACTACTTGGGATATCATTGAACGTTTTTGGCATCTTGACCTTTCTCATACAGATGAGTTACTTCGCAGCAAGTATTCTGTTTTTGGTCCCAAACCCAGAACCCCTTCCTGTATGCAGCGTTCCTACCTCTTATCTATTGATTTCAAGGCAGATTCCATTACCGACTGGGTTGCACAGCTTAAAATCAATCCTCTTTATGCCATACTCAGTGGTTTTAACTTCGGTGACACACCTGGTATTGGGACTTTTTATGACTTTTTTAACAGACTATGGAATTCTGATGAAGATAATCTTTCTCCCCACGAACATCCTCTCAAAAAGAAAAAGATTAAAAAGCCAAAAACCAAAGGTACTAAGGCTGAATCCATTGAAAAGATTACTGTTGCTGAACTTCTTCCTCAATTAGAAAGCACAACATTTCTTTTGGATGAACAGCCATATGCGTCTTTGTTCAAAATTTATAAACAGGAATTCCTTGATATTTCTGTTTATAAAGCTCTAATACATCCAGATTCTCTTGCTGTAGCAGGTGACGGCACACCTGTTGTCACTTCACACAGAGAACGTAAAAAACGTATCTGTGGCTGTAAAAAAAAGGGAATTAACGACTGCGATTGTGATCGCTATTATTCCCAACCTGACTGTGACATCGGCTGGGATTCTTCCCGAGACTGCTGGTATCACGGTTATGACCTATACATGCTTGTGGATTCGCAGAGTGACCTTCCTGTGTTTCCTCATTTTTCCTGTGCTTCATAATCAAAACTTCAACATTTTCACTAAAAGGGAAAAATACTATCCCCATATACCTATCGACTAAACGTCCGCGAATTGGTACAATTATGAAGAATCACATTCAGAGCAGTTCATGTTCATTCAGAGCTGCTCTTTTTGTCTGCTCTGAATCTGATACTTTCCTAATGAATTGTACCACAAACACATTTCTTTTGATAGACAGCAAAAATCATAAAAACAGGCAACGTATTTTATTACGCTGCCTGCCTGTGTTATCCCGTTGCGTCCAGACCCACCTCGAAAAGCTTCGCTTTCCTCGGTGTTTGGCTTTCGCCAAATTGTCCACTCGCAATAAAGAGGCACTTACAAGCAAGCTTGCATCGCCTCTTTCACATACTACGCAATGCAGCATTCGCAATCCGTATCGCTGCATTGCTCAATGCTCCAACATATTTTCAATAAATATCCCATACCCTCTCGTCGGGTCATTCACCAATACATGAGTTACCGCCCCTGCAATCTTCCCATTTTGTATAATTGGTGATCCCGACATTCCCTGAACAATCCCTCCCGTTTTATTTAGGAGTTCCGGATCTGTAACCTGTATCACAAAGCTTTTATTGGAATTTTTCGCATTTCTGTCTATTTTCATAATCTGAATATCATATTCTTTCACTCCATCTCCCACATCGCTTAAAATATACGCCGGACCTGTCTGCAAATCTTGTTTCAATATGATTTCGTATGCTTCTTTGTGTAATTCTGATCCTTTCCCTGTATATAGCCGCCCTGTTATTCCATTGGACGTGTTTCCGGAAATCTCACCCAATTTCAAATATTCCTGATAATCAATTACACCTCTTAATTCTCCCGGACTTCCGGAGGTTCCTTTCTGAACCGACAATATTCTTGCATCATACAGTTCTCCCTGCGCTATATTCAATTGCTCTCCTGTATCCACGTCACTGATTCCATGGCCCAACGCACCAAATTTTCCTGTTTCGTCTATATAAGTAAGAGTTCCTATTCCCTGAATATTATCTCTTACCCATAATCCCAGTTTGTATGATCCGTCTTCTGTCTGTATGGGAGTCAGAGAAACCATAATCATTTCTTCATTTCTCATAACCTCCATTTCCATTGGATTTCCCTGATTTTCATTTACCATTTTTATCAATTGTTTTTTGCTTTCCAATACTTTTCCATTCACTTTGCGAATGTAGTCCCCCGGCTGCACAATATGTTCTGCCGGAGATTGAAGGATTCCTTCCGCATTTCTGATTTCTCCGCTGTCTATGATCAAAACGCCTTCTGTTTCCATGTAAATCCCCACAGGTGAGCCGCTGGCATATACCATCCGGGTATCTACAGGAATCACTTTCACTGTTTTCAGCGGAATCACTCCAAACAGTCGGCATTCCACCCGATAACTTCCTCTCCAGGATGCCTCCACTGCCGGATCATAAGTGATAACTTTCCGGTCAAACATAATATCCCAATCCACATCATGATTTTTCAGAACTCTGATTTCATCCGGAACAGATTCTTTGGCCGTATGATAAATCAAAGTTCCCATAGCCATAAGACAAACTCCCAGACACCACCATAACATTCGCCGGTATTTTCTTTTCATTTCTTTCAAATTCATCACATCCTTTTCATTTAAAAAGAGGCTACCCTTTCTGGATATCCTCTTTTAGTATGTGACAAATTTTTTATTTCACACTTGTATTTTTTTGTTTCTGTGCCAAATCTTTCATTTCTTCTGCACTCAGTATTGTCTGTTCTGTAATTCTGGCGCCACCCAGAATACGGGCAAGTTCCTGTACGGAAGCTTCTCTCGATAAAGGACGGATTCTGGTAGTTGTTTCCCCGTTTTCCACAATTTTTACAATTTCAAAATGCTGATCTGCCATAGCGGCAATCTGAGGCAGATGAGTGATGCATAATACCTGATGATTTCTTCCGATCACAGCCATTTTTTCTGAAACCTTCTGTGCCGTTCTTCCGCTGATTCCTGTATCAATCTCATCAAAAATTAATGTTTCTGTTTCATCTTTATCCGCCAGAATAGTTTTGATTGCCAGCATAATTCTTGATAATTCACCGCCTGACACCACTTTAGCCAGAGGACGTATAGGTTCACCCGGATTGGTAGAAATCTGAAATGTGATTTTATCAAAACCCTCCCGGGTAAAATTCCTGGTTTTTTCGAAGGAAATTTCAAAAATCACATCAAGAAAATTCAGATCTTTTAATCCATCCCGAATAGAATCTGCCAACTCTTTTGCACATTTTTTTCTGTCCTCCGACAATATCTCGCACTGCTGCTGCAGATATTGTTCCGCTTCCTGCATCTGTTTTTCCAGTTTTTTCTTATGTTCTTCGTAGTGGTACAGACGTTCCAAATCTTTCTGCTTTTCTTTTTGATATGCGAGAACTTCCTCCATCGTTGCCCCATATTTGGACTTTAAATGATTCAATACGTTCAGACGCTGATCCACTTCATAAAATTCTTCCTCGGAAAAAGACATATCCGCCACATAAGAAGACACTTCCCGATTCACATCATTGAGAAGGCTTTCCACATCAGACAGCATTTCACCAATCTGAGAAAGCTGTTCATCACAATTTTCTACCCGGACAATTTCCTGAACTGCTCTTCCCACCAAATCTCCTGCTCCGGTATCATATCCCACACAGTTTTGTACTGCTCCAAGACCTTCCAGAATCTTTCGGCTGTTAGATATTTTCTTATATCTTTTCTCCAGTTCCTCATCTTCTCCCGGAACAAGATTGGCTTCTTCAATTTCCTGTATCTCAAATTCCAAAAAGGATATTTCTCTCTTTCTGGATTCTTCATCTAACTGATACGTTTCCCATTCTTTTTTCAAAATAAGCCATTTATGATAAGCTTCTTTGACTTTTTCTTTTTTATCCCCGATGTGTTCTTTTCCGTAGGCATCCAAAATTTCCAACTGATGCTCCGGATATAGCAGGGATTGATGTTCATGCTGTCCGTGAATGTCCAGAAGAAGTGATGAAATTTCACGAATCTGAGCAGCCGTACAGATTTCTCCGTTCAATCGGCTGATACTTCTGTTTCCTGTAAGTTTGCGGGAAATAATAATCTGTCCGTCTTCCGCTGCAATATCCCGTTCCTGTAATGCTTCCAGACATCTGGGATTCTCTACCTGAAATACCAGTTCCACCAACGCCGGTTTTTGTGAATTTCGTATCATCTCTCTGGATACCTTCTGCCCGAGAGCCAGATTTACCGAACCCATAAGAATGGATTTACCGGCTCCTGTTTCTCCTGTAAGGATATTAAGTCCCGAACCAAATTCCACTTCTGCTTCATCAATCAATGCCAGATTTTTTACGTGTAAATAGGATAACATTTTTTCTCCTTTTTATACTTCTTATGCTTTGTCCTGATTCAGCATTTTTCTGATTTTTTCCATCAACAACAGGGATTCGTCTGCACTGCGTACTGCGCACATAATCGTATTGTCACCGGCAATACAACCTACAACTTCATGAAAATTCATCTCGTCCAGCGCTGCCGCCGCCGCCATAGCCATACCGGACACAGTTTTGATCACCAGAATATTCTGTGCCAGATCCATAGACTGAAAAGATGCCCGCAAAACATTTACATATTTCTGGCTCATTTCCTGATCCACATTCTGCAAAACCGCATATTTGGATCTTCCCCCATTTTGAGCCATCTTTGTCAGTTTTAATTCCCGGATATCCCGGGAGACGGTAGCCTGAGTAACCTGAAATCCACTCTCATGCAGTTTTTCCGCCAATTCCTCCTGAGTCTCAATGTCATACTGATTAATCAGGCGGATAATCTGTGAATGTCTCTCAATTTTCATTGCTTCCCTCCTAATTATTACTCATCTTATTTCTAAGAGTTTCCAAAAAACTAATATTATTTATCTTAATAATCCTTGTATCTTTCTTGGATTTTGATATCCTGATCTTATCTCCTGTAACCATGGGAACACTGGCTGCTCCATCAAAATAAGCCATTCCCTGTTCCACACTGCCATCTCTGCCTTCTCCAACCTCCACGGTGATCACATCTTCCGGAGAGAATACTATACTTCTTGTATTCAGTGCGTGAGGCGCCAGAGGAGTCATTAAAAGCATCGATGCGTTTGGTGAGATGATCGGACCTCCTGCAGAAAGGCTGTAACCGGTAGAACCGGTGGGAGTGGAAATAATAATCCCATCTGCCTTGTATGTATTCAGAAAGGTATCATTTACATAATTATGGAACCGTACCACGCGAAGAGGACCTTCCCGACTGATCACAATATCATTCAAAGCCACATCTCTGGCAATTTCCTGACCATTTCGGAGAATTACCCCTGAAAGCATCATTCTTCTTTCAATGGTAAACCTGTCACTCATCAGACGATCCAGAGCGGGATAAATATTGTGCTGCTCAATCTCTGCCAGATATCCCAATGTACCCAGATTAATACCAAAAAGAGGAATTTCCCTGTCTACCACATCTCTGGCTGCCTGCAGAAGAGTTCCGTCTCCGCCTAAAACTATCACACACTCCATATCATCCGGTATCTGTGACACATCCGTATAGTAATACGGCTGGTTTTCTCTTCTCTCCTCCGCCTCCAAAACCATACATTCTTTTTTATGGCTCAGCAGATAATCTGCAATTTTATTGGTTACTGACCGATTCTTATCTTTCACGCTGTTGGTAATAATTGTAAACTTTTCCATATCTCACCTGCTGCTTAATTCTTTGTGAGCGTTTTCCACCACCTGCTGCACATCTACAGCCTCTCCTTCGCTGAATGTTCCTTCCGGTAATTTCTTAATATGCAAAAGGTATTCAATATTTCCTTCCGGTCCTTTGATCGGGGAAAATTCCAGATTTTTCACCTCAAATGAAATATCGCTGGCATAAGCAATTACTTTTTCAATCACTTCCCGATGTACCTGAGGGTCTCTCACCACACCTTTTTTTCCCACCTTTTCTCTTCCTGCTTCAAACTGAGGTTTGATCAGACATACAATCTCGCCTCCCTCTGCCAGAAGGTTTCTCACCGGCAAAAGAACTTTTGTGAGTGAAATAAAGGATACATCAATGGAAGTGAACTGAGACAGCTCCTGAATATCCTCCGCAGTCACATAACGGATATTTGTCCGCTCCATACACACCACCCGGGGATCATTTCTCAATTTCCAATCCAACTGTCCATGTCCCACATCGATGGAATATACCTTTACGGCGCCGTTTTGCAGCATACAATCCGTAAAACCACCGGTGGAAGCTCCCACATCCATACATACCTTTCCGTCCAAAGTCACTCCAAAATGTGTCATGGCTTTTTCCAGTTTCAGACCTCCCCGGCTTACATAAGGAAGAGTGTGGCCTTTCACAGTGATTTCCACTGTGTCCTGAAACATGGAACCTGCCTTATCTTCCCGCTGTCCGTCCACCAGAACATTTCCTGCCATAATGATCGCTTTCGCTTTTTCTCTGGAAGGAGCCAGACCACGGCTGACTACCAGTACATCCAATCGTTCTTTCATTCTTCTCTCCTGTTCTGCTCCTCATCTAATTCTTTCATCCATTTCTCTATTCTGAGAGTCACCGATTCAGCATCCATTCCCTGCTGTTTCATCAGATCAGAAACACTTCCATGGGGTACAAACTGATCTTCAATCGCCACGATCCGCACCTGTGGCGCTTCCGTCTGTTCTCCAAAATAATCCATTACTTTTTCACCAAAACCACCATTTTTCACATTTTCTTCCAGTGTGACAAAAAGTCGGTGATTTTTCGTCAGTTCATCCAGTCTCTGTGTATCCAGCGGCTTTACAAACCGCATATTGATCAACGTTGCCGGCTGGCCTTTTGCCCGGAGATTATTATATACTTCCTGAGCTACTTTTACCATACTTCCCACTGCCAGCAGCGCGATCTCACTTCCCTGATACAAAAGTTCTGACCGTCCCATCTCTATAGGCGCCCTCTTATCCTCCAGGCCGTCATAGGCTTCTCCCCGGGGATACCGGATAGCCACCGGACTGTTTTGCCGGATAGCAAACTTCAGCATATCGGACAGCTCCCATTTATTTTTCGGCGCCATCAGGGTCATATTGGGCATCATGGAAAGGTAGGAAAGATCGAAACAACCGTGATGTGTCTCACCGTCACTTCCCACCAGGCCAGCCCGGTCTACCGCAAATACAACAGGAAGCTTTTGCATACATACATCATGAAGCACCTGATCCACAGCTCTTTGCAGGAAAGAAGAGTAAATGGCAACCACCGGCCTTAGACCGCCCAATGCCAGACCAGCGGCAAAGGTTACCGCGTGTTCCTCTGCTATTCCCACGTCAAATAAACGATCTGGAAACATATTTCCAAAACGCTTCAAACCGGTTCCCGGTACCATTGCCGCCGATACTGCCACCACATCCGGTTCCCTGTCTCCGAACTTTCTCATAACGGTGGAAAAAATGTCTGTATAATTTGCCTTTCCTGTGGATTTTGGCAAACCGGTCTCGATTTCAAAAGGAGCTGCCCCATGAAATCTGGCGGGATGACGTACTGCCGGATCATATCCTTTTCCTTTTTCTGTCAGCACGTGCAGCAGTACCGGCCCCGGTTTTCTTTTGGCTTCATTCAAAAGTTTTACCAATTGTGTAATATTATGCCCGTCCACCGGTCCCAGATAAGTCATTCCCATATTTTCAAAAAGCATACCCGGAATCACAAACTGCTTCAAACTGTCTTTTGTTTTGTGAAGTGCGTCCACCATGCTTTCTCCCACTTTCGGGATTTTTTTAAGAACGTTTGTCACTCCCATTTTCAATTCCGTATAAGCTGCCGCCGTACGGATATTTCCCAGATAAGAAGACATCCCTCCCACATTTTTTGTAATGGACATCTCATTATCATTCAATATTATAATAAAATTCTTTTTCAGACTGGCCGCATTATTCATAGCTTCATAAGCCATCCCACCGGTAAGGGCTCCGTCACCGATCACAGAAACAACTGTATAATCTTCCCCTTTCAGATCTCTGGCGCGAACCATACCAAGACCTGCGGAAATTGATGTGGAACTATGCCCTGTATCAAATGCGTCACATGGACTTTCCTTTCTTTTGGGAAATCCGCTTAACCCTCCCGTTTTTCTAAGGGTAACAAACTGATTCTTTCTCCCGGTGAGAATTTTGTGGGTGTATGCCTGATGGCCCACATCCCAGATTAATTTATCCTGGGGAAAGTCAAGCACTCTGTGAAGAGCAATCGTCAGTTCTACAACTCCCAGATTGGAGGCAAGATGACCTCCTGTCACACTGAGAGAATCCACCAGAAACTCTCTGATTTCTCCGGCCAGCATTTCACATTCTGCAATATTCAATGCCTTCACATCATTTGGCTTTTTTATCCTGTCTAATATCATATCAAACCGTCCTTTACATCCGGTATTTTAATTTTTTCGATATACCAGTTCTTTCACTAAACGAATCAGGAATTCATTCTTCTGTGGAAACTTTTCCAGTTCCTCCACTGCTTCTGCGGAAATTCTCTCCACATCCCTGGAAGCCTGTTCAAGTCCCTGTAAAGTTACATAAGTAACTTTATGGTTCTTTTCATCACTGAATACCGGTTTTCCCAGTTCTTCCATGGTACTGGTCACATCCAGAATATCATCCCGAATCTGAAAAGCGAGTCCTACTTTTTTTCCAATACTTTCTATCTGAGCAACTTCTTCTTCTGAAGCTCCAGCCAAAACAGCTCCCACCATCATAGCCGACTCTATCAGTGCGGAAGTTTTATTTTCATATATATAATCCAGCATTTCTCTGGATATTTCTTTTCCTTCGTTCGTTACATCCACGCTTTGTCCGCCCAGCATTCCGTAAATACCAGTCTTACTTGTAAGAATAGTAAAAGCTTTGCCGACCCGGGGCTGATCCGGTTCCATGGAAAATGCTTTGCTGGCTGTCTCATAGGCATAATTCAACAATGCATCTCCGCTTAATACGCCCAGCGCTTCTCCAAATACTGCATGAGTTGTTTTCATCCCCCGTCGGTATTCATCATTATCAATTGCCGGAAGGTCATCATGGATCAATGAGGATGTATGGATCATCTCCATAGCTGCCATAAACGGAGCAATAATCTGAGATTCTCCCCCAAACATCCTATAAGTTTCCATCATCAAAATGGGACGCAGACGTTTTCCCCCTGCTCTCATACTATAATTGACAGCCTGAGCCAATTCCCTGCAAAATCCTGTTTCCTCAGGAAGATATCTTTCGATTACAGACTCCGCCATCTCTTTTTTTTCTTTCAACTCATCATTAAAATTCACTTAAATCACCATTTTCATTCAGCTTCATCATCTTTTTTTCTACTTTATCAATTTTATCGCTGCATTCTTTCAGCAGTTCCATACCTTTTTGATATATCTGAAATGCCTCTTCCAGAGAAGATTCTCCACTTTCCAGTTGTCCCACGATCACATCCAGTTTGGAAAATGCTTCTTCCATACTCATTTCTTTTTCTCCCATATATCTAATCCTTTCCTTCTGTCCTTTCCACCCGGGAAATAATCTGTCCGTCACTCACATGAATCCGGAGAAGTTCTCCCTCTTTCACCTGTTTTGTTCCGGTGATATTCTTTCCCTGAAAATCTTCCACATAAGAAAATCCCTGGTTCAGTTTGGCAAGAGGAGACAAACCTTTCATTCTCTCGATATAAATTCCCAGTTTGTGGCGATTTTTCAGGATAATCTGTTCCATCAGTTTCTGCAGCTTTTCTTCTGTCTGCAGCAGATACATTCTCCGGTCTCTCAGAAGTTTTTCCGGACTGAGATAATTCAGCCTTGTAACATAATGAGCCAATCGCTGTTTTTGCAGCAGCAAACGGCTGTTCATAGAAAAATTCAAACGATTTTCATAACTTTTCATCTGTTCTTCAAATGCGCCAAAATCAAAAACTGCCAGCTCAGCCGCTGCAGAGGGAGTAGGCGCCCGAAGATCTGCCACATAATCCGCTATCGTCACATCTGTTTCATGCCCCACTGCTGAAATAATCGGGGTAGCGCAATTAAAAATCGCCCGGGCCACTTCTTCTTCATTGAAAGCCCACAGATCTTCTATGGAGCCTCCCCCTCTTCCCACAATGATCACATCCACTCCCAGTTCATCCAACGCCTGGATTCCCCGGACTATACTGTTTTTTGCCCCTTCTCCCTGAACAAGCGCAGGATACAAAATGATTTCTATATAAGGATTTCTCCTGTAAGAAATGTTCCGGATATCCTGAATCGCCGCTCCGGTAGGAGCTGTGACCACTCCCAGCCTGCGTACAAACCGGGGAATCGGCTGCTTATATTCTTCGGAAAACATCCCCATCTCTTCCAGCTCTTCTTTCAATGCCAGAAATCTTTCATACAGGATCCCCGCACCTTCCAAAGCAATATTCCGGGCATAAAGCTGATACTTCCCATCTCGCTCATATACATCCACGCTGCCGGTTACAATCACTTTGTCTCCATCCTTCATTGCAAAAGCCAGACCTTTTCTCTGTCCGGCAAACATCACACAGGAAATAGCTCCCGAACCATCTTTCAGGGAAAAATAGATATGTCCGGAGGTATGGTATTTGCAGTTGCTCACCTCACCCCGAACGGAAATTCTGTTCAGCATAAAATCCTGGGTGAACATATTTTTAATATAACTGTTCACCTGCGCTACAGAATATACATTAGCCATTGGCCTTTTCGTCTCCTTCTGTTTTCTGCTGTTTTACCAGTCTTGCCAAAACACCATTGACAAATGAAGATGATTCATTTCCACCAAACTTCTTCGCCAGTTCCACCGCTTCATTGATCGCAACGCCCTGAGGCACATCCTCATCAAATAAAATCTCGTAAAATGCAAGACGTAGAATCGTCAGATCCACCTTATTCATTCTGGTGGTTTTCCATCCTTTACTTGTTTCATTTAACCGTTCATCTAAAACCGGAATATTTTCATTGATTTTCTGGAATTTTTCCTGAATATATTTTCTGTCTTTCTCTTTCAGTTCTTCAATCCCTTCCAGATACAGCGTCTGCTGCTCATTCATTGCTTCTCCATCATTAAATTCTGTCATAAAAAGTAACTGAAAAATACTTTCTCTTTGTTCTCTTCTGCCCATGATATCCTCCCGTAAAGCGAAAAACGGGGCGTCTTGTCACCAGACCCCCCATCTTTTCGTTGATGTCTTATTTTTCCAATTCCACACTGGCAATACTGATGTTCACATCGGAAACCTGAAGTCCAGTCATATTTTCAATGGCTGTTTTTACTCTTTCCTGTACCTTTTTACAGGTTTCCGGAATACTGTATCCATATTCCAGATTCAGATTCAAATCTACACAGACCACATTCTCCAGCACATCCACTTTTACTCCTTTGGAGAGACTCTTCATTCCCAGTTTTCCCACCAGTTCATTGGTGATATTTCCGTTCATGGAAGCTACTCCCTCCACTTCTGTGGCAGCCAGTCCCGCTATGATCGCTACAACTTCATCTGCAATCTGAACAGTTCCGATAGACTTATCATCATATATTGTATAGGTATCTCTTACATCTTTTCTGGTCTCTGACATTTCAAAACCTCCTTGCCTTCTATTTACAGGCCACTGTTTCTTCAATTTCTCCACAGTACGCTCTTTCAACTCCGTTTATTATATCAAAAAAAACCGAAAATTAAAAGGGGTTTCCTTAGTTTTTACTGAACTCTTCCAGTTTCAGGTTTTCATTTCTGTCCAAAGTCATTCCCACACTCCAGGAATTTATAAAGAGCAGCAATGGATTGCCTCTCATATCTTTTACTTTCTTCATATCGGAAGTTCCCGTCAAATGTTCCACATCCACTTCTTCCTTATTGGCAATCCAGCGAATATGTTCGTAAGGAAGATTTTCCAGACGAATATCCACATTGTACTCATTTTCCAGACGGTATTTCAGCACATCAAACTGCAGTACACCTACTACTCCCACAATGATTTCTTCCATTCCACCGGAAAACTCCTGGAAAATCTGAATCGCGCCTTCCTGAGCGATCTGATTTACTCCCTTGACAAACTGTTTTCTCTTCATGCTGTCCAGAAGACGCACACGGGCAAAATGTTCCGGCGCAAAAGTAGGAATTCCTTCATAGGCAAATTTCTTTCCTGTTGTGCAGACTGTATCTCCAATAGAGAAAATTCCCGGATCAAATACACCGATAATATCTCCCGCATAAGCTTCTTCTACAATATGACGATCCTGAGCCATCATCTGCTGGGGCTGGGAAAGACGCATCTTTTTATCTTCCTGCACATGATATACTTCCATTCCCGCATCAAACTTTCCTGAACAAATTCTCATAAAAGCGATACGGTCTCTGTGCGCCTTATTCATATTTGCCTGGATTTTAAATACAAAAGCCGAAAATTCTTCTTTCATAGGGTCGATCACCCCGCAGTCTGCCGTTCTTGGAAGAGGCGAACTGGTCATTTTAAGGAAATGCTGCAAAAATGTTTCCACACCAAAGTTGGTAAGCGCAGAACCGAAAAATACAGGAGAAAGTTTTCCGCAGCTTACTTCTTCCATATCAAATTCAGCGCTTGCCCCGTCTAAAAGTTCAATCTCATCCAGAAGCTGTTCCTTCTGTTCCGGATCCATAATCTCATCAATTCTGGCATCATCCACATCGATTTCTTCAATTATACCTTCTTTTGTACCTTTCATGGTATCTGTGAAAGTGAGAACTTTTTTTGTATCCCGGTCATACACACCGCGAAAACTCTTACCCGAACCAATCGGCCAGTTTACAGGACAAGTGGGAATCCCCAATTCCTTCTCAATATCATCCAACAATTCAAATGTATCATTGGCATCCCGGTCCAGCTTATTGATAAACGTAAAAATCGGAATATGCCGCATAGCGCATACCTTAAAAAGTTTTCTTGTCTGCGCTTCCACACCCTTGGATGCATCAATAACCATCACTGCAGAATCTGCCGCCATCAAAGTACGGTAGGTATCCTCGGAGAAATCCTGATGTCCCGGCGTATCCAGAATATTAATACAATATCCGTCATAATTAAACTGTAAAACTGAGGAAGTAACAGAAATACCTCTTTCTTTCTCTATCTCCATCCAGTCTGAAACTGCATGGCGGGCCGTAGCCTTTCCTTTTACACTTCCTGCCAGATTGATCGCTCCTCCGTAAAGGAGGAATTTCTCAGTCAGAGTAGTTTTACCTGCATCCGGATGAGAAATAATGGCAAAAGTTCTTCTTTTTTTTATTTCATTCGTATAATCAGTCACGTAAGAGACCTCCATCTATCTTATTCACACGTACGTTATTGTAGTATAGGTGCTTTCTCACTGTCAAGGGATTTCTTTTCCCTCCCTCAAATCCCCGTCAGGCAAACCCTGTTTGTTTTTTTGCCTCTTTCAATCTGCGAGAAAATTCCTCATAAAATCCGGTTTCACTTTCATATGGCTTCCTGTAAAATTCCTCCAACAGATATACCGCCACTTTTTTTACCATAGCTTCCGACTGTACCTGTTCCAGCATCCGCTGCACATCCTTCAGAAAATAATGCCACTGGCATACAAATTCTTCATACTGTCCCAGATTGGGGGTATCCAGCCATTTTTTTATTTTCACCTTTGTCTTCGGTTCCTTTTTACACTCATGAGTCTGCAGGAAATAACGAAAACTTCCCTCTTCATAACATCTCCCCAGAGGAAACAGCCGACAGATCCCCGGTCTGATCCGGTGAATATTGCATCTTCCCTGCTGATTTAAGAACGGACACTGCTCTTCCCTGCCCACCATCTTCATATTGGGCAAAATCACTCCGTCCACCACATGCAATTCCACACAAGTTTCCAGTAACTCGTCAAAAGTACATTCCATCTGAACCGTCATACGGCAGATATCCAATGGATCTAAAAGAATAGATTCCCCCATTCCCCGGCAGCAGTCGGAACAGCCCCGACAGTCATCACAGCCTGCCTTTACCATATCATTACTTGTATATAATTTTCCATCTGATATTTCTTTTAAATCAATTTCCCTCTCCATATCGTCTCCTATAACTTTTCTCAAGATCATTTCATTTTAACACGTTTTTTTTATTTCGTCAGCTTTTTCTTACTCATAAAAAAGTTCCACCCTTTTCCTCCCGGAAAAAAGTGAAACTTTTTAACTGTCCTAATCTTTTATTCTGCCTTCATTGGAGTAATGACAATATTTTCTGCTGCCACCCCTGTTTTTCTTTTTACAATATCTTCAATCTGAGCCCGGCTGGCATCATCCACCTCAGTCTGAGGAACTACGATATCGGCAGTCTCTCCTGTCAGATTTACCACCACATCCGGAAATCCTTTTGCTTCCAGAAGCAATTCCGCAGCGGATTCTTTTTCCACCAGATCCGTCATATTTACCATGCTTTCAATAGCGCTTTGCCGTTCTGTCTCCGAAAGTTCTCCATTATTAATGATTTCCAACAAGGTTTCTTTATTCTGAGAACGTATCTGTTCCCTGTTGATCCGGGCCTGCGCCATATATGTAGATGCCCCTGTAAGTACCGCTTCTCCCGGAGTTTCCAGGGATGAATCAGAAACCTCTGTATCTGCGGTCTCCTCTCCCTCTTTCGTGGCATCTGCCGCTGTCTCATCGGTAATATCCTCATCCAGACTTTCAATATCCTGAAGCACACTGTCCATATCCACCGCCGCTTCCGTTTCTTTTGTTTCTTCTTTTTTTCCTGAAGTTCCCACCGCATCCAGTTTGGAATCTGAGTAACTGATATACCCGGCTGCCGCAATCATAATTGCCAATGCTGTAATGATGATCTGATTTTTTTTGAATATTTTTTTCACAATCTCTCTCCTCACTTCATTTTCAATACTTTGATTTTATGGGCATCCACATGAAATAAAGCCATCACCGCTTCCTGTATCTGTTGTACCAGCGCCGGATCATTTCCCCCTTCCGCAATCACCAAAACCCCCCGGATCTCAGGATATATTTCTGAAGACACATAGGGAATCTGACTGCCGTTTTGGGTTTCCTCATATACTGTTGTTTCCTGAGAGCTGGCAGACTGACTGTTGTTTTCTGTTCCCTCCCCGTCTTTTTGACTGGATGTTTCCGAATCCTCAGGAATATCTTTTTCCACAATTTTCTTTCCTGTAGATTCCATGGTAACAGAAACTTTTACCTTTCCCACTCCCTGTACCTGAGACAGTGCCCGTTCCAGTTGTTCTTCATACTCCTGGCGGATGTCCGTCTCCCCTTTCACTTCCTTTGAAGTGTCCTGCACATCATCTGCTTCTTTCTGAGCTGTTTTTTTCACAGGCATAGCAATGACTAAAAGCAAAAGACCTGCCAGCCCACAGACGATCCACTGTTCCCGTTTCATCTTTTTTACCGCAGCAATCACTCTTTCTTTCATACGTTACCCCTGTATACTTATATTTATATTACCCTCCGGAATATTATAGACTTCTTCCAGCTTACTTTTTAAAAATATTTCTTCTCTCCGGATATCCTCCCCCACTCCTTTTACTTTTAAAGAAATCTCCCGAAGTTCCAGCAACTCTCCGTCAAAGAAGGAAATATCACAGGAAATCATGGTGTATCCCCACTTCTCTGTCAGTTGCTTTACCTGCTGTTTCATTTCTTTTTCACAGGCGCGTTTCACATAATCCGCTCCTGCCAGTTCCTGACGGCCTGTCTCTCTCATCATTTCTTCAAATTCTTCCTCCAGAGCATGGGTGAGCGCCGCCTGTTCCAGTTTTTCATCCCAGCCTCCCATCTGAAGTAATGGGTCGAGAAAAAATAAAAGTAACATTATTCCCATAAAAAACCGGATATACTTTCGTTCCTCTCCACCCGGCAGCAAATGCATCAGGGCTGATAAAAAAATATAGTAAAATGCCAGATTTTTCACCCACCGGGTCAGCCATTCCATAATTACCTCCCTATCCCAGCGATCCTGCCAGAATTGCTATTGTAAGGAAAAACAAAATTTCCACAGTAAACAGAATTTTCAGCAACATCCCCACCCCTTCTCCCATGGTCTGGATACATCCGGCGATTCTGCTGTCTGTCACCGGCTGGAGCAAAGCGGCAAGCAGGCGATAGCATACTGAAGAAATCCCCAGACGAATCACAGGAGGAATAGCTGCCAGAAGGAGAAGAAGCAATGCCGCTGCTCCCAGACAATTTTTAAGCAAAACGGCAAGTCCCAACACCATTTCTGTAATCCCGCTGAAAATATTTCCCACTCCGGGAATTGCTTCAGCCGTCTTTCCCCAGGCTGTCCGTTTGAGCGCATCCACCGCCGGAGAAATCAGTCTCTGAATCAATTGTAACCCCAGAATCATTCCCACCATGGTTTTCATCACCCACTGAATTCCTGTTTTTAATAATTCCGTCATTTTAGACAGAAATTCTTCTCTGGTAAGATAATTAATTAATTCTATAAGAAAATAAAACCGGACCCCGGGAAGAAGAATCTTTAAAATCAGATGTTCTACCAGAAAAATAATTCCTATGATCATCTGATAAAATATTCCCGCTGTGGAAATCCCCTCAGAAGCAGATAAAGCCAGATAATAGGCAGGAAGCAAAGCTCTCATAAATTCTGTGATTTTCTCCAGTGTTTCTCCAATCTGGCCGGCAAAAGATTCAAAACTTTTCAACAGCAGAACAAACAGGAAAAGATATACCACATAAAAAGAAATCTCCCCAATCTGCTGTTCTTCCAACACACTGGAAAATCCCGCCAGGAGGGAAGCTGTGACAGCCAGAAGCAAGAGAGGAACCAGGATTTTTTTCTGGATTCCCAGATTTTCCAAGAACAATTGGATTCCTGTCTTTTTCCACTCCTGCGGCAGCCATATCCGTCCTTCCTCCATCATAGCCTTCACCATATCCCGAAAAGAAATATTCTCCTGCAAAAGTTCATCCACCGCCTCTTCCACCTCTGAAAGATTCAGTTCATCCAGCATTTCCTCCTGAAGTTCTTTTTTCCCTTCTTCATAGCCCGGTATTTCCTGCTCTGTTTTTCCCCAGCATTTTGTCCCATCCAGCAAAAAAAATACAATTCCCCATAACAGAATTTTTCTAACCCAAAAATTCATGAATCGTCTCCAAAAGAGCCGTCAATACCGGCATACTCACTGCCAGAACGGCCAGTCTTCCAAAGATCTGTATCTGACCTGCCACCGCCTGATATCCCGCATCCTTACAAAGACCTGCCGAAAACTGACCGATATATGTGATTCCTATCATTTTCAAAAGAATGTGCAGATATGTGGTTTCCAGAGGGATGTATTCTTTAATAGCTTTAAAGCTTTCCAAAAGATAAGATAATTTCCCCACGGAAAAAAATAAAATCGCAATTCCTGCCGTCATTGTAATATAAAATGCATACTCCGGACGTACTTCCTTCACCAGAATAGCCAGTAAAATCCCGGCAACTCCGATTACCGATACACGGACAATTTCCATGGCCCCTCCTTAGAAAGAAAATAATTTTTTGATTGTTTCGAATAATTCATAAATATAAGGAAGTACCCAAAACAAAACGACGATCAAGCCTGCCAGACTGGTGAGAAACGCCTGTTCTTCCCTTCCGCTATGCTTTAATACCTGACCAAGGACCGACACCAAAATGCCCACGGCTCCTATCTTAAATATAATTCCAACCTCCAATCCATTCCTCCCTTTCTCCCCTGATCACAGAAGTAAAATAACAAAAAAGGCGCCTCCCAATATACCAAGGCTGCGAAACAATTTTTGCTTTTCCGGTATCTGTATCCCCAAAGATTCTACTTTTTTCTCCTGTTCTCTCACATACCGTTCCAACAAATGAATCTGCATCTCCTTGTCCAGATATCCCAGATTACAGGCAGCCTGATAAAATTCCTGAATATCCTCTTTCTCCAGAAAGGTACCTTTCATTTTTTCTTCCAATGTAATTTGAAGTGAATGAGAAAAATCCTCACCGGAAGCATTTCTCATTCTTTCTGCCAAAGTTGCCAGAAAAACAGAAAAGGGAGTATCTGTTTTTTCGCTGATCCGCTCCATAGCCTCTGGAAGCGTTGTACGTGCAAAACTGATCTCCCCTTTCAGAAAATCTCCTATTTTTATGAATTCTTTTAACTGGCGTACTCTGCCGGCATATTGCTGTCCCTTCCAAAATCCCAGACCGCAGCAGGAAAAGAATAACAGCGCCGCGCCCAAAAGCCGGATCATGACGCTGCCTCCTTTTTCTGATACAGACAGGTTCCTCTTTCATCGTATATTTTGAAAATATTTCCTGCTCCCTGATATTCTTCTCCCTGAAGGATAATATACCGTTCAAATATACGCTCCCTGATCATTCTTTCCAGCATGGGTTTTTTCTGAACTTCTTCTATGGTACTTCCATGAACAGTTGCCCAGAACTTACAACCGGAATTTAAGATCATTTCAATGGCGTTCATTTCCTCATAATTTCCAATTTCATCCACAGCGATCACTTCCGGAGACATGGAACGAATCAGCATCATCATTCCCTCTGTTTTTGGGCATCCATCCAGGATATCTGTTCGAATTCCCACATCATTTTGGGGAATTCCCTGATAACTTCCTCCTATTTCCGAACGCTCATCCACCACCCCCACGGTGCATCCTGCAAAATCCCCGGTTCCATCCGAAATCTGTCGGATCATATCTCTCAACAAAGTAGTTTTACCACAGCGCGGAGGAGAAATGATCAACGTATGAAACACGGATTTTTCGTTAATCACATAGGGAAGCACCGGATCTGCACATCCCTTTACCTGATGGGAAAACCGGATATTCACACAGGAAATCTGTGAAACTCCCTTTACCTGTCGATTTTCCAGAATAATCTTTCCGCCGATCCCTACCCGGTGTCCTCCCTGTATGGTAAGAAATCCCTGCCGGAGTTCCTCCTCATAAGCATATAAAGAAAACTGTCCCAAATACTCCATGGTTGTCCGAATCTGTTCCTGACTTACCAGATATGCCAACTCTTTATGACCAGTGAGCATACCCTTTTGGGACAGAAAATATTCCTTTCCCTGTTGTCGCAAAAGCAGCGGTTTTCCCGCTCGAAGCCGGATTTCCTGCAGTTCTTCCGGATTCCAGTCAGCCTGTCTTAATATAGCCCGGATTTCTTCCGGAAACAGACGAATTACATCCTCCCTCTTCACCTTCATCACCTCTTTACCTTTATATATATGAGGGTAAAGAGAAAAAATACCTGATTTTATCTAATCCGGTACACATATCATTCCTGTATATCCGTCCTCCATTTCCAGTGAAAAAAACTGTACGTTTTCATAACGTAATGCAGACAATTCCCGGCGAATTCCCTCTCCTGTATATTTCAGATAACTTTCTTTTTTCGTCCAGAAATGAAAAAACTTTTCCGGCGTATATCCTGCTTTCTCATATGCAAGCCATTCCTCAGAAGACAAAATTCTTTTTGCGGTTTTCTCACAGTTTCTCATTTTGTGAAACTGAATATCCAACCCCAATGGAACATTTCCCACTCCACAGGATACCAGATTTTCAGAATGGCTGAT
>DETV01000067.1:19747-76002 GCA_002361775.1 Eubacterium sp. UBA3279
CAGATTTTCAGAATGGCTGATATTAAAATAAATCTCCGGATGATGAACCAGAAAAGGTTTCCCCTGGGGTTCTTTTCCTAAAGGATTCTCTTCCTTCGACAAAAGAATTCCATACCGTTTTTCTAACATCTGCTCCAGAAGTTTTTTTCCCATAATACTGGAAATATGAGATTTTTCTGCTGCTGAAAGTTTTCTTCTCCCTTCTTCGATTAATTGTTTTTTTATATCATTTGTCCATATCCAGACAGAACCTGTCTGCAGAGGGATATACTCTCGTTTCATTTTTTCTTTCCTCTTCTGGGAGCCTCTTCCAGTTCTACCAAAAAACGGGAAGGCGCCAGCTTCTTGCCAAATCTTTCTTCCACCGAATATAAATGCAGTTCCTTTCTGGCTCTTGTCATTCCCACGTAAAACATTCTTCGTTCTTCTTCTATTTCCGGATCCAACACTGCCTTATGATAAGGAATACTGCCTTCATTTACGTCCAGGATATATACCCGGTCATATTCCAGCCCCTTCACACTGTGAAGAGTAGAAATCGTAATCGCATCCTGCTGACTCCTGATTTTTTCTGCCTGTTCCTGAAGCTTCTCTTTATATTCCATCATATAGTCAAACCATTCCTGATAAGTATTGTATCCTTTGGAACTTTCCTGAATCTCCTGTAAAATTTCATACAGTTCCTCTACTTTGATCCTTCTGTAATCTGCATATTCTTTCAGATATTCATCATAACCAATTCCGTGGCGAATATAATTGATTGCTCCATAAGGAGTCATATTCTTCATCATTTTCAGATCGTGTTCAAATTTTTCAATCCGATCACACATCCATTCTTTCCCTTCATAAAACTGATAGAGAATTTCAAAAGGCATTTCCTGTTCATAAAATGCTTCCCGGGACAAATAGCGGTTGGGACGATTCATAATCGCCAGAAAATCCTTTCTGCTTCTCCCTCCCATAGCAAGACGCATATAAGAAACCATATTTTTCGCCAGCCAGTGTTCATAGAGATTCGGCAGCACATCCCGCATAGTAAATGGAATGTTATACTCCATCAACTTCTCCACAGTCATACGACAGCCCACATTGGTACGGAACAAGACTGCAATTTCCCGAAAATCACATCCTTCTTCCAGATCTTTTCGAATTTGCCTGATCAGCCACCCTGTTTCCTCTGTTTCATTTTCAAAAGACCGGATTTCCAAAGGCTTCCCCTGAGGATTTTCCGTACGCAATTGTTTTTCAAATCGGGTATCGTTCCATCGGATCAAATTTTGTGATTTTTCCACAACTTCACCGGAACAACGGTAGTTTTGCTTTAAAACCACCTGTTTCATCCCAGGATAATCTCTGGGTACGTGAAGCATGATTTCTGGTTTTGCCCCTCTGAACCGATAAATGGACTGATCATCATCCCCTACCAGAAACAGATTATTTTCCGGCAATGCCAGAAGTCTGATGATATCATACTGTAATTGATTCACATCCTGAAATTCGTCAATAAGAATATACCGGAATTTCTTTTGCCAGGCCTGCAGAATTTCCGGATGCTTTTGAAAAAGATTATAACAATATACCATCAGATCATCAAAATCCAATAACCTCCGGCTGTGCAGCCTTTTCTCATAGCCTTCGTAAATTCTTCGGAATTCTTCATCGGGACAACAGGCAGAATAAAAATGTGTGAGAGGAATTCTCCCGTTTTTTACCGTACTGATTTCCCGGTTCAAAGCTTCCAGCAAATCATTTTCATCATCCACATCCATAGATGTTTTTTGAAGCAATTCCCGAAGGATACCATATTTTTCCTCTTCACTGGCAATATTTTTTGAAGTAATCCCATAGGCATGGCGAAGAATCCCATAAAATATTCCGTGAAAAGTGCCAAAAGTCACCGCCGTATTCTTTTCTCCTGTCAAACGTAAAAAACGCTCCCTCATCTGCCTGGCAGCCGCCTTTGTAAAAGTGACCACCAGTATGGACGAGGGAGCAACCTGGTATTCCTGAATCAGTTTTTGGGTACGGTGAGTAATTACCGCCGTCTTACCGGAACCTGGTCCGGCAAGAACCAGCAGTGGTCCATCCCGATGAACCACTGCCTCATTTTGTTCTTTATTAAATTTCATAAATTCTCCACTACCAACCTTCAAGACTTACTTATTTGTCCCGGTGCAGAATTCAACTCAGCTTCTCGATTGCAGCCTGAATACGCACCAGACTTTCTTCTTTTCCCAAAACTTCCAAAATCTCTGTAGCGCCAGCCGGTGTCATCTGTTTTCCTGAAAGCGCTGTACGGATCGGCCACATCACATAACCCACTTTATATCCATGCTCTTTTGCGTAAGCAGACAACAATTCAAATAAAGCGTCATTACTGTAATCTTCTTGCTCCGTTAACAAAGGAAGTACTTCTTTCAACACCTGAAGAGAAGTTTCCTCATTTGTCTTCATCTTTTTATGCACGTACATGGAATTATCATATTCCGGCATTTTCTCAAAGAAATCAATATGTTCTCTGATATCCGGGAATGTCTCGATTCTTGTTTTTACCATGGCGGCAATTTTGTGGAAATCAATATCTCTGGTGATCACTTCTTTCATATAAGGAAGAGCCATCTCATAGAACTGATCGTCATCCATTTTTTTCATATATTCTCCGTTCATCCAACGAAGTTTTACCATATCAAAAACAGCCGGAGATTTACTGATTCTGTGATAATCAAATTCTTTAATCAACTCTTCAAGAGAAAAAATCTCATTATCTGATGCAGGACTCCAACCCAGCAATGCAACGAAATTCACAATCGCTTCAGAGATGAATCCCTGTTCCAGAAGATCTTCATAAGAAGAATGACCGGAACGTTTTGATAACTTCTGATGTTCTTCATTGGTAATCAGCGGACAGTGAATATAAGCCGGAACTTCCCATCCGAAAGCTTCATAAAGGCGGTTATACTTAGGCGCTGAAGACAGATATTCATTTCCTCTTACTACATGAGTGATTCCCATAAGATGATCATCAATTACATTGGCAAAATTATAAGTGGGGAAACCATCTGATTTGATCAGAATCATATCATCCAGTTCGTTATTATTTACCGCAATATCTCCATACAGTTCATCATGGAAAGTGGTAATTCCTTCTGTGGGCATATTGATCCGGATAACATATGGCTTTCCTGCTGCCAGATTCGCTTCAATTTCTTCTTTTGAAAGATGCAGACAATGTTTGTCGTATATAGAAATTTCCTTTCCTGCCACCTCTGTTTTCAGACTTTCCAGACGTTCTTTATCGCAGAAACAGTAATAAGCATCTCCCTGCTCAATCAACTGCTTTGCATATTTCATATAAATGCCCTGCGCCTGACGTTCACTCTGCACGTAAGGACCTACCCCTCCGTCTTTGTCCGGACCTTCATCATGGATCAATCCTGTCTTTTCCATCGTGCGGTAAATAATTTCCAGAGCGCCTTCCATAAAACGCTCCTGATCTGTATCCTCTATCCGCAGCATAAACTTTCCATCTTCATGCTTTGCAATTAAAAAAGCATACAACGCTGTTCTTAAATTTCCCACATGCATTCTTCCTGTAGGACTTGGTGCAAATCTTGTCTTTACTGTACTCATAATCTCTAACTCCTGATTTTATATAATTTTCCAGACACCCAAATTGTAAAAATAAAAGAAAAAAACAATTTCAGGCATCTTTTAACCTCAACATTTTTCTATGACTACGATAAAAAGGTGTGGAATTAATCCTCCACACCCTTCGTCTTCAAATATTCAACTACGTCTCCCACTGTTTCCAGATCTGTCAGTTCCTCTGCCGGAATCTCAAGACCATACTCTTCTTCCAGAGCCATGATCAATTCGAACAAATCCAAGGAATCAGCTCCCAAATCATCTTTAAAAGAGGTTTCCAATCCAATGGTCTCTTCATCACAGTTCAACTGCTCTGCAATAATTTTTCTCATTTTTTCTAACATAGTTTTTCTTATCTCCTTTTAAAGAATGTTGCACATCTCTCTTGTACCGAAGTATATCTATTCTGTGCAGATTTGTCAACCCATTCTGGAAAAATGTTACTCTGTCACTCTTCCACATCCTGATTTTTAAACTTAATCTGTCTGGAAACACTCAAAGCAATGGCCATCTCTGCCATCAAAAACAAAATAGACGTTCCTCCGTAACTTACAAACGGCAGTGTGATACCCGTTGTCGGCATCAGGTTCAATACTACGCAGATATTCAGAATAACCTGCAACGCAATATGAGCAAAAATACCGCTGACAACCAATGTACCATAAAGATCCGGTGCATTCTGGGCAATAAAAAATAACCGATACAGCAGATATCCAAACATGAGCAACAACAGCACTGCTCCAAATACGCCTAACTCTTCACAGACAATGGAAAATATCATATCATTCTGAGCTTCCGGAATGGTTCCCAGCTTCTGGGCGCTGTTTCCCAGGCCCTTGCCAAAAAAACCGCCGCTTCCTATGGCATACAAAGCCTGCATAACCTGATATCCCCCACCAGACATATTCTCTTCCGGATGAAGCCAGGCCAGAATACGGCGAATACGGAAATCCTTACTGGTAGTCATAGCCAGACCCATATAGGAGATGATCACTGCCGCAACTGCTGCAACCCCTCCCCCCATCAGCAAAATTTCTTTTGTCTTTGGAGATGAAATAAAAATCAAAGCCATTGCAATTCCACCAATGATAATACCGGTACTCAAATTATCTGTAAGTTTAAAGGCTGCCAGCGCCTGAAGTCCTCCCAACCCCAGCAATACCCAGAAAGCCTTCCAGGTCTTGATCTGCCTTCCCATCTTAATAATCACCACAGGAAGATAGATAATCACCGCAATCTTAGCAATCTCCGAGGGCTGGAATTGAATTCCCAGCTTCAGCCACCTTCTCGCGCCATAAACTTCCACACCAAAAGGAGTCCATTTTACCATAGCCATCAAAACCAACGCCAGCAAATACGCCAATCCCGATACA
The DNA here is from genome assembly GCA_002361775.1 of Eubacterium sp. UBA3279. Classification (GTDB taxonomy): domain Bacteria; phylum Bacillota; class Clostridia; order Lachnospirales; family Lachnospiraceae; genus Oliverpabstia. The sequence goes on from DETV01000067.1 coordinate 24,766, forward strand.
GGTATCAGAGCGTGATAATCCCATCTTGAAATGAAAACCGCTCCGAAAATCGCCACAGCGCTGATAATCGCCTGACGTCTGAAATAATACATATCATCGCCTTTAAACTGTAATTGAGCTTCATAAGCACTTGTACTGTAAAGCATCACCAAGCCAAAACAGGTAAGTAAAATAACCGCAGCCAACAGATTGTAATCATAAAAATCTGTTTTTCTGCCAACACTGCGAATCTTTTCCCTTATATTTTTTTTCATATAAAAACCTCATTTCTTATCCTGTACTCCCCCTGCCTGCTCCGGAGGTATCGGATGCAGACAATTCTGTTATAGTATAACACTATTTTCCAAAGAAAAAAACCTTTTTAGAACCCTTTTTTCCAAAAGCTCATATGATAAAGAGAAATCAAAATGGAAAGGATACTTTCTTAATGGATAATTGCCGTATGAATTATAGAAACGTACCAAATCGCAGACCCTGTCCCCCCATTACTAACAATCCCTGTATACAACCCCGGGAGGACACCTGCCCTGTCAATGAAAATTGCCTGGATCGATATCCACTGGCCATGGGCTATATCCCCAACCAGAAATTCAACAATGTATACGATACCTGCAAAGCCCTCTCCAGTGGAACCATTTTCCCGGAACTTTGCAAGCCTTTCTGCGGAAAAGGAGGTGGCTGCAGATGTTAAATTATAATACAACGAGTGACTGCAATCACCAGATTCCTTCCCGGCAGCAACTATTAGATAAAATTAATCAATCCAGTTTTGCCATTGACGATATCCTTTTATATCTGGATACCCACCCTCATGATCAGGATGCCATGGCATACTTCCAGAAACAATCCTGTATCCGCAGGGATGCCATGAAACATTACGCCATGCACTACGGCCCTCTCACCATCGATACCATCGATGATTCCAGCAGTGATTCCTGGGAATGGATGATGCAGCCCTGGCCATGGGAAAATAATCAGAAAGGCAGGTGTTAAATCCTATGTGGTCCTATGAAAAAAGATTACAATATCCGGTAAACATTAAAACTCCCAATGCAAAAATTGCAAAATTCATTATCAGTCAATATGGGGGTGCTTACACCCGTACCCTAGAAATATTCTTACCTATATAAATGATATAAGATGATACAATATATTTTCTCGGTGCAATCCTTCCACGCATATCATAATAAATACGCTCACGTTCTTCTGTCAGGCTCATCTTCTTGCAAAACCGACTATATTCGTTCAACTGTCCCTGATATTTTCAATACTTGTCCTCCTTTCCCGCCCTCAGGCGGTTTTATCTTTTTTATCAATTGCGAATCCTGCTTTATTAACTGCCATGCAGATGGTTTCCGCAATGATTTTCATAGTTTCTTCTCTTGGTATGGATTCTTGATCTACCCATTTACCATTGATTTTTATTTGACTGATAATATTCATCACAGCACCTCCTGCTTTATGGTATGTATGACAGGTTGTTTGTGTGAAAATAAATCATTTCTGTGTAGCATCCTTCCTTCTTGTGTTTTCCTTGTTTTATCTATATTTATTTGATATACTTTATCTATCAAAAACGCGAGGAAAATGGTACTTATCATGGCACATATAAAAATTGAAACTTATAAATTAGTTACGAATCTACATTAGGTGGAACCATTACAATTCCTGGTATTGCTATTGATAAAATTGATCAATAAACCTCTATTCACGCCCGGTACTCTGCTACTGAGCAACACAAAATATAATCTACTTTGAACCTGGTCTTAGAGTAGTCAAGGTGATTAAAGCACCTTGACAATATAATATACTTACCCAGGCAGCCGAGGGGCGTGCTGGTTCCTGATCCGAGTCTTGTCGGAAAGGGGAATGCTTATGAGTACATATGAGGAATTTATGATAATCCTGGCAACTGCCAGCCTGATCGTAGCTATTCTAAATCTCAAAAATAAGTAAAGCCGCCCTGTTCCTTGGCCGGATGGGTGGCTTTACTCAATAAAGTTCATTTAATTCGCCGGATCAGGTAGCTTGCACCTATCTGTCGGCTGTCTTGTTAAGTATATTATATGTCAAGGGATTGTATTTGTCAAATCGTATCCGTCTATAATTATTACGAAAGGAGTTGTTACTATGCCATTACCCAGCACCAAAACTTATACTACCGAAGATATTTACGCTCTTCCAGAAGGAGAACGTGCGGAACTGATTGATGGAGTTATTTACGATATGGCGCCGCCAAAACGTATCCATCAAAAACTCATTAGCGAACTTAGTTACATTTTAAACAGCCACATTAAATCTCACAATGGTCTTTGTGAAGTTTATCCTGCTCCATTTGCTGTATTTTTGAGCAAGGATAATCGAAACTACGTAGAACCTGACATCAGTGTAATATGTGATAAAAGAAAACTTTCAGATCGTGGCTGTGAAGGGACTCCTGATTTTATCATTGAAATTGTTTCTCCGTCCAGCCAACGTATGGATTACCAGATTAAACTTTTCAAATATCGTACTGCCGGAGTAAAAGAATACTGGATTGTAAATCCTTCTACCCAAACAACCACTGTATATGGATTTGAAGATGATAAAATTTCCGGACAATATAGTTTTGAAGAAACGATAAAAGCAGGTTTTTTTAAAGACCTGGAAATTCAAATGGCCAATTTACTGTAAAACAAAAACCGCCCGGTGCTACCAACACCAGACGGCCAAGTAACATTCCGAAGAATGATACCCCAATTCATAAAATATTGTATCATCTTCGGAACAGCCACGCAAGCGGAACATCCGTTCACCGCTGGCTGTTATTTTTGTACCCTGAAATGCATATACTCAACAAAGGAGATGATATTATGCCAGAAAAATATCGAGACGGCGCCCTGTATATTCGTGTCAGTACCGATAAGCAAGAGGAGCTTTCTCCTGATGCTCAGAAGCGATTATTGTTGGACTATGCAAAGAAAAATAAAATTCTGGTAAATCCCGACTACATTTTTATAGAAAATGGTATCTCCGGGCGTAAAGCTCAAAAGCGGCCAGAATTTCAAAAAATGATTTCATTAGCCAAGTCCAATCCATCCCCATTCCAAATTATCCTTGTATGGAAATTTAGCAGATTTGCCCGAAATCAGGAAGAATCCATAGTATATAAGTCCATGCTCAAAAAGCAATGTGGGGTCGAAGTAATCAGCACCTCCGAACCTCTCATTGATGGTCCTTTTGGCTCCCTCATCGAGCGTATTATCGAGTGGATGGATGAATACTACTCTATCAATCTCTCTGGAGAAGTAATCCGAGGTATGACAGAAAAGGCTTTGCGTGGCGGTTATCAGGCTACCCCTCCGTTGGGATATAGAGCTGTAGGGGAAGGGAAACCTTTCTTGGTGGTTCCGGAAGAAGCAAAGCTTGTTACATATATTTTCCAGCAATACTGCCAGTATCACAAAGAGCCTACTGCAATAGCCAGGCAAATCAATGAAATGGGGATTCGTACTAAAAGAGACGGACTGTTTGAAAAGAGAAATATTTCCTACATTTTGCAAAATAAATTCTATGTTGGAACTCTGGAATGGAACGGTATAACAGCGAAAGGACAACACGAAACATTTATTTCACCGGAACTTTTCGAACAAGCGCAGGAAATCATCTCTTCTACTTTTAAATCGAAGAAAAGACGCAGTGTATCTACCTGTAAACATTGGCTTGCTGGATTAGTTAAGTGTTCTATTTGTGGTGCTTCTTTGTCTTATAATACTGGGGAATACCCCCGTTTTGTCTGCTGGCGTTACGCCAAAGGATTTCATAGGGGAAACTCATCCATTTCAGAAGGTAAACTTATAGAAGCTGTCCTGGCATATCTGGAGAAAATTCTGAATGGAATGGACTTTACTGTTTCTTACATAGAAAAGGAGAATCCGCAATTCACTGAAGAAGATCAACTGGAAAAGGATTGGGAAAATCTTTCTATCCGTGAAAAGCGTATTCGTACCGCTTACGAAACCGGGGTTGATTCTCTCGAAGAATATAAAGAAAACAAAGAGCGCTTAAAAAAAGAACGAGAAGAACTTGAAGCGAAAAGGGCAAATCTTATCCAGACTGCTGCTGCACCAGATACAAAAGAACAGTTCCTTAAAAAAGTAAAAACTGTATTCGATATTTTAAAGAGTGACGAAGTTGAAAATGAGATAAAAGGCGTCTTTATTCGCTCCATCATAGAGGAGATTATTTATGACAAGGAGAAAGATACACTGACGTTCCATCTCTATACCCCTCAAAAAACCGCATAAATACAGGTTTTTTCGCCACTTCTAGGTTACCGGGGTAAGGGGGACCCGATGGTGAAATCAATGCCTCCATGCGGTATCTTTCTCAGCGTTTCGCTGCCCCCAACCGTATGTGCATGGCAGTTCTCACCGATGTAGCTACAGAGGAACTGGCTCACATGGAAATGATCGGAGCTATGGTTCATCAGCTCACCGCCAACCTCAGTATGGAAGAAATCGAAAAAAGTGGTTTTTCTGATTATTATGTGGATCACACAGTGGGAATCTGGCCACAAGCAGCGGGCGGTGTTCCTTTAACAGCCAACCAGTTCCAATCAAAAGGCGATCCGATTACCGACTTGTTCGAAAGCCTTGCTGCCGAACAAAAAGCCCGAACTACTTACGACAATATTCTTCGTGTAGTCCGGGATATTCCAGAAATAGCAGATCCTATCCGCTTTTTAAGAGCTCGTGAAATTGTTCATTTCCAACGTTTCGGTGAAGCTTTACGAAGCGTACAGGAACAACTGGATTCCAAAAACTTCTATGCATTCAATCCAAGTTTTGACCCACCCTGTGAGGCTTCCTGTAAAAATTAATTTCAAAATAAGAATCTCCCCTGGAAATCAGTGTTTTTCACACCTGTGTTTCTATGGGAGATTCTATCCCTGACTTTGTTGTTGCAAATTTCATAGTTTTCTAAAATACTCACCAGTTTTTCCCAAAAATGGTGGTGAGTATTTTGAGAATCTATCGTACTCCCAACAAATCAATTCAGAATATTTCAATTTCGTTTTCCAGTTTCCTGAATTACTGTTTTCAACAGCCAATTACAGTTAAATTCTATTCATTATTCAAAAGATATATTATCGGCAAAAAAGGCATACCAACCAATATCTACCTGCTTAATAACACCATTATAATGATACGTTTCAATGCTCTCACTCTGTTTTATTAATTCCAGCGGTTCATTTCTGACTCCATCAGCACATACTACTTCTTTATACCATTCTGCAAATTCTCTGAACAGAATATTTGCCAGATTCCATCCATCTGTAACGCCTGCTAATTCAACGTTTTCCCTGTCATCACCCTCAAACGGCTGTATGCTATCAGGAATCATTCCTACCATCTCCTGTATGTTTTCCTCTGTCATTGGTACTTTTGCCGGTGGTATAGAGAAGTTTGCCGGCTCAATGTTGTTCGGCTTCAGATATTCTTCCGTCTTCGTTTCATCTATGTTTTCTTCAGATGATTCCGTTGTATCTGATGTTTCCTCCTCAAATATATAATAACCTCAGGAATCTTTTACCCGATAAAATCAAGGCTTTCAGATTCCTTTTTATGATTATAAAATCAAATTTATTATATAACTTTTGAGAATGTATGCCATCGTTTAAACTTTAACAATTTTTTTCTTTTTATAAACCAAATCTGTTTTTGTATGGTAACCCAACTGCCCATAAAATTTTTCATGTCTGCTGTCACTAATAGTTTCCAGAAAGGCGCACATAGCGCCCCGGATTTTTCCCCATTGCTCCGCTTCTTTTATCAACCGGCTTCCTATACCACAACTTTGATATTCCCTTAGAACCAATACTTCCTGTATATATAAATCCGGTGCATCATCAAACCAGTTTAAATGTCCCTGTAATATTCCGCATATTTTGTCTCCGCAAACCGCCTTTAATCCAATCCCGTCTTCTATATTCCACATTTGATGAAGACGCCTGTATGCCCGTTCATAAGTCCAGTTGTCACCTTCTGCATTAAAATATTCCGCATATGATACTGCAAATATTTCCAGATCCTTTTCCGTCAAATACTCTGTCTGTATCATCTCACTTCTGTCCTTCCCTTATATTTCTGCCATCTGCTCTGCCACTTCCTCCTCACAGGAGCGCATCGCTAATATGGTTTTCTCAAACAATGTTTCCAAATCCCATCCCAGTCTCTCGGCTCCGGCAGAAATAACCTCTCTGGAGCATCCGGCGGCAAATCGTTTGTCCTTATATTTTTTCTTTAAGCTTTTTACTTCCATATCCATAACACTTTTTGACGGACGCATCAAAGCTGCTGACCAGATGAGTCCTGTCAGTTCATCTGCTGCAAAAAGTACCTTTTCCATTTCTTCTTTTGGTTCCAGGTCACAGCAAATGCCATATCCATGAGAGCAGATTGAATAAATCATATCCTCTGAAACACCGCCTTCTTTTAAAAGTTCAGGCGCTTTCAAACAATGTTCCTGTGGATAAAGTTCAAAATCTATATCGTGCAGCAGACCTGTGATTCCCCAATAATCTTCTTCCTCTCCAAAACCAAGATTTTTTGCATACCAGCGCATCACACCTTCCACTGTCAGAGCATGTTGAATATGAAATGGCTCCTTATTGTATTTTTTCAAAAGTTCCAGTGCCTGTGTACGGGTAATTTCACTTTTTCTCATAATATTTTTCCTCTTTTCATTTATTTTCTACAGCTTGAGCTACCGCTTCAGCAATTGCCTTTGCCCCTTTTTTATTGGGATGGATTCCGTCTGCTCCAAACCATTCATTTTTTCCTTCAGTGAGTTCATATAAGTCCAGCACCTGCATATCTTTTTCTTTTCCAATTTCTTTTATAATTCTGCTTTCTTCTTCAATGATTTCCCCATTCATCAAAACAGTTTTTTCCCAATCGGAAGCAGGCGGAAATATCTGAGGCAAAGTGGCAAGAATGATTTTTGGGTTACCGGATAGTTTTTCATAGCTTTCCACCATGGCCAGATAGTCTTTCCTGAATGTTTTCGGGTTTTTCCAGTTTACTTCTTTTGAATCGTTGGTTCCCAGTAAAAGAACAATCACGTCTGCATCATATTTTAAGCTTTTTTCATACAGTTCTTCTTCCCAGTAAGGTGCATTCCCCTTTTTCTGAACGGTTACCCCTGTCACACCGAAATTTCCCACTCTATATTGATCTGTTCCCAGAAGTTTTTGGAGCTGGACCGGATAACAATTTTCTTCTCTGTTTTTTATTCCTGTGCCAAAGGTAATACTGTCTCCCACACAGGCCACCGTGGTTTTGTTTTGTCCTCCAAGCCCTTCCATAAGATTCCAAAACACCAGCACAATAGCAACAAGGAAAAAAGCCTGCGCCCGTTTTCTTCTTTTGTTCTGATCCATTTTCTCTTCCTCTTTCTTTTCTTTACGATTCATTATAAATCTTTTTTTATTCTCAAACCAGTTTTTATGCATTTTTTAACTTTTTTGTATGATTTTCGTAATATTTTTATCTGTTTTTCATCTTGTAATCTGATACATTGACCAGTAAAATGACGTTAGTAAAAATAGATGTCTCTATAACCCTTTCATCCGGACATCTTTATATTCAAAATTTAATTAAGGTGGATTTTTATATGCAGCAAGACACACATATTTCCACAGGCAAAGATCAAAGGGAATATTTATTTGATAATTACAAGGTTCTCTTAATTGTCCTGGTGGTGATCGGTCATTTTATCGAACCCAGCTATGAGCAAAATCCTTTTCTCTACGAATTGAAATGGGGAATCGTTGCTTTTCATATGCCGGCTTTTATTTTTATATCCGGTTATTTTTCAAAGAAAATCCCTTCCATCAAAAAACTGATTCAGGGATTGGTAATTCCTTATTTTGTATATGAAATCATTTATTATTTGTTGTATACATTAATTTTAGACAAAGAAACCGGCTTGTATTTGGCCAGACCAAAGTTTTCTCTCTGGTATCTGATGGCTTTGTTTGCCTGGAGAATTATGGCCCCGGTTGTTCAGAAAATTCCCGGACATCTTTTTTTGTCTCTGATTGCCGGACTTTTAGTGGGCTTTACACAATTGGACAATTTTCTTTCCATCCCCCGGATTTTCTTTTTCTTTCCTTTTTTCCTTGCCGGATTAAGTTTCGACAGTTCCTGTCTGAACCGCTTCCGCAATAAAAAAGGGTATTTTGGAGCCTGGGCAGTCCTGGGAGCTTTTATTGTTTTTCTTTTTGCAGACGAATATCACGACCACTTATCTCCACAGATATTTTACGGCAGATATTCCTACTCTGATATGGGACTTGACAATTTAGAAGGAGTACTCATTCGCATCCTTTGTTATTGCATATCCTTCTTACTGATTTACCTCTTTATGCTGGTTCTTCCCACTGAGAAGAAATCCTATTCTTATCTGGGACAGCGCACCATGGCTATCTATATTTTCCATGGTTTCATCTACAGTTGTTTTAAATATGGTTCTTCCATCCTCTCTTCTGTAGAAAGTAATTTGGAAAGTCTTTTATTGATTGTCTTCTGCCTGTTTCTTGTATGGCTGCTTTCCAGAAAGCCTTTTGTAACCTTTACTAACAAAATTGCCCATCTCATCTGAGAATGGGCGATTTTGTTTTTTATTATTCTCTTACCGTTGTATTTCTGATTTCTTTTCTGATTGCTAATATCTGTCCCGGGGCAACAGATAAGATGTCCACACCCATCTCTACCAGTTTTCTTGTCAGTTCTTTGTCTGATGCCATCTCCCCGCACACCATAACCGGTATTCCATATCGATGAGCATTTCTCACTGCCAGTTCCATCATCCGAATCACTGCCGGATGGCTGGATTGGCATAAAGAGGCGACTTTATAATTCTGCCTGTCTGCCGCCATCACATATTGAATCAGATCATTCGTTCCAATACTGAAGAAATCCACTTTTTCTGCCAGCATATCGCTGATCATAACCGCTGCCGGAGTTTCTATCATTACTCCCTGACGAACCTCTCCATAAACGACCCCTTTTGCATCCATTTCTTCTCGAATGTCATGAATAATTTCCTGGATTTGATCGATTTCTTCCACAGAAGTGATCATAGGATAAAGAATTCCCAGATTTCCATATACAGCCGCCCGAAACAGCGCTTTTAACTGTGTTCTGAATAATTCTTCCTGTTCCAGACAAATGCGGATTCCTCTAAATCCCATAGCCGGATTATCTTCTTTTTCCAAACGAAGATAATTCATCTGTTTATCAGCCCCGATATCCAAAGTTCGGATATGTACCGGTTTTCCCTGCATTTTTTCCACTATATTCCGATAATATTCGTATTGTTCTTCCTCACTGGGATAATTTTCTTTTCCCATAAACAGGTATTCACTGCGAACCAGCCCGATACCTGCTACCCTGTAAGTAATCGCTTCCTCTAATTCTTCTTCTCTTCCCACATTGGCATAAACGTACATTCGTTCCCCGTCCAGTGTCACTGCCTTTTCGCCAATCAGAGTTTCCAGTCTCTCCTTCTCTTTTTCCTGCTCCCAAAGGCCTTCCTTGATTTCTTCCAGACATTTTTCTTCCGGTTCCACACAGAATAATCCTTTATTCCCGTTTATAGCTGCCATTTTTCCGTTCCACTCAGAATGAAAAGGAATTCCGCAAAGATACGGTATTTCCATTGCAGATGCCAGTACAGCCGTATGCGATTCTCCAGCGCCGATTTCTGTAATCAATCCCAGAATCCTGTTTTTATCAAACTGAAGCAATTCTCCCGGTGCAATATCTTTCGCCGCCAAAATTACTTTTTCTTCGCCGGGAATCATTCTGTTGTTTTGCCCTGTAAGAAAATTCAGCACTCTTCCCGCCACTTCACGGATCTGTCCTCTTTCTTCTTCCTCCCAGTCTTCTTTTTCCTCAAAAATATTTTCTGAAATCTCCCTGCTTACCTGAGAAATGGCATATTCACTGGTTACTTTCTGGTTTAAAATCATTTTCTCCACCCACTGCCCCAGTTTACCTTCTCGCAAAAGCATGGCCTGTATATCAAATACCGACGCATTTCTGGCGCCTACAATTTCCACTGCTTTTTCATAGGCGGATTCCAGTTGCCCGATCACTATTTCCTGTGCTTTACGGTAACGGTTCACTTCTTCTTCCGGAAACTCTGTCTTTTGGGGAGTCACCTGATAATGATTACGGGTATATATATAAATCTTTCCAATGGCATTTCCTTTTACGATCACTTTTCCCCGATATTGTTCCATTTTAAACTGCCCCCTATCTTTCCCATTGGTTATTCATATTTAAAATAAACTGGTGTAATGATGCCACCGATTTCCATAAAACATCTTCTGAAAAATCAAATTGTCCATTGTGGAGAGGATAATTTTCCTCTTTCGGTTTTTCTGCTGTAAATACCATAAATATTCCCCTGGCTCTGCGAAAATAATACGCCGCACTGTCCCCGGACAAATATAATTGTGTTACCAGTCTGCAGTCATCTCCCCAGATTTCTTTTCCTGTATGAAGACCCAAATCTACCAGTTCATCATCATTTATAATCGGAGGAATCGGTTCTTCATCAATTTCCGCTTCAATCTTTGTTCCGGTTTCCTTTTCGATTACTGCAAGCTTTTCCAGAAATAGAGTGCGAAGCTTTTCATAATCTTCCAGATAACAGGCGCGGAGAGTGCCGGACAGTACTGCCTCCTGAGCCACCACATTTTTTGCCGTCCCTGACTGGAACATACCAATGCCCACAATAAAAGAACCTTTTCCCTGATAGGATTCGTTTATTTCATAAGCTGCTTCTATGATTTTTGCCCCCGCACGTATAGAATCTTTTCCATGCTGAGCGCTGCACCAGTGAACAGATTTCCCCTGGATTTTTAATATCACGGAGCCTATCGCTGCTGTGGAAGCTCCTCTGTGAAGTTCCATTCCCAAGGGAGCATCATTTACATAGTGATACATTACAAATTCATCCACATGGGGATTTTCCATCACCCCTGCATCCAACATCATCTGTGTCCCCTGCCCATTTTCTTCTCCCGGCTGGAAAATAAACTTCACATTGACCGGCAGATCCTTCTGGTATCTGACACAGATTTTGGCTAACACCAGCCCTGCCGCCAGAATTCCATCATGACCGCAGGCATGCATCACCCCCTGATTTTTTGATTTCCAGGGAACTTCTCTTGTTTCCTGTATCGGGAGGGCATCCATCTCAGAACGTACTGCCACCGTATGACATTTTTCTCTGATTGCTTCCGGCGCCCATACCATGGCCACCACACCATTTTCCCCTGTCATCTGCGGCTCCAGACCCAGGTTTTTCATATATTCAAACACATATTTTGCAGTTTCTTTTTCTTCCATGCTGACTTCCGGCCAGGTATGAAAATGTCTCCGCAGCCTTACCAGTTCTTCCTGATAAGACTGATATGATAATTCATTCATCCTTTTATCCCTGTGAGAAACCATACTGTTTCTATCCTTTATCATAACATTATTATTATCATTATACTCTACATCAGCTTATTTTTCCAGATATACTTGAACCTGTCCACATTTTCATATATAATCTGTGTTACTGCTCACACAGCAATATTGGTTCATTGCATGGAAAGGAGTTACCATATGAACATCATTAATATAGAACATATTCATAAAGTTTTTGGTGAAAAAATAATATTTGAAGACGCTTCCTTCGGTATCCATGAAGGCAATAAAATCGGTATCGTGGGAATTAACGGAACAGGAAAAACATCCCTGCTTCGCATGATCGCCGGTATAGAAGAACCGGATCAGGGACAGATCATCCGCCAAAATGGTCTTCGTATCGCCTACCTGCCCCAGAATCCGGAATTTCCTTCGCAAGCTACTGTTTTATCTTACGCTTTAGACGGAAACAACGATACGGACTGGCTGGTACAAAGTAATCTGAATCGCCTGGGAATCACAGGATATGATATGCCTATAGAACAGCTTTCCGGCGGTCAAAAAAGAAGGGTGGCTCTGGCAAAGGTTCTGGCTTCAGAATTTGACGTTCTTCTTCTAGACGAGCCTACCAACCATCTGGATGAGGAAATGATTCTCTGGCTGGAAGATTATCTTAAAAATTATAAAGGAGTTATTCTCATGGTAACCCATGACCGCTATTTTTTGGATAAGGTTTCCAACCGGATTCTGGAAATCAGCAGAGGTTCCATGTATAGCTACGATGCCAACTACTCTAAATTTCTGGAATTAAAAGCAGAGAGAGAGGAAATGGAACTGGCTTCCCACAGGAAAAACCAAAGTATCCTACGCATAGAACTGGAATGGGCCAAGAGAGGTTGTCGCGCAAGAACAACGAAACAAAAAGCCCGGCTGGAGCGACTGGAAACTCTAAAAAACGGAAAAGCGCCCATTCAGGATCAGGTAATAGAAATGGATTCTGTAGAGACCCGTATGGGAAAGAAAACCATTGAATTCCATGAAGTAAGTAAATCTTACGGGGAAATGAAACTGATTGAAAATTTTTCCTACACCTTGCTGCGAAATCAGCGTCTGGGAATCATCGGTCCCAATGGCTGCGGAAAATCCACACTGTTGAAACTGATCATCGGTCAGATTCAACCGGATCAGGGATATATGGAAATAGGTGAAACTATCAAAATCGGCTATCTTGCTCAAGAAGAACCTGATTTTGACACTTCACAACGAGTTATCGATTATGTCAAGGACATTGGAGAGTACGTTCAGACAAAAGAAGGACGTATCAGCGCTTCCCAGATGCTGGAACGATTTCTTTTTACCCCTGATATGCAATATACTCCTGTTTCCAAACTTTCCGGTGGTGAAAAAAGACGGTTATACCTGCTTTCTGTACTGGTAAGCGGGGCAAATGTGTTAATTCTGGATGAACCGTCCAATAATATGGATATTCCCACCCTGACTGTTCTGGAAGATTATCTGAATTCTTTCATCGGTATTGTTATCACCGTATCCCATGACCGATATTTCCTGGATAACGTGGTGGACAGGATTTTTGAATTTGACGGCAACGGACATTTACAGCAATATGAAGGCGGTTATACAGATTATCTGGAAGCAAAACAACGCCGCCAGTCGGATTCTATTCCCCCTGTGCCGAAGCCCCTGGAGGAAAAGAAAAATAACGCAAAAAACTGGAAACAAAACCGGCCTCAGAAGCTGAAATTCACTTTTAAAGAGCAAAAGGAATTTGAAACTATTGATGACGACATCGCTGCTCTGGAAGAAAAAATTCAAAGCCTGGACGAAGAAATGATGGCAAACGCCACAAATTCGGGAAAACTGGCTCAGCTCGCCAAAGAAAAAGAAGAAGCCGAAGCTCAACTGGAAGAAAAAATGGATCGCTGGGTATATCTGAACGATCTGGCAGAAAAAATAGCCTCTCAGGACAAATAATAAAACCTCCCATAAGAATCATTATCCGAATCTTATGGGAGGTTCATTTTTAATGATGATGTTTAATCAGACCTGCCGCTTTGGACACTTCCATAACAACCACAGGAACAAGTACAAGACCAAGTCCGATAAGATACAATTTCCAGTTCAGCATTACCAGACCGAATGCCACAGATACTGGTGTAAACAATACCAGAGATACCAGCAAAACAGAAACTAATGCTGCCATATTTAACTTCTTATTGGTAAATACACCAATCTTAAACAGCGAATGTTCTGAACGCATATTAAAGGCCTGTACCACCTGAGAAAGAGCCAGAACCATGAAAGCCAGAGTTTGTCCGCCTGCCAGTGTTCCTGTTCCAGTTTCACCAACCTTGAAAGCGATTAATGTGAGAACACCAAACATCAGACCCTGAAGGGCAATCCGAACACCGTATCCATGAGCAAAAATACTTTCATCCTTCGGCTTCGGTTTCTGAGCCATTACATCTTTTTCCACTGCTTCCATGCCAAGAGCAATGGCCGGAAGACTGTCTGTTACCAGATTGATCCACAACAACTGCATGGACAGGAACAAACTCTTATGCCACAACAGCATTGCCAGGAATACGCAAATCACCTCTCCGATATTAGTTCCCAGAAGGAATCCTACCACCTTTCGGATATTGGCATAAATTCCACGACCTTCCTGTACTGCATCCACGATGGTGGCAAAGTTATCATCTGTCAGTGTCATATCCGCAGCGCCTTTAGCCACATCTGTACCTGTTATTCCCATAGCGCATCCAATATCGGCTGCTTTCAGAGCCGGAGCATCATTAACCCCATCTCCTGTCATGGAAACCACCTGGCCTTTTCTCTGCCATGCCTTTACAATGCGGATTTTATTTTCCGGTGATACCCGGGCATAAACAGATATCTTTTCTACCTGCTGATCCAGTTCTTCTTCACTCATCTCATCTAACTGACCGCCGGTGATAGCCAGCTCGCCTTCTTGAAGAATACCTAATTCCCTGGCAATTGCCGATGCCGTAACCACATGATCTCCTGTAATCATAACAGGACGAATACCTGCTTTTCTGCAAACCTCCACTGCCGCTTTTGCTTCCGGACGAGGAGGATCGATCATTCCTACCAGACCCATAAACTGCAAACCGTTTTCCAGTTCTTCTGATGTGGGATTTTCCGGAATAGCATCAATTGTCTTATATCCCACTGCCAGAACACGAAGTGCATTCTCACTCATGGATTCTACATTTTTTCTTGCAGTCTGAAGATCTCCGGAAATACACCGCTTCTCCATCATATCGAAAGCGCCTTTCACAATGACCACCAGTTTTCCATCAATCTGGTTCACTGTAGTCATCAGCTTTCTGTCAGAATCAAAAGGTAATTCCGCCATACGTGGATACTTCTCATTGATTTCCTCTTTGACCATTCCATTTTTATATGCGGCCAGAACAATGGATGTTTCTGTGGGATCTCCTATATGGTGTTCCTCTCCATTTTCAATGGTGACAGAACCATCACAGCAAAGAGTTCCGTAAAGCAACAGTTTTTTCACCTGTTCTGATGCATCCTCAGAAAAATCTGACGGCTCCCGTTCTCCATCCAGATATGTTTTCACCAATGTCATTCTGTTTTGTGTAAGAGTTCCTGTTTTATCTGAACAGATAATGGAAGCGCTTCCCAGCGTCTCCACTGCGGGAAGGCGGCGGATAATGGCATTTTTCTTAACCATCCGCTGAACACCAATGGATAAAACGATAGTCACGATAGCAGGAAGTCCCTCCGGAATTGCAGAAACTGCCAGTGAAACAGCAGTCATGAAGATTTCCAGCACCGGAATTCCATTCATAAGGCCAATGACAAAAATGATACCGCAGGCTGCCAGAGCCAAAATACCAAGATATTTTCCCAACTGGGCAAGTTTTTTCTGAAGAGGTGTTTCACCATCCTCTTCTCCCTCCAGAAGATTGGCTATTTTTCCCATCTCTGTATTCATACCGATAGCGGTAACCACTGCTTTGGCTGTTCCGTAAGTGATACTGCAACCGGAAAAAATCATATTGCTCCGATCCCCTAAAGGAGCGTTCTCTGCCGCCACTTCCTGAGCATCTTTCTCTGATGGAACAGACTCACCGGTAAGAGCAGACTCTTCGCTTTTCAATCCCACACTCTGAAGAAGACGTGCATCTGCAGGAACAAAATCTCCTGCTTCCAGACGGATCAAATCTCCCGGTACCAGCGCCGATGCATCAATTATTTTTTCCACACCGTCACGGATTACCCTTGCGTGAGGAGCAGACATATTTTTCAGAGCATCCAGCGCTTTCTCTGCCTTGCTTTCCTGAAGCACTCCCATCACAGCATTCAAAATAACAATCAGTAAAATCAAAGCCGGCTCAAAGAATTCTTTCGGTTCTCCTTCTGTACAGGCTATGACAAAGGATACTGCCGCTGCCGCCAGAAGAATCAGGATCATCACATCTTTAAACTGATCCAGAAATCTTTGAAGATTTGTTTTCTTTTTTTTCTCTCGAAGTTTATTTTCCCCATACTGGCTCTGTCTTCTGGAAACTTCCGCTTCCGATAAGCCTTTTATACCATCTGAGGACAATTCTTTTAAAACTTCTTCTCCTTGTACACTATGAAACTTCAATGGATCTACCTCCTTCATCTGCCACATCCAGTTCCCGATAAGGATATCTGTTGCTCTTGCAGATAGATATATTAGTTATCATAGTTGATTTCAAATATTTCGTCAACGGTTACTCTAATATTCTGTCAAATTTTATTTTTCTTTTATAATATTTTTTCATTTCTTACGATTTATATTTTTTCTTTAGAACTTATCACTTTTACCATGTGAGTAAAGCTGCCGCCCAGGTCAGACCCGCCCCAAAACCGGACAATATCACTTTATCCCCCCGGACTAATTCTCCTTTGCGATTCATTTCATCCAGAAGAATAGGAATACTGGCCGCAGAAGTATTTCCATATTCCATCAGATTCATAGGAAACTTTTCTTCCGGTTCCTCCAATCTTTTTGCCACAGACCGGATGATCCGGCTATTTGCCTGATGAAGAAAATACCAACGGATTTTTTCTTTTTCATACCCTGTCTGCTCCAACACCTGTTCAATACATTCCGGCACTTTTTTTACGGCAAATTTGAATACTTCCTGTCCATTCATGGAAATGTAGCTGTCTTCCGGTTTCCCGTCTTCCTCCCCGTCCTGAAAAAACTTCTTTCTGCTTCTTCCTTTACAGGTAAGAACCTCTCCTTTACTTCCATCTGCATACTGAACAAATCCATCCATTCCCTCTTCACTTGCTTCCGCCACTACAGCTCCTGCGCCGTCACCGAACAACACGCAGGTGGAGCGGTCAGTCCAATCCACAAGATCAGAAAGTACTTCCGTTCCCACAATTAATATTTTTTCATAAATACCCGCTCTTATATATGCATGCGCTGTATTCAAAGCATACAAAAATCCAGAGCAGGCAGCGCTCAGATCAAAAGCCGCCGCCGATACTGCACCGATTGCTTTTTGTACCTGGCAGGCCAGACTGGGGAAACACTGCTCTTTGGAACAGGTTGCCACAATAATCATCTGAATCTGCTCCGAAGATGTCCCACTGTTTTCCAAAGCTCGTTTTGCCGCTCTGGCCGCCATTTCTCCTGCAGTCTCCCCGGCTGCAATCCTTCTTTTTTTTATGCCCGTTCTGGTGGAAATCCATTCATCGCTGGTGTCTACCCATTGAGCAAGCTCCTCGTTGCTAATTATTTTTTCCGGAAGATAACTTCCTGTCCCTGTAATTCTGGTTTTCATATCATCTCTCATTTATTTTGATAATCAAATTATTTTTTTATCAAAGTATATTACAGATGATTCCACTTGTCAACTCTTCTCATTCTGCTCTGCCCTTTCCCAAACCGGATCATCACTGTCTTCTTCCTTCACAATAAAAACAGATACAATAAAAAAGGATGCTGTCCGTAAAACCTTCACACAGCATCCCTTTCCTTCTTATTTTTTCTCAGGCCATCATAATGTCAGATATGGCATCCATGATTTTGTCATGACATCCGCCACAGCCGGTAGAACAATGTGTAATCTTCTGTACCTCATCAAAGGTTTTTAAAACATCATCAAATCGTCCCAACTGTTTCAATGCATCTTCCACATCTCCATAGGACACCTGTTTACATTTGCAGATCATTTCATTTGTAGTCATTCGCACTATCCTCCTTTTGCAGTGGCATTTTCTTTACTGCTTCTGTAACAGTAAGATCAATACTACTGCATTGTATCATATCTTTCTCCCTACTACCAGTTTTTTTGAATTTTTTTCTGTTTTTACTCAGCCTCTCCCTCTCCGTCTATAGGAGGCGGTGTGAGTGACGGATACAGTTCTTCATAAGCTTCTCTCTGAGCTTCTGATACCAGTCCTGCAGGTATCAATCCGGTGTAATCCATGCTGGAACTGACAAAAAAGTCTTCTGTTTCTTCGATTCCATAAGGATCTGATTTCTGAAAATCAGAACGATTTTCTTTATATATATTTTTTTCCTGTTTTCCCATGAGCCAATCTCCTTTTCTTTTTACTAAAAGGATGACCAAATCCCTGGTTCTTATGCATGTTCTTTAGAATTTGGTACCGGATATTGCCATGGCGCAGAACGATATGTGTCTCCTGTTCCACCAAATCTGCCTTTATTTTTCAGATAGATATTTTTGATGTACCAAAGAGTTTCTTTTTCTCCCTTCACCTTCAGCATTTTCAGAAAATATTCCATCTGAGTTCTCGTATCTTTATGGATAAACCACAATTTATCTTTACTCTTTTCATAATACCGCCAGGGAGCCCCATCGTCGTAATTTCCCGGGTTATAGATTTTGGAAGCGCTGATTCTGTCCATCATCATCTCCGCTATGTATTTTCTCGGCATAGGCACTCCTGTAAGTACAGGATCCGGATATATTCCGTAATCCACCCAGTATTCAAAATGATGTTTATTTCTGCCTTTGTGGTGCATCCAGGAAGCGGAAGCGCCCGTTGCTTCTCTCTCTGCATTATTGGGACTTCTGGTTCCCTGATAATACCTGACTCCCACCAGAAATTCTGTGGGGGAATATTTTGACATATCATGCAGTAATCCCTGTTTATAAAGGCCGATCTTAAAACAATATTTCATAACCAGCAGCTTATGTGCGGTAATCGTCTTAAAATGTCCCCATGCATTCATGCTATCCCTACCTTCCAATTAATACTAATACTGTTCTTCCCTCTACTTTGAGAGATTTTTTCTCAGATATCTTCTTTTCTGTTCCCGGCAGACTTACAGCCTCTTCTGCTTTCTTTCCGGAATCCACTGCCACATACCAGTGCTTTTCTTCCGGAAGATCGGGAAGGGCGAAAGTAAAGGGATTCCAATGCATATTGTACATTACATAAATAAAATCATCCTCCTGATTCTCTTTTGTTCTGGCATAACCGCCGCAATATAAAACTCCCATATGACGGCTGTTATTTTCCGTATTGGAAAACCAGGCTCTCTCTGAATGGTAGGACAATTCCGGCCACCCCAGGGATTTATAGTCTGTAGGACGCAATTCGCAGGGCATATGTAAAATCGGATGCTCTTTTCTGAAACGGATAACGTCCTGAACAAATTTGGTAAATCCGGCAAATTTTCTGCTCCGGCTCCAATCGATCCAGCCTGTCTCATTATCCTGACAATAAGCGTTGTTATTTCCTTTTTGACTGTTGCCAAACTCATCTCCTCCATAAATCAGAGGAGTTCCCTGACTGAGCATTAACAACAAAATCCCATTTTCCATCTGACGGCGGCGAAGTTCCAGAACCTTTGTTTTCCGCGTTTCTCCTTCAATACCACAGTTCCAACTGTAGTTACTTCCACTGCCGTCTCTGTTTTCTTCACCATTCTTTTCATTATGACGGTAATCGTAAGACACCATATCCGCCAGAGTAAATCCATCGTGATTAGCCATATAATGAATCACTCCATGGGTTGCCGGATTTTCTTTATTATAGTATAAAAAACTATTGACCTGATCTTCATCACCCTTGAGAAAACGTCTCATAGCATTCTGAAAACCGGGATGATATTCTCCCAAACGCCGAATCCCGGGAGCTTTTCCTTTATATATCCGCCCCATATCGTAACCGGGACAGATCAGTTTAACATCTGCCAGAATCTGATCTTTCGCCAGCAGTTCCATCCAGACCCCTTCTCCCATAAGGACAAATCCATCCACTGCATATTCTGTCCTCCAAAACCGAAGAATATCCACCACTTCCTGAGGAGAAATTTTTTCCGGAAAATAGAAATCCATCAACACCTCCAATCCTTCTTTGTGAAGTTCATTGATCAGTGATTTCATCTCCTGTTCCGGTGAATTACTCTGACAAAAAGATTCCTTGGGAGCATAATATCCTCCTTCCGTGTATCCCCAGTAATTGAGAGGACTCTGTTTCTGAATTGGAGTCTTATATTTTCCTGTCTGCTCTTCCTCCTGTACAGGATATTCAAAAAAATCATAACAGGGCATCAATTCCAGAGAAGTAATCCCCAGTTCTTTCCAGTAACTGATTTTCTCTTTTAAACCTGCAAAAGTTCCTTTTTTCCGAACCCGGGAGTTTTTTTGCATGGTATATCCTCTTACATGCACTTTATAAAGAATCATTTCTTCGTAGGGAATCTGCTGTTCCAGCTTCTCTGCCGGTTTTTCTTTCAGAACCTTTCCCCGAAAAGCTACGCCCTTCTCCGGTTTACAGCCAAATTCTTCTCTTCCTGTGAACATTCTTGCATTTAAATCGGTAAAATCCTGTCCATCCTGTCGATATACATACTCATAAGCAGAAAGTCCCTGTTTTTTCACAACCACTGAATAGACTCTGCCCTCCCGATAACTATCCGGGATCAGAATTTCCTGCTCCGGTTCGCTGCTTCCCTTTTTATAAAAAATCAGTTCCACAGGTTTCCTGCCATTTCCTGTCACGGTAAAATTATAACCATCCGCCGTTTTTGTGGCCCCCGGTTTAGCAGGATCTCCCTTTCGAATCTCCCACTGTTTCCTCTCCGTACTCATGCTATGCTTCCTCCTACAAGTTTATGTCCAGCTCAATGGGACAGTGATCCGAACCCATAATCTCCGTGTGTATTTTTGCATCTTGAAGCTTCTCCTTCAACCCCTCTGATACACAAAAATAATCAATACGCCAGCCTGCATTCTTCTCTCTTGCCTTAAAACGGTAAGACCACCAGGAATAAATCTGTTCCTGATCCGGATAAAAATAGCGAAATGTATCAATAAATCCGGCGTCTAAAAGCTGTGAAAATTTTTCTCTCTCTTCATCTGTAAATCCTGCATTTTTTCTGTTTGTTTTAGGATTTTTCAGATCAATTTCCTTATGAGCCACATTAAGGTCTCCGCAAAATACCACTGGTTTCTTTTCTTCCAGTTTTTTTAAGTAGGTAAGAAAATCTCTTTCCCATTCCATGCGGTAAGAAAGTCTCGCCAGCTCATTTTGAGAATTTGGAGTATACACTGTTACCAGATAAAACTCCGGAAATTCCAGCGTGATCACTCTTCCTTCTTGATCATGCTCTTCCCACCCCATTCCATAAGTCACCTGAAGCGGCTCCTGTTTTGTAAAAACGGCTGTTCCTGAATATCCTTTTTTTATCGCATAATTCCAGTACTGATGATACCCTTCCAGTTCCAGAGCAATCTGTCCTTCCTGCAGCTTACTTTCCTGAATACAAAATATATCTGCATCAATTTCATGAAAGAAATCCAGAAAACCTTTATTGACACAGGCACGAAGCCCGTTAACATTCCATGATATCAGTCTCAAAAATATATCCTCCCAGAATTTAAATTTTATTTTGATGCCAGGTATAATCTGTCACCGCAGTGACAGCAAGCCAATGGCACATAGGCTTGAATTGCACTATGTGCAATTATTATACCACAAATTTTATCCCTCTGACAGAATTATCTGAAAAGTTTCCAGACTATTATCTGCCGGACCATGAAAATGCAGACCTTTTTTCCGATATTCTTCCATATAATTCCATATTTCTTCTGTCACTATTTCTCCCGGATTCAGTATGGGAATTCCCGGAGGATAGGGAATGAGAGCTTCCCCTCCAATCTGTCCCACTGCATCTTTCCATAAAATTGTCTTTTTTTTCGCAAAATAAGCTTTTCTGGGATTCATTACAAATGGGGGAACAGAAGGAATTTTCCACTTTTCTTCCTGCTGTTCTCCGGTTATTTTTCTTTTCCCGGCAATATCTTCCATAGCTTTTACCAAGCGTTCCATATCTTCCATCTCGTTGGCATAAGTGACCACGGCTACCACATTTTTCTCATCGGATAATTCCATTCCGATCCCATAGTTTTCATAGAGAATATCTGCCAGTTCAAATCCTGTAATCCCCAACTTTGAAGCGGAAAGAACCAGTCTGGTGGTATCCAACTGAAAAATTTTATCTCCCAGTATTTCCTCGCCATAACACGAAATTCCGGAAATCTGATTTATTTTCTCCCGGGCATAATCCGTCAGTTCACAGGTTTTCTCTATCATTTCTTCTCCATGAAGGGCCAGTTCGTATCGTGCTGCATCCAGAGAAGTCATTAACAGATAGGAGGGGCTGGTACTTTGCACCATCTGTAAAGCAGACTCCAGTTTTCCCTGGTCAATTCGAGAAGATTTCATATGCAAAAGTGAACTTTGTCCCAGAGAACCGGTCACTTTATGCATACTCTGGGCGCAAATATCTGCGCCGGATAACATGGCGCCTCTGGGAAGGCTGTTGCTTCTTTTTCCTTCTCTCCCAAAATACAGATGGCCTCCATGTGCTTCATCCACCATAAGAACCGCCCCGTGAGAGTGACAGATCCGGCTTATTTTTTCCAGATCACTGCACACTCCATAGTAAGTGGGACTGACAAGAAACACACCTTTACAGTCCGGATTTTGCCGGAATCCTTCTTCTACCGTTTCCGGATTCACACTTCCCCACAATCCTGTCTTTTCATCATATTCCGGCATCAGATATACCGGATCAGCGCCACTGAAGATCAGTCCCATCAAAACAGATTTGTGGACGTTTCTGGCAACCAGTATTTTTTCTCCTTCCCCTGCGCACTCCAGCACCATGGCCTCATTTCCGCAGGTGGTTCCATTTACAAGAAAATATGTCCTGTCCGCCTGAAAAACTTCTGCAGCCAGATCCTGTGCTTCCTTTATCACTCCCTGAGGACAATGAAGATCATCCAATCCCTCTGCCTCTGTAAGATCAAACCGAAAAATCCCATCTCCCGTCCATTTCTTCCACCGGGGACTGATTCCTTTTTCATACCGATGTCCCGGAATTTTAAAATACACGGGACGTTTTTTTGTATACTCAACAATCGCATCTAAAAGCGGCGTCTTTTTTTGTTCCATAGCTTTTCTCCCATCCTGTATCATCCCGCTGACGATACATTTTTCCATGAAATAAAAAAATGAGCTGTCCATTCAGATATGCTCCAAATGTGACAGCTCTTTCTGTCCAGATTCCAGTTTAATTTATTTTACCAGTCTTGTCCAGCCATATTTATCTTCTACTTTTCCCCACTGGATGCCTGTCAGGTAATCGTATAATTTCTGTGTCAGTTCTCCAATCTGGAAATTATTGATTGTCAGTTCTTCCTCTTTGTATACAAGACCTCCCACAGGAGAAATTACTGCTGCTGTTCCTGTACCAAATACCTCTTCCAGCTTGCCGTCTCTTCCTGCCTGCATCAGATCATCAATTGAAAGATGAACTTCATTAACCTTATATCCCCAGTCTTTCAAGATATGAATAATAGAATCTCTTGTAACTCCAGGAAGTACAGTACCCTCTGTAGGCGCTGTATAGATCTCTCCATCAATCTTAAACATAATATTCATGGAACCTACTTCTTCCACATATTTTTTCTCAGCTCCGTCCAGCCATAATACCTGGGCACATCCTGCCTTTTCTGCTTTAACCTGTCCAATGATAGAACCTGCATAATTACCGCCGCATTTTGCAAATCCTGTTCCACCCTGAACTGCCCGCACATATTCATCTTCTACCATGATTTTCACCGGGTTCAATCCCTCTGCATAATAAGCGCCTACAGGAGAAAGGATAATCACAAACTTATATGCTTTTGACTGATGCACGCCCAATGTTGATTCTGTTGCAAATGCAAAAGGACGGATATACAAAGAAGTTTCCGCTTCAGAAGGAACCCAGTCTTTTTCCACATTTACCAGCGCATTCACTGCCTCCAGAAACATTTCTTCCGGAATAGGCGCCATACAGAGACGTTCATTGGAACGAATCATTCTTCTTGCATTCATCTCCGGACGGAATAACTGAATCTCTCCGTCAGCTCTTCGATACGCTTTTAATCCCTCAAAAGTTTCCTGAGCATAATGAAGAACAACTGTGGCCGGAGTCATGGGGATAGGACCATACGGCATAATTGTAGCGTCATGCCACCCCATTCCTTCATCATAATCCATCACAAACATATAATCTGTAAAATATTTTCCGAAACCTAATTTTGTCTCGTCCGGTTTTTCCTGAAGCTGATCTCTTTTTATGAATTTTATTTCCATAACACTACTCCTCCTTCATTCAAAAAACAATCTATCCGTAGTATAAAACTACATTTTCCTCCCGTCAATAGGAAATCACTTTATTTTGATAAAACTGTAAAATCTTATTGTGTTTTTTTGAAATTTTCCTCTCATTATTTTTCTCTCATCCTGTTTGACTTTCATTCCCTCATCTGTTAAAGTATATATAGTATCCGACATTTTTCGGATTCTGGTTACTATAATTGATTCTATTAGAAAAAGCGAGGACAAATCATGAGTGATATTGAAAACGGAAACTGCAACGGTAACTGCAATGACTGCGGTTCTGACTGCAATCTGGATCTTTCCAATCCAAACGCCACAGTAACTCTTACTCTGGATGACGACACTGAACTGGAATGTGCCGTACTCACTATCTATCCTGCCGGAGAGCATAAGTATATTGCTCTTCTTCCTCTTGATGAAAATGGAGAGAATCACGACGGAGAAGTATTTCTGTATCGTTTTTCTCAGGAAGATGGTCAGCAGCCTGTTCTTGAAAACATTCTGGATGATGATGAATACGACATCGCAGCCGATGCATTTGACGAACTTCTGGATAAAGCAGAATATGATGAGATCGTAGACGGAGAAGATTTATAAAAAAAAGAATCTCAAGGCTAACCTTCTGAAAGCAGAGGGATATCCCTGAGATTCTTTTTCTATTCTATTTTTCTCCATAGATGGAATATATCACCCATTCTCCCAGATTTACTGCGTGATCTCCTATCCGTTCCAGATATTTTGCAATCATCAGCATATCCAGCTCATAACCGTCAGAATTCTGGTTCTTCCGCACCGCTTCCACCAGTTCATCTTTTACTTTCAGGAATAACCCATCCACCTGATCATCCGAAGCAATCACCTGACGAGCCAGTTTTTCATCCCGGCGAACATATGCGTTAATACAGTCATTTACCATTTTGCTCACTGCTTTTCCCATAGTGAAAATAGTGGGATGGACTTCCAGTTGAGATTTTGTCACATATTTTGTTATATCTGCAATATCCGCTGTCTGATCGCCGATTCTTTCCATATCTGCAATCATCCGAAGAGCAGATGAAATTTCCCGTAAATCTCCTGCCACCGGCTGTTGACGAAGAAGAAGGGTCATACATTGCGCCTCTATATCTCTTTCTTTCTGGTTGATTTCATTTTCTATCTTATGAACTCCCGCTGCGATTCCTTCATCTTTTTCACGAAGAGCCTTCATGACCAAAGACATGGCTTCTTCACACAAATCTCCCATTTGAATCAACTCACTGTTCAGTTTACGCAGCTGCTCCTGATATACTTTTCTTCCCATCAGCCAAACCTCCCTGTAATATAGTCTTCTGTTCTAGAATCCTTGGGCTTAGAGAACATTTTCTCCGTATCTCCCATTTCTACCATTTCACCCAGCAGAAAAAATGCCGTTTTGTCAGAAATTCTGGCTGCCTGCTGCATATTATGAGTAACCATAACAATCGTATACTGTTTTTTCAATTCTAATACCAGGTCTTCTATTTTGGTGGTAGATATAGGATCAAGAGCACTGGTAGGCTCATCCATCAACAGAACTTCCGGCTGTACCGCCAACGCTCTCGCAATACATAGCCTCTGTTGCTGTCCTCCCGACATCCCTAATGCGGATTTTTTCAATCTGTCTTTCGTTTCTTCCCAGATAGCCGCTTTTCTAAGAGAATCTTCTACAATTTCATCTAATTGACTTTTGGAGCGCACTCCGTGTGTTCTGGGACCATAAGCAATATTATCATAAATACTCATAGGAAAGGGATTTGGCTTTTGAAACACCATACCCACTCTTCTTCTCAAAAGATTTACATTTTTTATCTGATTAATTTCTTCTCCGTCCAATTTCATACTACCGGTTATTTTACATCCTTCCACCAGATCATTCATCCGATTCAGCGATTTCAATAATGTGGATTTTCCGCAACCGGAGGGTCCGATAAATGCTGTAATTTCCCTTTCAGGAATATTCATACTTATCTTTTTTAGCGCCTGAAAATCACCATAAAATAAATCCAAATCCTTTATTGTAAATTTATCCATTTTCTTATCCTCTCGTCAATTTCTTTGCAATCCAGCTTGAACATCCATTAATCAGTAATACTACAATCAGCAATATAACTGCCGCCGCATATGCCTGTTCCATATATAAACCTTCTGATAACAGTGCATACATATGTACCGCCAGCGTTCTTCCTGAATCCATCAGACTTCCGGGAATCTTAGCTATCGTTCCTGCCGTATACATAAGCGCCGCCGTTTCTCCCACTACTCTTCCTATTCCCAGAATTACACCGGACAAAATTCCCGGTACTGCAGGAGGAAGAATAATTCGAAAAATTGTCCTTAATTTTCCTGCACCCAGTCCAAAGCTTCCTTCTCTAAAATAATCTGGTACGGACTTGAGAGCTTCCTCTGTAGTACGAAGGATCAAAGGCAATACCATCATCGCCAATGTCAATGCACCTGCCAGGAAAGAATTTCCCCATCCGCAGGCAATAACGAAGAATAAATATCCAAACAATCCATATACAATAGAGGGAATTCCTGATAATGTCTCTGCTGTCAGTCGAATCACTTTTACCAGTTTATTTCCTCTTGTTGCATATTCCACCAGATAAATAGCGCCTCCCACACCTATGGGAACCACCAAAAGCAATACTAACAATACCATTAATATCGTATTTATAATTGCCGGCATCATAGATACATTTTCTGTATTATAGACCCAGGAAAACTGATCCAATGTAAGATTGGGAATTCCTTTGATCAGAATATATCCAACAATGCAAACGGTAATTCCCACAGTAAAAAAGGATGCCAGTACCATAAGGATTCTCAGAATCAGTGAACCGGGATTGCATTTATAAATCTCCATACGTTCTCTAAATCTCATTGTCCGTCCCTCCTTTGCAGCGCTGAACAACACATATTAATGAGCAGAATCAACACAAATAATACCACCGCTGTGGCAATCAGAGCTTCTCTGTGTAAATCAGCTGCATATCCCATTTCCATGACAATATTTGCCGTGAGGGTACGGACTCCCATAACCAGACTTTTCATCCCATGAGTTGGCATCAAGGGTTGATTTCCTGCTACCATAATCACGGCCATGGTTTCTCCCACAGCTCTTCCAATTCCCAACACAACGCCTGCCAAAATACCTGATTTTGCTCCTGGAAGTACCGCAGTAAATACACTTCTCTCCGGTGTTGCTCCGAGAGCCAACGCTCCTTCATAATAAGAATCCGGAACCGCCCGAATACTGCTTTCTGCCACGCCGATAACCGTAGGAAGAATCATAATTCCCAACAAAATGGAAGCTGTCAGCATACTCTTTCCATTCCCGCCTGCTAAGTTCTGCATAATGGGAACAATAACTACCAGTCCGAAAAATCCATATACAATAGAAGGAATTCCTGCCATAAGCTCTACTGCCGGTTTGATTATTTTATATGTTTTAGGTTTACAAAATTTTGCCAGATAAACTGCTGCAAAAAAAGCAATTGGTACTCCTATGATAATTGCTCCCACCGTCACATAAATACTTCCCAGAATCATAGGCAGAATTCCAAAAATATTCTGCATCGGTTTCCACTTTTGTCCCAGCAAAAATTCCCCCGGACCTATTTTAGCAATAGCCGGAATTCCTTTTGCAAACATAAATATACAGATCAGCGCTACTGCCAAAATGGATACGCAGGCAGTCAGCAAAAATACAAATTTCATGATTCTTTCTTTTACTTCCTTCATGTTTCCTCCCTATAAAAGAAGAGCTGTCACAAGCTTCGTGTCAGCTCCGCCTTCTATTTTTCCTATTTATGACATGACGTCCGTTTCAAAAGATATCGTTACTGGATTTCGGACCAATCTGTAGTCTCACCGGTAAAGATGGATGCAACCTGTTCACTTGTCATATCGCTGATGGGGTTTTCCTTGTTTACGATTACTGCAATACCATCCAGTGCAATAGCTGTTCCTGTAACTCCTCCGGAAATTTCTGTGTCTTTCAATTCTCTGGATGCCATTCCAATATCGCATACGCCTTCCATTGCAGAAGTAACTCCTGTGGTAGAATCACTCTGCTGAACTTCAATCTCTACATCAGGATTCAACTTCACATAAGCTTCCTTCAATTTTTCCATTACCGGTGTTACAGAAGAAGAACCTGCTACGGTAACCTTTCCTGAAAGTCCCGCTGCTTCATAAGCCCCTTCATTCCCCTGGCTGATATATCCGTTTTCTTCCACAACAGTCTGTCCATCTTCGCTCATAATGTATTTTACAAAATCTGCCGCCACTTCACTGAGTCCTTCTTTTGTTACAATATTGAACGGACGGGAAATTTTATAGCTTCCGCTTTTAATGTTGTCTACAGTTGCCTCTGCTCCGTCAATATTCAGAGCTTTAACTTTTGTATCATCCATAGATCCCAAGGAAATATAACCGATAGCATATTCATTTCCCTCTACAGTTGTCAGCATAACAGATGTACTGTTAGTAACCTCTGCCATTTCTGTGGTGTTGTCTACTTTATTTCCATCTGCATCTTTGGTTTCAATTCCAAAAAGTTCAATAAAGGCGCCTCTTGTACCTGAACCCTCTTCACGGGATACAGGGTTGATCATTCCTTCAAAGCTTCCTCCCTCTATCTCTTCTGATGGTTCTTCTTTATCCTGTTCTTCAGATTCTTCCAGGGAAGCTTCCTCCTTAGACGCCTCTGGTGCGTTCTCTGCTGTTGTATCCTTTGCTTCTGTATTTCCACATCCAGCCATCATCATTGCAGATACCATAAGCGCTGTTCCAATTGTCAACCATTTTTTTCTCATAATTGTTATCCTCCTTGATGAGTATCCTGTTTTCTGTATACTCTTTTTGGGTACTTCTTTTTGTACCTGTCTTTTTTTTTATTTCTTAACGACAACTACGATTATAAATGGCGTCTGTAAAATCAAAAAGCCAACTTATGTTAAAAGGAAATTAAAAAAAGCCGTTGAAAAAACGACTTTTTTACATTCCACAAAGAAAATCTCCCTTTTTGTAGATTTTCTACATTTTTAAATTTTACTTATACTTTACAAATCTCAACAAATTATTTTCCTGTGGTACTGCCAAAACCACCATTTCTCTTCTCCGAAGCATCATCATCCACCGTAATTCCATACTCCAGGAAGATTCCCTGGGCAAATCCCTCTCCCGCTTTGATTTCCACAGTTTTTCCTTCTCTTCCGTCATTCATGATTTTCATAAAGATATGACCCTCATTGTCGGAATAATAATAATCACTGTCAATAATACCCACTGTGTTATTCATCTGTAATCTGTACTTAAATCCAAGACCGCTGCGGGGATATACCTTCAACACCCACTCCTGCTCCATCTGCGCCCGGATTCCTGTAGGAATTTTAATGGTTTCTCCCGGCGCCAGTACAATGTCTGTCGGGGCAAAAAAATCATATCCTGCGCTTCCTGCTGTCGCTCTTCTTGGCAATCTGATGCTTTCATAGATTCCAGCTATCGTTTCCTCTGATTTTTCCTGAAAGGTATCCTTCCAATCCTCCATAAACTGTTGGAAATTTACTTTTTCAAATTTTGCAATTCTTCTCATCTATATTCTCCTATGCATGTAATACAACCAAACCTAACTCCCGTGTTTTCGGAACATCTATCACTTTCTGATTTGGGCTGCCTTTCCACTTTAAGTTTACATCTCTGGTGGCAAGATCAAATTTTCCGTCTACCAGCACGTCCAGATACCGGATCACTTCCAGGTCTTTTACTTCCTCCCAGGTATAACCGGTATAGAGCCAAATCGTTTTCTGTGGATACTTTTCCTTGATTTCCTTCGCCAACGCTGTGATTTCCTTCACATTTCTTTCATGAAGAGGATCTCCACCGCTAAATGTAATTCCTTCTATATAAGATTTATCCAACTGTTCAAAAATCTCTGCTTTATCTTCTTCTCCAAAAGGAACTCCGCCTTCCGGATCCCAGGTGATTGGATTTTGACATCCCTTACATCCATGGCTGCATCCTGCCACCCACAGTACAACACGCAAGCCATCTCCATTTAGCATATCATCCTTCGTTATATTATGATATCTCATTTATCTTACTTCCTTTCCTGGTGCATATTCACTTATTATACTGAACCGCCGTGGGAATGTCCAGAACTTTCCCGTCCAGAACTGCTTCTTTCAACAGATCTTCTCTGTCATACACCAGTTTCAGCGAGAAAAATGGTCTGTTTTCCTCCAGCAGACGAAAGAAAATCTTATCTCCTTCCCAAAGATTCAAAGAAAAGATATCTTTTTTATCTACCCATTCCAGTTCTCCCTCGTCACAGGGATGAGGTTCCCCCACAAATTTGTCCGCTGTATACAAAGACATATATTCTACGGTATCTTCTCCATACACAAATGTTACAATTCCCCGATAATGATAAGAGGTAAGGGTGTAACCCGTTTCTTCCCAGACTTCTCGTAAAAGGCAGTCTTCCGGGCTTTCTCCCCATTCAAAATGGCCTCCCACTCCGATCCATTTGTCTTTATTTACATCATTCTTTTTCACCGTTCGGTGGAGCATCAGGTATTGTTCATCTTTTTCCATATAGCACAGAGTACTCATTCTTACCATATAGGTTCTCCTTTCAAAAAACCCCGGAGAGCGCTGCCCTCCAGGGTTTCCTATTATCATCCGTTCTCAATGAAAGAATCTTTCTTATGCTTCAGCCGGAACATCCTTAATACTGAAACTCATTCTTCCCATCTTGTCTTTTCCAAGGCAGATTACTTTTACAATATCTCCCAGAGTCAGTACGTCCTCCACCCGGTTGATACGCTCTTTAGCGATCTTGGAAATATGAACCATTCCTTCTTTTCCAGGAGCAAATTCAACGAAAGCGCCAAATTCTTTGATGCTTACTACTTTACCTGTGAAAATCTGTCCTGCTTCAAAATCAGTTACGATTGTCTTCACATAATTCAATGCTTTGTCCATCATTTTCTGGTCTGTTCCACAAACAGAAACTGCACCGTCATCTGTGATATCGATTTTTACTCCTGTCTCTTCGATAATGGCATTAATGGTTTTTCCTCTCTGACCTACCACATCACCGATTTTCTCAGGATCAATCATAATCTGAACAATTTTTGGAGCATATTCACTCACCTGTTTTCTCGGTTCCGGAATACATTTTTCCATAACTTCTGTCAGGATATACTCTCTTGCTTCTTTTGTTTTTGCAATCGCTTCTTCAATGATCGGACGAGTAAGACCATGAATCTTAATATCCATCTGAATAGCAGTGATACCGTCATGAGTTCCTGCTACCTTAAAGTCCATATCGCCGAAGAAATCTTCCAGTCCCTGAATATCTGTAAGAACGATGTAATCGTCATCTGTCTCCCCAGTTACCAGACCACAGGAAATACCTGCTACCGGTTTTTTGATCGGTACGCCGGCTGCCATCAAAGACATGGTAGATGCACAGATACTTGCCTGAGAAGTAGATCCATTAGATTCAAAGGTCTCAGATACGGTACGGATAGCATATGGGAACTCTTCTTCTGAAGGAAGTACAGGAACAAGAGCTTTTTCAGCCAAAGCCCCGTGACCGATCTCACGACGTCCCGGTCCACGGCTTGGTTTTGTCTCACCTACAGAATAGGACGGGAAATTGTAATGATGCATATAACGTTTTCCTGTCTCCGTCTCATCCAGTCCATCCAGACGCTGTGCCTCAGACAGTGGAGCCAGTGTAGTAATGGTACAAATCTGTGTCTGTCCTCTTGTGAACATTGCAGAACCATGTACTCTCGGAATCAGATCTGTCTCTGCTGCCAGAGGACGAATCTGTGTAATAGCGCGTCCATCCGGACGTTTATGATCTTTCAGAATCATCTTACGAACAGTCTTTTTCTGGTACTGATAAACAGCTTCGCCCAGAACTGCCAGCCATTCTTCATTATCCGCAAAAGCTTCTTCCAGTTTTTCTGTAACCTGACGGATATTTTCTTCTCTTGTCTGTTTGTCATCAGAGAATACTGCAACCTCCATCTCTTCCGGAGTAACAATTTCTCTCATAGCTGCAAACAATTCTTCCGGAACGGCACAGGACTCGTAAGTATGTTTTTCTTTTCCGCAGTCTGCAACGATTTTATCAATAAATTCAATAATCTGTCCGTTTACTTCATGAGCTTTGAAAATAGCTTCGATCATCTTAGCTTCCGGAACTTCATTTGCTCCCGCCTCGATCATGATTACTTTTTCTCTTGTGGAAGCAACAGTCAGCTTCAGATCAGATACAGAATTCTGCTCCAGTGTAGGGTTGATAATCAGTTCTCCATCGATCATACCCACCTGTGTGGTAGCACAGGGACCATCAAAAGGAATGTCAGAAATGCAGGTGGCAATAGCGGAACCCAGCATAGCAACAACTTCCGGATTACACTGAGGATCCACAGACATAACCATGTTATTCAGTGTAACATCATTTCTGTAATCTTTTGGAAACAAAGGACGCATAGGACGGTCAATAACACGGGAAGTCAGAATTGCATGTTCGCTGGCTTTTCCCTCTCTCTTATTAAATCCTCCCGGAATCTTTCCTACTGCATACATTTTCTCTTCATATTCTACACTTAATGGGAAGAAATCAATTCCTTCTCTCGGTTTGTCAGATGCTGTCGCTGTAGATAATACAACAGTATCGCCATAATGCATCAATGCTGCACCGTTAGCCTGTTTTGCCACACGGTCAATATCCACTGTCAGGGTTCTTCCTGCCAGTTCCATGGAATAACTTTTGTACATAGTTTTCTCTCCTTATTTTACCTCCAGGCATCAGGTATCCGAAACAACTGAAAAAAACACTCTGCATCTTCACAATGCTCTTTTCAGTGGTCTCGGCCCATCCTTTTGCCTGATATTTTTGCTTAATGCTTAGGAAGGGGCGGAAAACCTTCCACCCCTCGCCTTAAAAAAATTACTTTCTGATTCCCAGTTTTTCGATCAGTACACGATATCTTTCAATATCTTTTTCTTTCAGGTAATCCAGAAGACCACGTCTCTGTCCTACCATTTTCAGAAGACCTCTTCTGGAATGATGATCTTTGTGATGTGTTTTCAGATGCTCTGTCAGCTCCTGAATTCTTGCTGTCAATACAGCAACCTGTACTTCCGGTGAACCTGTGTCACCTTCACATCTTGCATATTCAGCCATGATAGCCTGTTTCTTTTCTTTAGAAATCATTTTATTTTCCTCCTTATTCTTTAAACGCCTCACATTAAGAAATGGTCGGAGACTCCGATCTCTGAATGTGGGCTGACTCACACTTGGTTAGTATATCATAGGGAATTTCAGATGTAAACCTTTTTCCTGAAATCTTTCAAATTATATTATATTTTTTTCTTATTTCCTGAAGCGTTGGCGCATTTGCATCTTTCTCAGATATCTGTTCCAGATTTTCCGGTTCAACAGGAATAGGCCAGTCGATTCCCAGTTCCGGATCCAATGGAGTCAATGCTGTACCATCCATTCCTGCAAGCCATTCATTATCAAAGAAATACAGATATTCTGTAGGTTCTTCCAGTGCCTGAAAACCATTACACACTCCCTGAGGAACAAAAACCTGAACCCCCGGTGTAATGTGAACAGTTTCTACTGCTCCAAATGTTTTACTGTCCGGTCTTGTATCCACATAAACACCAAAAACAGAACCCAAGGCAACGGTGACTAATTTTGACATAGCCTCTCCGTGTAAACCTCGAACTCCCCCCCGTTTTGTACGGGTCAGATTTATCTGCTTCCATGATGAAACAGTTTGAAGCAAAGCATCTTTATGGGCGCTTTCACGATACAGTTCCCGAACTGTCCCCCGATCATCTGTTACCATCTTAACATTAATAATTTTCAAACCATCGATTTTTGAATCCGAGACAGAAAAAGGGCTTATTTCCAATTTCATAGTACATTCTCCTTCCGTTATTCAACTTTTCCCAAAGAAAAAGCAGTCTTCTAAAATCAGAATAACTGCTTTCTATGTTTATGTCAATATAATGAAACAGAATTGTATTCAGATATCCTCCTGCGCTCCGCAGGCGATATTCACACCATGAACCGCCACTCGTTCCAGATCGGAAATAATATCTGCGAAAATCATTCCTGCCTCCAGGCTGCATTCATCCTGAGCGATCCGCTCAATATATTTTGCCTGCAATTCATGCTCCGACTGACTGATTTCTTCTTTCATGGCAAGTATCTCCGACAGTTTTTCCCTGTCATTTCCATAAAATACTTCCAGCGCTTCTTTCAGTACCTGTTCTACTTTTCCGGCAAGCTCCCTCAGGTCTTCTTCTCCTTCCCGGGTAAGAAGCACTCCGCCTTCCTTTAGTTTTATTGCTGAATTGGTAATTCTTTCTCCCCGGTCTGCAATTCTCTCCAGATCTGTTACCATATAAAGGAGAGAATCCACATACACAGCATCGTCAATTGCCAGCGTAGACTGTTTTAACTGTACCAGATAACTGGTAATCTCCCGATGGAGAAAATTGATATTTTTTTCTGTCTGATACACTTTCTGGATTTTTTCCGTCGTCGGCTCCTGAATCGTTTCCATGGAACGACGCAGATTTTCTTCCGTAAGCTTTCCCATTTCCTCTGTCTCACGGATTGCCTGTAAAACAGCAGTTGCCGGAGAGAAGCCATGATTTTCTCCTATATATTTCAGTTCGAATATATCTTCTGTTCCATCCTGTCCCGGTATCAGCTTTTTTGTTTCCCGGATCAGGAACCTGGTACAGGGAAGCAAACCGATTACCCAAACCAGCTTCATGATCATATTGGCATTGACCACCGCCAGATCTCCCTGACCTGATGATATTTTCAGGAAAAAGCCTTCCAATTCTTTTCCCAAAAAAAGCAGCAGCAACACCCAGAAAATTCCTCCCGCCAGATTCATAAGAATCTGTAACCCGGCAACTCGTTTTCCCTCTTTTTTACAGCCCAGCCCAATCAGCATCACCGACAGAGTACATCCCATATTTGCTCCGATAAGCATAAACAGTCCGCAAGTCAGACTCAGCCATTCTCCTCCTGTTAAAACTGCGATCAGGCCCATTACTGCCAGTTCACTCTGGAAAATCATACCCACAAGAAATCCGCCAACCAGCGCCAGCAATGGATGTGCCACGGTCTGAACCATGCTCTGAACAAAAGAAGTTTTTCCTGCCAGCGCCAGACCTTTTGAAAATCCGGAAATACCGATGAATAAAAATCCAAAGCCGAGAAATACCTGTCCTATATTGACAACCGTCTTCTTTTTTCTTCCGGCTATGGTCAAAATCACTCCACCCAGAATCAGTACCGGCGCCAGGTATTCCGGATCAAAAGACAGCATCTGCCCGGTAACTCCACTTCCCATATTTGCGCCCAGCAGCAATCCGGCGCTTTGAGACAATTCCAGTAATCCAGAATTGACAAAACTCATGGTTAATACTGCCGTTCCATCAGCAGATTGAATCAAAGCTGTAAAAAAGGTACCCACAAGAACACTGATCAGTTTATTTTTTGTAAAGACTTCTAAAATACTTCGCATTTTCTCACCGGCTGCCTGCTGCATTCCCTCACTCATGGTTTTTAACCCATACAGGAATAATCCCAGACTTCCGATCAGGGACATTACTATCATCATACGCCTGCTCCCTGGTCTCCCCTTACACAAAACCTTTCAAAAAATCTTTTTCCTGTGTCTGCATCCCGCTGTATCTGTTCTCGCAGCTCTTCCACAGAATCAAATTTACATTCCGGTCTCACAAAGTGGTAAAACTCCACCCATGCTTCCTTTCCATATAAATCTTTATCACAGTCAAACAGATACGTCTCCACCCCGGCAAAAGGTACTTCTACCGTTGGTTTTACTCCCACGTTGGAAATTCCCAGGTATTCTTTTCCATCAATAAATGTCCGGGAAGCGTACACTCCAAAGGGCGGCAATAATTTTCCGTCTGCCGGCACCTGATTAATAGTGGGAAGTCCCCAGGTACGTCCCAGATGTCTTCCGTGAACCACCGTTTCCAAAACAAAATAGGGATATCCCAAAAGTTCATTTACTTTCTCAATTCTGCCTTCCCGAAGGGTTTCCCTGATCCAGGTACTGCTGATTTCTCTGTCCCCATCCAGTTCTTTTTTCAGAATTTCCACCTGAAATCCATATTTTTTCCCCAACTGCTCCAACAATTGAGGTGTTCCTTTTCTCTCATATCCAAAATGAAAATCCGGTCCTACGATCACATAAGCCGCCCGAAGCTGAACTGCCAGAATTTCTCTCACAAAATCTTCCGGCTCCATCTGGATCAGTTCCGGAACAAAAGGACATTCTATCAGCGTATCAATTCCCTTTCTTTCCAGAAGGATTTTCCGCTCTTCATTATTCAGGAGAGTACGGGTAATTCTCGTCCCCAATTTTACCAGTGGGGATACATCAAAAGTAAACACTACTGTCTCGTACCCCTCTTTTCCCAATGCGAGAACTCTCTGAAGCAGCTTCTCATGCCCTTTATGAAGCCCGTCAAACTTTCCCAAAGTCACCACACTTCGCTTTTCCAACTGAAAATCCAATGTGTCTGTCATGTATTTCATATTTTTATACATCCTTACTATAGAACATCTTTACCGGAGTCATTCTCTCTCCTTTTTTTGTAAAAATCCCTATAAATTCTCCTGTACTGTCATAAATTCGCAGTTGTTCCCCCGTATTCCGGATAATAGCTTCATTCTCCAGAAGAGAAATCGGGAAAAAATTACCGTTATGTACCAGACGATCTGCCTCTTGTTTCACTTTACAACCGGAAAATGAATCAAACATCTGATCCACTGGTATCACAATATCTTCTATTTTCCCCCTATCTGCAAACTCCTGAATCTGGGAAAGTTTTCTTGCTCCCAGAAGTTCAAATCTTTCTACCCGGGTTCTCAGCAGTTTTTCCATACAGCCTCCGCAGCCTAACTTTTCACCAATATCGTGACAAAGGGTACGGATATACGTTCCTTTAGAACAATGCACACGAATTTTTACCCGGGGAAGTTCCATTTCTATCACTTCGATATTATAAAAATGCACCGGTCTGGGTTTTCTCTCTATCTCAATCCCTTCTCTGGCCATTTCATACAGTTTTTTTCCTCCCACCTTCAATGCAGAATACATGGGCGGAACTTGCATCTGTTCTCCCTGAAAAGAACGGATACATTCTCTGACTTCATCTTCTGTCACATTCACCTGACCGGTTCTGATCACTGTTCCTGTGATATCCTGAGTGTCTGTCACTGTACCCAGAAGAAGAACTGTCTCATATTCTTTATCATGGTCTGCCAGAACATCACACAGCTTTGTCCCTCTTCCCAGACACACAGGGAGTACTCCCTCCGCATCAGGATCCAGAGTTCCGGTATGACCGATCTTCTTTTGATGGAGGATTCCCCGCAGCTTTGCCACCACATCATGGGAAGTATAGCCTTTTTCTTTATATACGTTGATTACTCCATTAATCTGCATTTTCATACTCCTGAAGCTGTTTTTCTATATCATAGGTAAGACTGTTGACCACGTCATACACCGATCCCTGCATAGTACATCCTGCCGCCAGCACATGACCGCCGCCTCCAAAATAAGCGGCAATTTTTGCCACATTCACAATACCATTGGACCGCATACTGACTTTATACTCCTGTACTCCTGTTTCATAAAGGAAAATCGCAACTTCCACTCCTTTTGTATTTTGAAGCTGATTTACGATTCCTCCCAGATCTTTCCCTGTCACTCCGTAAAACTTCATATCTTTCTGTCTTACATAGCCCACGATACATTTTCCCTGCAAAAGCATAATGCTCTCCATGATCGTTCTTCCCATAATCTGATTTTGTGCATAGGATTTCGTATAAAATGAGTCTTTGATGATTTTTGTAAAATCAATCCCTGTTTCCATCAGACTTCCGGCAACCTCCATGGTTCTGGCGCTGGTTCCAGAGTATTGAAATACTCCCGTATCGTGAATAATTCCTGTATACAACGCTTCTGCCGTAGATTTTGTAATTTTCTCATCGTCCAGCAATCCATACAAAACCTCACAGGTAGAGCTTGCCTGGGGAACTACATGATTTTCTTTTGCAATTCCCGGATTGGTAATATGGTGATCTACGCAAAAAGAATATTTTGCAGTTTCCAGAGCTTTTCCTGCTACTCCGATTCTGTCTGTACTGCTTACGTCAAACAGCAATAACAGATCGTAGACTTTTCCCTCTGTCCACTCTCTTTTCGCCTGATCCAGTCCCTGCATATAGGAAAAAACATCCTCTGCTTCTTCCAGGTACAGATCTGTCTGTATCTGAGGATAATTTTCCTTCAGATACAGATACATTCCTGTACAGGATCCCAAACAGTCACCATCCGGACGCTGATGACCTGCTATTGCCACAGTCTCTGCTCTCTGCAGGAGAGTTTCCAGCCTATTCTTCATCTTCTTCATCCCTTCCCGAGATACCCTGATTTACATCATCAATCAATTTTGACATATGAACTCCATACTCAATGGATTCATCCAATTTAAAATATATTTCCGGTGTGTTCCGCAAATTCAGATTTTTAGCCAGTTGTCTGCGGATATAACCTTCCGCGCTGCGAAGTCCGGCTATGGTATCCCGCTTTTCTTCATCGGTTCCCAATACGCTGATATACGCTTTACAGGTTTTCAGATCCGGCGCCACTTCCACAGCAGTCACAGAGGTCATCATATGAATCCGGGGATCTTTAATTTCCTGCCGGATGATCATACTCAGTTCTTTCAAAACCTCACCGTTAATTCTTGTATTTTTTATACTGTTTTTTCTCATAATTAGCCTCTCTCTGATTATTAAGCTATCAGGGTCATAACCCTGTTATCATTTTTAACAAAAAAGAGCTGTCGCTTTTAACTATGTAAACGCCACAGCTCCTCTCTGTCTTAACGGGGAACTTCTACCATAGTATAAGCTTCTACCTGGTCAAATTCCTGGATATCATTAAAGCCTTCAAATACCAGACCACATTCATATCCTGCTCTGACTTCCTTCACATCATCTTTGAATCGTTTCAGAGATGCCAGAGGGCCTTCAAAAATCTGACTTCCTTCTCTGGTGATACGCACAGAACAACCTCTCTGGAAAATACCATCCAGAACGTAGCTTCCTGCAATATTACCCACACCGGAAGCTTTGAAGATCTGACGAACTTCCGCATGGCCGATCACCTTCTCTTCAAATACAGGATCCAGCATACCCTTCATGGCAGCCTCCACATCTTCCAGAGCCTGATAGATAACTCTGTACAGACGCAGATCCACACCTTCCTGTTCTGCAATCGTCTTTGCCGTAGCATCCGGTCTTACATTGAAACCAATGATGATCGCATTGGATGCAGAAGCCAGGGTAACGTCAGATTCATTGATCGCGCCCACGCCGCCATGAATGATCTTAACCACAACTTCTTCATTGGACAATTTTACAAGACTCTGTTTTACAGCTTCTACAGATCCCTGAACGTCAGCTTTTACTACAATATTTAATTCTTTCAGATTACCTTCCTGGATCTGGTTAAACAGATCATCCAGAGACATTTTTGCTTTTGTCTCTTCCAGAAGTTTGTTTTTATTTTCTGATACAAAAGTAGCAGCAAAATGTTTTGCTTCTTTATCATTTTCTGTTGCTACCAGTACTTCGCCTGCATTCGGTACGTCAGAAAGACCAAGGATTTCCACTGGGGTGGACGGACCTGCCTCTTTTACACGACGTCCCTTGTCGTCCATCATAGCACGTACTTTACCGGAAGAAGCTCCTGCTGCAATAAAATCTCCCACACGAAGGGTTCCCTTCTGAACCAGGATCGTTGCTACCGGACCTTTACCTTTGTCAAGCTGAGCCTCAATGACAAGACCTCTTGCTCTTCTCTTTGGATTTGCTTTTAATTCACATACTTCTGAGGTAAGCAGGATCATCTCCAGAAGGTCTTCAATACCTTCATGAGTTTTTGCAGAAACCGGTACGAAAATTGTGCTTCCGCCCCAGTCTTCCGGAATCAGCTCATACTCGGATAATTCCTGTTTTACTCTTTCAATGTTTGCGCTTGGTTTATCAACTTTGTTGATGGCAACAATGATTTCCACTCCTGCTGCTTTTGCATGGTTGATCGCTTCCACAGTCTGAGGCATAACACCATCGTCTGCCGCAACTACCAGAACAGCGATATCTGTCGCATTTGCTCCACGCATACGCATAGCGGTAAATGCCTCATGTCCCGGTGTATCCAGGAATGTGATTTTCTGTCCTTTGATAGAAACCACATAAGCTCCGATATGCTGAGTAATACCACCCGCTTCACGGTCTGTCACATTTGTTTTTCTGATAGCATCCAGAAGGGAAGTTTTACCATGGTCAACGTGACCCATAACGCAGACTACCGGAGGTCTTGGAACCAATGTGGATTCATCCTCCTCTTCCTCTTTCAGAAGTTCCTCGATTACATCCACCTTTTCTTCCTGTTCTGCAATAATATCAAATTCCAGAGCGATCTCCTGTGCTTTTTCAAAATCAATTTCATGATTCACAGTAACCATAACACCTTCCATGAACAGTTTTTTAACGATCACAGACGGCTGCATTTTCATTTTTTCTGCCAGTTCACGAATAGTAAGTTTCTCCGGAATTACGATTTCCTTTACTTCTTCCTTCTTTTCTTCCTTGGGCTGAGGACGAACTGGTTTCTGCAGAGCTTTCGGAAGTCTCTGGTTTGGACGGCGTCCCTGATTCGGGCGATTGCCACCCTGGCCGCTTCTTCTGTCCTGAGTCTTCTTTTCTTCTCTTTCCCGCTCTTTTTCTTTATCTTTTTCTTTACTCTTTACATCTCTTACCGGCTTTCTTGCCAGTCCCAGATCCATGGTATCTACAGAAGAAGGTCTGGAATCTCTCCGGTCATTTCTCCGGCCATTGTTTTCTCTTCCGTCTCTGTCTCTTCCATCCCGGTTCATACCGTTTCTGTTGTTATCGAAGCGACGGCCTTCGTTATTTCTGTTGTTGTCAAAACGGCGGCCTTCGTTATTTCTTCCTCCGTCTGTTCTGCGGCCATCCTGACCGGACTGAGGACGT
Source organism: Eubacterium sp. UBA3279 (assembly GCA_002361775.1). Lineage (GTDB taxonomy): Bacteria > Bacillota > Clostridia > Lachnospirales > Lachnospiraceae > Oliverpabstia. Next base: position 66,115 of record DETV01000067.1, read on the forward strand.
CCCTGACTTCTTCCCTGTCCGTCATTTCTGTTGTTATCGAAACGGCGGCCTTCATTATTTCTGTTGCTGTCAAAGCGGCGGCCTTCGTTATTTCTTCCCCCATCTGTTCTGCGACCATCCTGACCTTCTCTTCTGTCACTGTTAAACCGCTTATTCTGTCCATCCTGACGATTCTGATTCTGCGGTTTCTGACGGGATACTTCCTGTGTATTTCCTGCCTCCTGCGCTTTTACTGTTCCTCCAGCCGGTTTCTGCATCGGAGTTTTTCCTGCTGTTTCCTGATTTTTATTCTGCTGAGGGCGGTTATTTCCCTGCTGCGCCGGTTTATTTCTTCTAAAATTCTTTCCTTCCTGAGTCATAGCATTTTGCGGACGGAACACCTGAATCAGATTTGATTTCTTTTTCGGGCGATCCCCTGCTTTCTTATCCTCTCCGTTATTTTGTTCTTTTCCTTCTGCTTTATCCTCTTTTTTACCGGAAAAAGCATCTCGTACCATTTTTTCTTCTCTTTCTTCTAATGTACTCATATGACTTTTAACTTCTATATTTTTCTCCTTCAAAAAATCTAATACCTCTTTGTTTGTTTTGTTTATTTCCTGTGCAATTTCATAAATTCTAAGTTTTGGCATTTTACCACCAACCTTTCTTTACTCATGCCATCGTTAACTGCTTTTCCAGCGCTGATGCAAGATTGGCATCCGTAACGGCCAAAGATGCCCGAAATTCCTTTCCTATTGCTCCGCCAAGTTCTGTCTTCTCACCAAATTCGTAGAAAGGAACCTGATAATAGTCACACATATTGCGAAATTTCTTTTTTGTGTTTTCAGAAGCTTCCGCTGCCACTACCACCAGATATGCCTTACCTGTCTTTACAGCTTTTTCCGTTGCGAATTCTCCACTTGCGATCTTCCCGGCTTTCATAGAAAGACCGATCAGTGATAATACTTTATTTTTGTTCAATAATATCCAGCTCCCTTTCCAGGTTCTCGTAAACCTCCTGCGGGATCGGCATTTTCAGAGAACGTTCCAGACCTTTGTTTTTCATTGCTTTTTGCAGACATTCTCTGGAAAAGCAAAGATAAGCGCCCCGTCCGTTCTTTTTCCCGGTGGTATCCAGGACAATTTCATTCTCCGTGGTTTTTAAAACACGCATCATTTCTTTTTTATTTTTCATTTCATTGCAGCCGATACATTTTCGCAGGGGTATTTTTTTTACATTTCCCATACTCTCTACCGCCTTGCAGATTATTCTTCTGATTCTTCCGGTACCTCAGGCTCCTGTACATGTTCTTCCTGAACATCTTCCTGGCTTGCTGCTTCCTCGTAGCCTTCTTCGTCCTGGTAGTATTCAAAATCTCCGGCTTCTCTTGCCTGTGTTTCACTCTTGATATCGATCTTGAATCCGGTCAGACGGGCTGCCAGACGGGCATTTTGTCCTTCCTTGCCAATAGCCAGAGATAATTGATAATCAGGAACGATTACCAGAGCTGTCTTTTCATCCGGATCAGCCATAACAGAAATAACCTTTGCAGGACTCAGTGCATTCTCAATAAGAAGTGCCGGATTCTCATCCCAGTTGATGATATCGATTTTTTCACCCCGAAGCTCATTGACAATAGCGTTAACTCTGGCACCGTTGATACCTACGCAAGCTCCCACTGCATCTACATCCGGATCGTTGGACCATACTGCGATTTTAGTTCTGGAACCTGCCTCTCTGGCAATACTCTTAATTTCCACAATTCCGTCTTTTACTTCTGTCACTTCTGATTCAAAGAGACGTTTTACCAGTTCCGGATGAGTTCTTGACACAAGGATCTTCGGTCCTTTTGGTGTTTCTTTTACTTCCAGAACATACAGCTTGATTCTTTCTGTGGGGCGGAATACTTCCCCTTTCACCTGCTCGTTTTCATTCAGGATCGCATCCACCTTACCCAGGTTAATGCTCACATTTCTTCCCAGATAACGCTGTACCACACCAGTAACCACATCTCGTTCTTTCTGATAATATTCATCACACAGCGCTCTTCTTTCTTCTTCTCTGATTTTCTGAAGAATAACATTCTTTGCGTTCTGTGTAGCGATACGGCCAAACTGTTTGGACTGAATAGGAACCTGAACCACATCGCCCAGATCATATTTGGAATCCATCATCTTTGCATTTGCAAGGCTGATCTCCAGTACAGGATCTTCCACAACCTCTACCACTGTTTTTTCAGCATATACGCCAAAATCACAAGTTTCAGGGTCAATACTTACCTTTACATTATCTGCTTTTCCGAAATGGTTCTTACATGCCTGAATCAGAGACTGTTCAATTGCCTCCAGCAGAATGCTTTTGCTGATACCTTTTTCCTTTTCCAGAATATTTAATGCTTCCATTAATTCTGTGTTCATTTTTATCTTTGTCCTCCTTAAAAATCAAAAGCAAGTCGGATCAGTGCGATCTCTGCTTTCTGAAATACCCTGGTTTCCTGATTTTCCAGAGTGATAGTCACTTGTTTTTCATCATATGCAGTGAGAATACCGAAGAATTCTTTCTGTTTGTCAATGGGACGATAGGTACGAATCTCTATCTCTTTTCCCAGACTTCTTTGATAATCCTTCTCTTTCTTCAATGGTCTGCCCAGCCCCGGAGAACTGACTTCCATAATATAAGCATCCTGAATAAAATCTTCCTCATCCAGTTTATCACTGAATTCTCTGCTGACCGTCTCGCAATCATCAATGGTAATTCCGCCTTCTTTATCAATATACAGTCTCAAATACCAGGTGCCTGCTTCCTTCACATACTCCACATCCACCAGTTCAAAGCCATGCCCTGTAACTATAGGCTCTGCCATCGCTTCTGCTTTCTGCTCGTATTGCTCTCTTATGCTCATCTTCTCACCACCTTTACTTTCTTATACGCCAGGAAAAACACTTTCCTATGACATAAAGAAGAGTGGACATAGCGCCCACTCTTAATCTAGTAATCATATATCATTAGCATCATAACACTCTTTGCAGTAAAATGCAAGCCTGAAATCCTTATTTTCTTGGATTTCATGCAACAGTTCAACCGTACACTGAACGAATGGCGCAAACTGAACTGTTATGATTTCACATGGGTACATCCAAATCCTTCAGTTCCATTTCATCCGTTTCTATAAATAACACATCTTCTATGTGAGACAAAAGGATTTTCTTTCCTCCCCGGTCTCCTGCAAGCTGTTCCAGATCTTTCCTGTATTTTTTGGAAAAGATCACAGGATTGCCAATTTTATCTTCCCACCGTACTGCTCCAATCCCTTTTTCTCCTTCCTGATATTCTCTCAGGAGTTTTTCTATTGTATAAGAAGAAATCCAGGGCTGATCGCATACCAGAAACATCCAGCCATCCATTTGTGATTCTGCCTGGATTCCCAGCCGGATGGAATGGGAAATTCCCTTTTCCGGATTTTCATTTCTAACCCGAGAAATCCCCATCGCTTCTGCCAGCCTTTCCACCTCTTTATATTGGGTAACGATCACCCTCTCCTCAAAGGGAACTTTCAAAATTTTCTCCATGGCAAGCTGTACCATTGGTTTTCCCTGTATTTTGCAAAGCAATTTATTAGAGCCGAACCGGGTACTGTTTCCTGCCGCCAAAAGTATGGCGCCTATTCTCTTCTCCACTCAGATTCGTACCTTTGTTCCTTTCGTATCCCGTTTTCCCAGCTTCACTTTATTCAGGGTCATCTGTTTTCCCTTATATTCCACACTATATTCCATCCGGCTTTCCACCAGATAAGCATTTTCCAGATAATCCGTATCTGCCATTTTCATGGCTCTTACGCCTACAGCCGCTTTCTTTTTCTCAGGAACTTCCTCTTTTAAAAATCTCAGGAAATATCCGTCCTTACTCTGCAGCACCAGATAATCCATCGTATCGCACTGCTGTACCATGATCACTTCATCATCCTCTCCCAGTTTGGTAGAAGCAATGGTACGTTTTACCACGTCGAATTCTTCTCCTTTTACCTGCTTTGTCATTCCTTTTTTCGTGACAAACATCAGAACACTGTTTTTTACACTTTCCATTGCTGCCACATATAAAATTCTCTCCTGAGCGCTGGAATAATTACTTACATTATCCACCGGAGTTCCCTTGTCTCTCAGCTTTGCCATGGGCAGATCCAGAAGTTTCACCGTATGCATCTGTCCTTTATCGGTAAACAGACAGACTTTATCCGTATTCATACAGGTAAACACATATTTATATTCCTCATGTACTGTTTCTTTATTTCTCTCATAGATGTTTTTATCCATGGTTTTTGCATATCCAAACCGGTCCATAAGGAAACAGACTTCCATTTCTTCAATTTTCTTTTCTTCAAATACAGCCTCTTCTGCATTTTCTATCACAGTCCGTCTTTTTCTGCCATATGTTTTTTTTGTTTTTTCCAGATCCTCCATCACCACCTGAGCCATGGAATCGTAATTATTCAAAATATCCTCGTAATTCGCAATGTTTTTCAGCGTAGCTTCATGTTCTTCCAACAATGCTTCAATTTCCAGACCAATCAGTTTATACAGACGCATTTCAAGAATCGCCGTTGCCTGTCTTTGGGTAAACTGCAATTTTTTTGCCGCTTTTTCGCTGGTCTTTGTCTTAAACCGAATTCCTTCTGTGATTCCCAGAGTAAGACAGTCTTTTACCTGTTTCTGATTCTTACTTCCTCTCAGAATTTCAATGATTAGATCAATCACATCACAGGCTTTAATAAGTCCTTCCTGTACCTCTTTCTTTTCCAGTTCCTTATCCAGCAGTGTTCTGTATTTTCTGGTACATACCTCAAACTGAAACTCCACATGATGCTCGATAACCTGCTTCAGACTCAAAGTCTCCGGTCTTCCGTCTGCCACCGCCAGCATATTTACACCGAAAGTATCTTCCAGACGGGTCTTTTTGTAGAGCATATTTTTCAGATTTTCCACATCGGCGCCTTTTTTCAGTTCCAGCACAATACGGATTCCTTCTTTGGATGACTGATTGGAAATATCTATAATATCAGATGTCTTTTTAGATTCCACCAAAGCTGCCACATCATTTAAAAATTTCCCGATATTTGCTCCCATCATGGTATAGGGGATCTCCGTGATCACCAGATTCACTTTTCCCCCTTTTAATTTTTCCACTTCCACTTTGCCACGAAGTTTGATTTTTCCTGTTCCTGTCTCGTAAATTTTCAGAAGTTCATCTTTATTTGTAACAATACCTCCGGTGGGAAAATCCGGTCCTTTGATATATTTCATCAGACCCTTTACTGTGATATCGTTATTTTTCATATATGCTTTTACCGCATCTACGATCTCGCCCAGATTGTGAGGCGGAATACTGGTAGCCATACCGACTGCAATTCCCTCCGCCCCATTTAACAGCAGGTTGGGAATACGCACCGGAAGTACCTCCGGCTCTTTTTCTGTCTCGTCAAAATTAGGTACAAAGTCCACCACATTTTTATCCATATCAGAAAGATATACTTCCTGGGTGATTTTTTCCAGTCTGGCTTCCGTATATCGCATGGCCGCCGCGCCATCTCCTTCTATGGAGCCAAAATTCCCGTGACCATCCACCAGTGGCTGTCCTTTCTTGAAATCCTGTGCCATCACCACCAGCGCGTCATAGATAGAACTGTCCCCGTGAGGATGGTATTTACCCATGGTATCTCCCACGATACGGGCGCATTTTCTATAGGGTCTGTCGTAACGGATTCCCAGTTCATACATATCATACAGAGTTCTTCTTTGTACCGGTTTTAAGCCGTCCCGTACATCCGGAAGCGCTCTGGATACAATAACACTCATGGCATAATCAATATAGGATTTCTGCATAAGTTCCGAATATTCGGTTCTGATAATCTGTCCTTCCATAATTCTCTCACTTTCTTATATATCTAACTGAGCATCCTGCGCATGGCGGTAAATAAATGCTTTTCTCGGCGGTACGTCTGTTCCCATAAGCACTTCCGTCACTTCAGAAGCCATTCTTGCATCTTCAATCTCTACTCTCTTCAGAATTCTTGTCTCCGGATCCAGAGTGGTTTCCCACAACTGCTGGGCATCCATTTCTCCCAGACCCTTATATCTTTGCAACGTAAATGAGCCTTTGTGGGTTTTTCTGTATTTTTCCAATGCTTTATCATCATAAAGATACTCCTCCTTTCCCTTGGCAGGAATAGCTTTATACAAAGGAGGCATGGCGATATACACGTGACCTTCATAGATCAGCTCCGGCATAAACCGATAAAACAATGTTAACAACAGCGTGGAAATATGTGCGCCATCCACATCCGCATCTGCCATGATCACAATTTTATCATACCGGAGTTTTGTAATATCAAAATCATTTCCATAGCCTTCTGAAAAACCACATCCAAAAGCATTGATCATAGTTTTTATTTCAGCATTTGCCAGCACTTTATCTATCGTAGCTTTCTCCACGTTCAATATTTTTCCCCGGATTGGCAAAATCGCCTGATAGTCCCGGTTTCTTGCTGTTTTTGCAGAACCCCCGGCAGAATCTCCCTCTACAATAAAGATTTCACATTGTTTCGGATCTTTTTTCAGACAGTTTGCCAGCTTACCATTGGAATCAAAAGAGTATTTCTGCTTGGTAAGAAGATTGGTTTTTGTTCTCTCTTCTGTTTTTCTGATTTTTGCTGACCGCTCTGCGCAGGAAAGCACTGTTTTCAGATCGTCCAGATTTCTGTCAAAATGCAGAGTGATCTCATCACCGGTGACCTTGGAAGCCGCTTTTGCCGCATCCTGATTATCCAGTTTTGTTTTTGTCTGTCCTTCAAACCGGGGCGCCGGATGTTTGATGGAAATAACTGCCGTCATTCCATTTCGAATATCCGCTCCTGTAAAATTCGCATCTTTTTCTTTCAAAATCCCCAGTTCCCGGGCATAATTATTCATCACAGTAGTAAACATGGATTTAAAACCGGTCAGATGGGTACCGCCCTCGGCGTTATAAATATTATTACAAAATCCCAGCACATTTTCATGAAATTCATTTATATACTGGAAAACCACTTCTACAGTGATTCCTTCACTCTCACCGGAAAAATATACCGGTTCATGGAGAGTTTCCTTTTTTCTGTTCAGATCTCTCACAAACCCAATAATTCCTTCCGGTTCATGATAATCAATACTCTCTGTCTCTGTCTGCCTTCTGTCCTCAAAATGTATGGTCAGTTTGGGATTCAGATACGCAGTTTCATGAAGACGGCTTTTCACTTCTGTCTCTGCAAATTTTGTCACTTCGAAAATTTCAGGATCCGGCAGGAAATTCACGCAGGTTCCCGTTTCTTTCGTTCTTCCAAGTTTTGGAAGAAGTCCGTCTTCCAGCTCAATGGTGGGAATCCCCCGTTCAAAATGATCGTGATGCACGTAACCATCCACGCTTACCTTCACATCCATATAAGTAGAAAGGGCATTTACCACAGACGAACCAACTCCATGCAGACCGCCGCTGGTTTTATAAGACTCATTATCAAATTTTCCTCCCGCATGAAGGGTAGTAAATACAAGACGTTCTGCTGACATCCCTTTTTCGTGCATTCCCACAGGAATTCCCCGCCCATTATCAATGACCGTACAGGAACCGTCTTTTTCCAAAATCACCTGGATATAATCACAATACCCGGCCAGATGTTCATCCACCGCATTATCTACGATCTCATAAATCAAATGATTCAGACCTTTTCTGGAAACACTTCCGATATACATTCCCGGACGTTTCCGCACTGCTTCCAGACCTTCCAGCACCGAAATACTGCTGGCATCATATGTGTTTTTCTTCGCCATAAAACCTGTCACCTTCCTATTATTAACTGCTCCAATGCCCAGGCTACTCCATCCTGTTCATTAGACTTTGTCACAAAATCTGCTGCTTTTTTCACCCGGGGAGATGCATTTTCCATGGCCACTCCCACGCCTGCCCAGCACATTCCATCGTAATCGTTGTCACTATCTCCCAAAGCGATCACCTGTTCTGGTGAAAAACCGATCTTATTGCAAAGCCATTTCAGCCCATCTCGCTTACTCCAATGGGCATCGGCAATTTCAATATTGTGAGAGGCTGTGGAAATCGGATAAACTCCGGGAATTTTTGACAGCCGTTCCATCAATTCTTTTTTATCTTCCAGAGAAACGCACATAATATGAAATTTACTGATAGGATTTTTTTCTTCTAACACAAAATTATCCAGATTTGACATATGAATGTTTGTTTTCAAAAGCTGCTCCCGGTAAGAACCCATGCAGCCGCTTTGCTCCATGTAGTCGCACCCCTCATAGCTATCATAGGCATCCTGACCATGATATAACTCGATAAAGACAGGATATTCTCTCACAATACGATAAATATTACATCCGGTATCTACAGGAATCTGATGGGAAAATACCAGTTTTTCTCCCTCTCCTGCTGTTACTGTAGTTCCATTCGCATTGATATAATAAGGCATTGCGGGAAAATCTTCCAATACAAATCTACTGTTTCTGTAGCTTCGTCCCGTGGAGGGAACAACCAGATGTCCCTGCTCCATCACTTTAAGGATTGCCTGCCTGTTTTTTTCTGAAATACTGCAGTCATCCCTCAACAAAGTACCATCTAAATCTATTGCTATTAATTTCTGTTTCATTTTATAGTCCTCACTGATCGAAAACCTGTTTTTGCCGAAAACTGCCGCTATTATAACACAGTTTCAAAAAAAAGCCAAACGAAAAATAAGAATCTTCCACAGAAACCTGCGGAAGACTCTTATCTTTCTCATTCTTTTTTACTTTCTTTCTGTTCCTGTTTTTCCTGTCTTTCCTGTTTTCTCTTCTTCTTTCGTTTCCATAATTTTGACACTGCCGTCACACAAAGAGCAGCCACAATTCCCACAAGAATTATTACAGGAAGATTCGCAATAATTCCCACAAACAGATTCACAAAGAAGTCTCTCACTGTATATAAACTGGATGTAAAACCATTGCTGATTCTGCTTCCTATGGTATCCTCCGCCTTCTGTTCATATTCCACTTCTGAAATATAAATATTTACCGTACTGTAATCTATCAGATTATCATAGGTGCGAAGCTGAGATTCATAGCTGTTGATTTCATACCGGAGCTGGGATAATTTTGATTCCAGAGCAAGAATCTGTTCCAGATCTTCTGCTTCTTCCAGCAATTCCATTACCCTTTCATATTCCACCTGAAGAGATTCTTTATATGCAGTTTTATCCACATAATCCAAGGTTACATCTTCTACATTTTCTGATTTATTTGTCACCGTTCCCAGACTTCCCGCCTCTGAAACGAAACTGTCCAGTTTTTCAGAAGGAATTCTGGCAGTAATAGAATAGTAACGATAATAATCTCCCCCCTGGGGATCATCAAAACTGGAAGCTTCTATGTAACCGCCGCAGGAAGTGATCGCTTCCTCCATTTTCTGTTTCATTGTATCAAAAGACTTTGTTTCCATAGACAGGGAAACCCTTTTAATTAACTTTCGGGAAGAAAGATCTTTTTCCGATAAAGCTTCCTCTGTACCAGCTTCCTCTGCCGCCATCTCCGGAGACACTTCTTCCGCTTTTTCATCTCCACTGGTATCCATAGCCGTCTCCCATCCTTCTCCGTAATCTGCAGACGCAGTATTTGCCATACTGAAACTTTCTGTTTGCGCTGTACTTTTGTCCGAAGCGCCACAACCTCCCAAAAACAATACCGAAGTCAAAAGTAGCCCCATTACTTTCCATGATTTTTCTTTCATACCAATCGCCTCCTTTATATTAAATTTTTATTTTTTTACAAATACTACTTGCTTTTTCTCTAAAGATGTAGTATTATACCCAGGCAAGGTTCGTTGGTCAAGCG